>NZ_JBEXHQ010000068.1:0-29928 GCF_040607915.1 Micromonospora sp. NPDC005215 | reverse complement strand
CGGACGCCGTCGGCGTACTCCTCCATGGGTGCGCCGTCGGTGTGGCGGGTGACGACGGTGACCTCGTGGCCGGCGGCGGCGAGGGCGACGGAGAGGGCGTGCACGTGTCGACCGAGGCCGCCGACGAGCACCGGCGGGTACTCCCAGGACAGCATCAGGATGCGGCGGGTCTGCGGGGGCACCCCGGGGCCGGGCTGCGCCGGCACTGTCGCGCCGGGCTGCGCGGAGAGACCGGGCTGGGTCGGGAGCGCGGACCGGGAGGTCACTGTGGGCCGGTGGGCCCGGTCCTTGGTGGCTGTGTGCTGCTCGTCGACCCGCACTGTCACATCAATCTCCGTCCATGCATGGTGATACGCCGACGTCAGTGGCGGCGGAGTGAGGTGTAAGGGGTGGCCGAGGGCCAGGCGGAACGCGCGCGAACGCTTGTCCCCGGTCAAGGAAAGTGCATCGGGCCCGAGAACGCACCTCGAAAGGGGTCATCGTGACGGAGGACACCTGAGGGTGTAGCACGCCTCAGACAGGTGGTTTTCCGGCACCGCCTGAAAGGATGGATTGGCACGCCCGGGCCGGGGGCACTACGTGCATGCGCGCGGGCATGCGTCGGCCGGTGCGCGCACAACCATGGTCTAAGGAGCAACATGCAGGTCTGGCCGGGCGAGCGGTACCCCCTGGGCGCCACCTACGACGGGATGGGCACCAACTTCGCCATCTTCTCCGAGGTCGCCGACAGGATCGAGCTCTGCCTCTTCGACGAGTGGGACACCGGCGCGGAGCGCCGCGTCGAGCTGCGTGAGGTGGACGCCTACGTGTGGCACGCGTACCTGCCGGGCATCGAGCCGGGGCAGCGCTACGGCTACCGGGTGCACGGCCCGTACGACCCGGCCAACGGGTTGCGCTGCAACCCGCACAAGCTGCTGCTCGACCCGTACGCGAAGGCCATCGATGGTGACGTGGAGTGGGACCCGGCGGTCTACGACTACGACATGGCGGAGCCGGAGAAGATGTCGGAGACCGACTCGGCGCCGTTCATGCCGAAGTCGGTGGTGGTCAACCCGTACTTCGACTGGGGCAACGACAAGCCGCCGCGCACCCCTTACCACCACTCGGTGATCTACGAGGCGCACGTCCGTGGGCTGACCATGCGCCACCCGGACATCCCGGAGGAGCTGCGCGGCACGTACGCGGGCATCGCCTCCCCGCCGATGATCGAGTATCTGACCCAACTCGGGGTGACCGCGATCGAGCTGATGCCGGTGCACCAGTTCATCCACGACAACCGCCTCGTCGACCTGGGGCTGCGCAACTACTGGGGTTACAACACCATCGGGTTCTTCGCCCCGCACCACGGCTACTCCGCGCTGGGCCGGACCGGCCAGCAGGTGCAGGAGTTCCGGGGCATGGTCAAGGCGCTGCACGCGGCCGGCATCGAGGTCATCCTCGACGTGGTCTACAACCACACCGCCGAGGGCAACCACCTCGGCCCGACGTTGAGCTTCAAGGGCGTGGACGCCCCCAGCTACTACCGGCTCAGCGAGGAGGACCGCCGCTACTTCGTCGACTACACGGGCACCGGCAACAGCCTCAACGTGCGCAGCCCGCACTCCCTGCAACTGATCATGGATTCGCTGCGCTACTGGGTGACCGAGATGCACGTGGACGGTTTCCGCTTCGACCTGGCGGCCACCCTGGCCCGCGAGTTCTACGAGGTGGACCGGCTGTCGACGTTCTTCGAGGTGGTCCAGCAGGACCCGGTGGTCAGTCAGGTGAAGCTGATCGCCGAGCCGTGGGATGTCGGCCCCGGCGGCTACCAGGTGGGCAACTTCCCGCCGCTGTGGACGGAGTGGAACGGCAAATACCGCGACACCGTGCGGGACTTCTGGCGCGGTGAGCCGGCCACCCTTGCCGAGTTCGCGTCACGCATCTCCGGCTCCGCCGATCTCTACCAGGACGACGGCCGCCGCCCGTTCCACAGCATCAACTTCGTCACAGTGCACGACGGGTTCACCCTCAACGACCTGGTGTCGTACAACGACAAGCACAACGAGGCCAACGGCGAGGACAACCGGGACGGCGAGAGTCACAACCGGTCCTGGAACTGCGGGGTCGAGGGCGACACCGACGACGAGGCGGTGCTCGCCCTGCGGGCCAAGCAGCGGCGCAACTTCCTGGCCACAGTGATGCTGTCGCAGGGGGTGCCGATGATCGGCCACGGCGACGAGTTGGGTCGCACCCAGCACGGCAACAACAACGTCTACTGCCAGGACAGCGAGCTGGCCTGGGTCGACTGGGACAACGTCGACGAGCAGCTGCTGGAGTTCGTCCAGACGCTCACCGCGTTCCGCAAACGGCACCAGGTGTTCCGCCGTCGCCGGTTCTTCACCGGCCTGCCGGTGAATGGGCGCGGCAGCGACGAGCCGCTGCCCGACCTGGCCTGGCACACCCCGGACGGGCGGGAGATGACCGGCGAGGACTGGGGCAACGACTTCGGCCGTTCGGTGGCGCTCTTCGTCAACGGCGAGGGCATCCGCGAGCGCGGCCAGTACGGCCAGAAACACCACGACGCGTCGTTCCTGCTCTGCTTCAACGCCCACGACGCGCCGCTGGACTTCACAATGCCCGGCAGCGAGTACGGCCAGAAGTGGGAACGGGTGATTAGCACGGCCGAACCCGAACCGGGCGACGCCACGGTGATCAGCGCGGGCGGCACCATCCGGGTGCCGGACCGGTCCCTCGTGGTGTTGGAGAGGATGATCTGACATGGCCGCCACCCCTCCCAGGGCCACCTACCGCGTCCAGGTCCGCCCCGGCTTCGACCTGGACGCCACCGCCGCGATCGTCGACTACCTCGCCGACCTCGGCGTCAGCCACCTCTACACCGCCCCGCTGCTGGCCGCCATCCCCGGCTCCCAGCACGGCTACGACGTGGTGGACCACCGGGCGGTCAACCCGGAGCTGGGCGGGGAGGCCGCCCGGCAGCGACTGCTGCGCGCACTGCGGGACAAAGACCTCGGCCTGGTCGTCGACATCGTGCCCAACCACGCCGGTGTCGCCGTGCCACCGGCCAACCCGGCCTGGTGGGACGTGCTGCGCCGGGGGCGCGACTCCTCGTACGCCGACTGGTTCGACATCGACTGGGACCGGGGCCGGCTGCTGCTGCCGGTGCTCGCCGACGACCCGGCCGCCCTGGACGACCTCAAGCTGGTCGACAACGAGCTGCGCTACCACGAGCACCGCTTCCCGGTCGCCGACGGCACCGGCGACGGCACCGCCCGGGAGGTGCACGACCGGCAGCACTACGAGCTGGTCTCCTGGCGTCGCGGTGACGCCGAGCTGACGTACCGCCGGTTCTTCGCCATCGCGGGCCTGGCCGGTCTGCGCGTGGAGGACCCGGCGGTGTTCGCCGCCACCCACGAGCTGATCCTGCGCTGGGCCGCCGCCGGGGAGGTCGACGGCATCCGCGTCGACCACCCGGACGGCCTGCGCGACCCGGCCGGCTACCTGACCCGGTTGCGGGCCGCCGTGCCGGACGCCTGGCTCGTGGTGGAGAAGATCCTGGAGTACGGCGAGGAGCTGCCGGACTGGCCGGTGGACGGCACCACCGGCTACGACGCGCTGGCCGCTGTCGGCGGGCTGTTCGTCGACACCGACGCCGAGGGTGACTTCACGGTCCTGGACACCCAACTGACCGGGAAGCACACCTCGTGGGAGAACCTGACCCACACCACCAAGCTGGCCGCCGCCACCCAACTCCTCGCCGCCGAGCTGACCCGGCTGGCCGCGCTCGCCCCCGAGGTGCCGACCGAGCAGGCCCGCGCGGCACTCGCCGAGCTGGCCGCCGCGTTCGCCGTCTACCGGGGCTACCCGCCGCACGGCGTCCGGCACCTCGCCGCCGCCCGCGCCGAGGCCGGCCGCCGCCGCCCCGACCTGGCCGGCGCCCTGGACGCGGTCACCCGCCGGCTGCGCGACCCCAATGACGAGCTGGCGCAGCGGTTCCCGCAGCTCACCGGCGCGGTGATGGCCAAGGGCGTGGAGGACACCGCCTTCTACCGGTGGACCCGGTTCGTGGCCCTCAACGAGGTCGGCGACAGCCCCGCCCACTTCGGGGTGCCGCCGGCGGAGTTCCACCGCTTCGCCGCCGCCCAGCAGGTCCGCTGGCCGGCGAGCATGACCACCGTCGCCACCCACGACACCAAACGCGGCGAGGACGTCCGCGCCCGCCTCGCCGTGCTCAGCGAGCTGCCGGGCCGCTGGGCCGAGCAGGTCAAGAGCTGGATGGAGTACGCGCCGCTGCCCGACCCGTCGTTCGCCCACCTGCTCTGGCAGACCGCCGTCGGCGCGTGGCCAATCGAACGGGAGCGGCTGCACGCGTACGCCGAGAAGGCCGCCCGGGAGGCCGCGGCCTCGACCAGTTGGGCGGACCCGGACCCGGTGTTCGAGCAGGCCATGCACGCGATGATCGACCGGATGTACGACGACCCGAGCCTGCACGACGAGCTGACCGAACTCGCCGCCGCGATCGCCCCGGCCGGCTGGTGCAACTCCCTCGGGCAGAAACTCGTGCAACTCACCATGCCCGGGGTGCCGGACACCTACCAGGGCACCGAGCTGTGGGACAACTCCCTCGTCGACCCGGACAACCGCCGCCCTGTCGACTTCGACGTACGCCGAGAGCTGCTGGCACGCCTCGACGGCGGCTGGCGTCCCCCGGTCGACACCGACGGAGCGGCGAAGCTGCTCGTCGTGTCGCGGACCCTGCGGTTGCGGCGGGCGCACCCGGAGCTGTTCACCGGCTACCGGCCGGTGCCGGCGCACGGGCCGCTGGGCCGGCACGCTGTGGCGTTCGACCGGGGTGGCGCGATCACCGTGGCGACCCGGCTGCCGCTGGGCCTGGCACGCGCCGGTGGGTGGTGCAACACCGCGCTGTCGCTTCCCGTTAACGAGGTTAAGGACCTGTTCACCGGTCGGGTCTACAGTGGCGGGGAGACCCCTCTGGACGACCTTCTGTCCGACTATCCCGTCGCGCTGCTGGCTCCCCCCACCGCTGCCGTGGAGGCTGCGTCATGACCGAATTCTCCGTGTGGGCACCGGACGCCACCCGTGTGCGGCTGCGGCTGACCGGCGACGCCGACCACGAGATGGGCGCCGCCGCCGACGGCTGGTGGCGGGTCGACGTGCCGGACGCCGGCCTGGACTACTCCTTTCTGCTGAACGACGACGAAACACCACTGCCCGACCCCCGGTCACCGTGGCAGCCTGCTGGTGTGCACGGGCCCAGCCGCCGCTACGACCACTCCGCCTACGCGTGGTCCGACACCTCGTGGACCGGCCGGCAGCTGCCCGGGAGCATCCTCTACGAGCTGCACATCGGCACCTTCACCCCGGAAGGCACCTTCGACGCGGCCATCGAGCGCCTCGACCACCTGGTGTCGCTGGGCGTCGACCTGATCGAGCTGCTCCCGGTCAACGCCTTCAACGGCGACCACAACTGGGGGTACGACGGCGTCTGCTGGTACGCCCCCCACCAGCCCTACGGTGGCCCCGACGGCCTGAAACGGTTCGTCGACGCCGCCCACGCTCGCGGGTTGGGGGTGATCCTCGACGTCGTCTACAACCATTTCGGGCCCTCCGGGGCCTACGCGCCGCAGTTCGGGCCCTACCTCGCCGAGCAGTCGAACTCCTGGGGGCGTTCGGTCAACCTCGACGGGCCGCACTCCGACGAGGTACGCCGCTACATCATCGACAGCGTGCTCATGTGGCTGCGCGACTATCACGTGGACGGGTTGCGGCTCGATGCTGTGCACGCCCTGCCTGACTCGCGGGCTGTTCCGCTGCTCGAAGAGCTGGCTGTTTCCGTCGAGTCTCTGTCGACGCACCTGGGGCGGCCGTTGTCGCTGATCGCGGAGTCTGACCTCAACGATCCGCGGCTGATCACGCCTCGGGAGGCTGGTGGGTTCGGGCTGCACGCGCAGTGGAACGACGACGCGCACCACGCGCTGCACACGTTGCTGACGGGGGAGCGGCAGGGGTACTACGGGGACTTTGGGTCGCTGGAGACGCTGTCGGACGTGTTGACGGGCGGGTTCTTCCACGCGGGGACCTGGTCGAGCTTCCGGAACCGGCACCACGGGCGGCCGCTGGACTCGCGGGTGCCAGGTCATCGGTTGGTCGCGTACTTGCAGAACCATGATCAGATCGGGAACCGGGCTACCGGGGATCGGATCTCTGCTTCTCTCTCGCCTTCGCTGCTGCGGGTGGGGGCTGTGCTGCTGCTGACGGCGCCGTTCACGCCCATGTTGTTCATGGGGGAGGAGTGGGCGGCTTCTACGCCGTGGCAGTTCTTCACGTCGCATCCGGAGCCGGAGTTGGCTTCTGCGGTGCGGACCGGGCGGCGGCGGGAGTTCGCCTCGCACGGGTGGCCGGAGGGGGACGTGCCGGATCCGCAGGACCCGGAGACGTTCGTGCGGTCGCGGTTGGACTGGGCGGAGCTGGACAAGCCTGAGCATCGGGAGATGTTGGCGTTCTACCAGCGGTTGATTGCCTTGCGTCGGTCGTTGCCGGACCTGTCTGATCCTCGGATGCACGCGGTTTCTGTTCAGCACGGGGACCAGTTTTTGGTGATGCGGCGGGGGGACACGTTGGTCGTGGCGAACCTGGCTGGGCGGGGGCAGGGAGTCAGCCTGCCTGGGGTGGCTCGGCGGGTGCTGCTGGCTACGGGGGAAGGGGTCACGGTGATGCGGGACCGGATCCAACTGCCTGCGGAGACTGCGGCGGTTGTGGCGCTCTAATGCGAGTGCGGGGCATGTCCAAGAGTAGTCGACTGTCGGATGTTATGTGGCTTCCAATCCGACCGCTGAAATGGAAGGCAGTGATCGTGGAATAATTGATTCAATGATCCATGGCGGTCACCTGAGCCGAAGCAGAGCGTGCGGAGATTCGGCTTGGCGTTCAAACGCGAAAGATTACTCCGCAACCGCTACGTGTTATCTGGCACCGCAGGACGAAGAGGTACAGCCGCCGAATGATGATCTGGGCGGTTCGTCGACTCCTGCTCCTCGGAAGCTCGCTGCCGCGGAGGCTGTTTTGCTGCAACTCGCCTCGCGCGCTCGTTGCTGTCAGTTTGCAAGTCCTTTGACCTTGTCGGTGAAGTGGGCAATTCTGGTAGTCCAGGGTCATACTCGTGATAATGGCGGGGGCAGACCCACAAAAGTTCGCCTGACGGTGCTTGAACCCTGCGGAGGTCGCCGAACGACCGGTTTTCATCATATTTGAAAAGTAAGGATCGTAGGCCTCGGAGGGCTTGCCCCTCAGGCTTCGTGAGTTCGTTTTTCGGCATCTCCCCCAAGCGTTCCTGTCGCTCCACCTCGGCCGGTAGTTTTTCTGCGAGCACCTTCATTAACTCGATTCGTTTCGACAAGTCGTCTACAGCTTGGCGCGGGAGTGCAACCCCCGATACCGCACCAACAATCGGAACGGCCAGGCGCAGAGTCTTGAGTACGAAATTCGCGTAAGGGGCGATCCTTACGAGCCATTCCCTCTCCTGCTTAAGCTCGTATGTAGCGGGTTGCCAAGGGTGCCACTCTCCTGGGTGCTCACACCATAGGGTCAGGTAGACTAATTGGAAGGTGAGGCGCCGTTCACGAAGCATGGCCGCTGGTACAAGTGGCCCTGTATTCCGAGGAGGCAATGCCAGGGTGAACATACGTGGACAGTCGGATACCTCAGCTGACACCACCTTTAGCACCCTCCTTAGAGAGTCCGCGCTCTGTGCCGCGAATACCTCCACTCGCTGTACACTTCCCTCCATCCTCCCTACACTCGCGTGAATTGCATCCAGTTCCTCATGCAGTGCCTCCAAGTGAGTCCGAATCTCAACTTGGCCGGTGTTAAAGCCGGTAAGCAGTACAGAGATGTCGTGGTCGTGATCGCACTCTAGGCAATCGCGCATAATGCTGCCCCTTTCCCGACGCCTGAGCAAACCGTTGAGGGGAAACTCTCCCGTGCAGCCGGGTGTCGGGCAGGGTACAAGGAACTGATAGTGGAGCCCGGGCCACCGCCCTCGAAGCATATGCTCCAAGCTATCCCGCAGAACGTTGAAGAACAGGTCTGGTGACGGTGCGCGAACCTGCATGATAAGTCGCCGGTCCTGCTGAAGCTCGATGAGTGCCTCAGATGCATAAGCTGACGTCGGGTGTCGAAGGAAGACGCCATTCCGCCAATGTTTACCCGTCGACGAATTGTGATGCCGGACGGTAAGCCAGGCCACGATTCCCGGTGCCGATTCTTGCAACTTGCAAACCAGTGTTACTACGCGAACGTTAGCCGATACTGGTGTTCGAAAGACCCAGGGCAAAACTGGTCGTGAATGCGGAACGAGCTGGGCGATCAAGCTCTTCTTCTCGCGCTCGTCAAGCCTGTAGGAAATGTCGAACTTTTCCATAAGACGCAAGAAGTACGGATGGTGTCTTGACGGATAGACCTCGCCCTCCGTCCGGTCTTGCCAAATCGTTCGGAGGCGAGCGTGGTCGAGGACGCCGTTAGCTTCTCTGGTTGGAACATCTTCTAGAACATAGGCAATTGCTTTCGTCAACCATTCCGGGTTCAGGACAACGATATCGCGCAGACCTTCATCGTCGCCATAGTAGATAATGTGCCCCAAGTCGTGCAACAGTTCTGCAAGAGTGACGGTCTCCTCTTCATCAAGATGCTGCGATTTGCATGCTTCAACAAAGTCAGCCCACGATATTTGAGGCTCGCTTTGGTAACGGGCAAGAACATCATCGCGGGCAGCGATCCAACGAGGACTGAGCATCCTTCCCATTTGCGGTAAGTTTGCAGCCTCTTTTGCAATCTCAGACCGAAGTGCTGATATGCCGTATCCACTTTGGTTATCTACCGGAAGCTGTCCCGACAGCATGTTGGGGAACGATTGCTTAAGTTGCTCGAAGTCAATTTCTGGATTGCGTTCGTCGCAGTGGGTAGGTACTAGGATGGCACGCGCATCGTGGCCGACGCGCAGCCTCACGCGGCTGAGCCAGCCTTCAACCTCACTTTGCTCCTGCCCCTTACGTGCGTTCCATACAAGAATGTATAGAGCCCGTCGACTGAAGAAGAATTGGTGGGTGATTCTGTAGACTTCTTGCCCTCCGAAGTCCCAGGCACGTACCGTCATTTCAGAATCGAGGTCAGGGTGATTGAAGAGGAGGGGGTGGATCTCAAGGCCATGGGTTGTGTTGCGGTTCTTTACGAATTCCTCATCCTTCAAAGCGGCAAGCAGTGAGGTCTTGCCCACGGCACCCTCTCCTACAATCAGTACCTTCGCCTCATAATGCGGCACCGCGTCTTCAAGGCTTCGAAGATAGGCATCAAGAGCGTCCAGACCTCGTAAGACTAGGTCTGGCAGGGGGTCCGCAAGAGGATTTCGTGCAATCGAAAAAGAAATTGATCGTCCAAGCAGTTGAGCTATTTCTCTCGGTAATTCAGTTATTAAATTCCCGTCTAACTCAAGCTTGTCGAGTTTTGTGAGGTGTCCAATCTCTGGCGGTAACTCCTTCAGCCTGTTGTTGCTTAGATACAGCCGGCGCAGGTTAGTAAGGTGACCAATCTCGGCGGGGAGAAATTTCAACTTGTTGTTTCGAAGATCGAGTTGCTCAAGATTCCGCAGCCGAAATAGCTCGTTGGGTAGAACCTCAATCTGGTTGCCGTCAAGATCCAATTCGCGAAGCTCAGAAAGCTGCCCGATTTCAGGCGGCAGTTCGGTGATTTGGTTATCGTCTAGGTAGAGTTCTTCAAGTTTTCGAAGCTCGCCAATTTCTTTAGGCAAAGAAGAGAGTACATTATTCCTGACGTCGAGTTCAGTCAGGTTGATTAGATGCCCTAGCCCTGGCGGTAGGCTCTTCAATCGATTATGGATAAGATAGAGTCTCTCAAGATCACCTAGCTCGCTGATCGCTGCGGGAAGGCTTTGCAGACCCCACCCAGAGAAGCGTGCATATCCGTCGCGGCGGGCGCGCTCCACGTCGGCTGAGGTGAACTTGTGGATCGCGCTATCCGAGGTATCGATCTTCGGCTCCTCAGGTCCTGCAGCACTTAGACATGCGTCATCCCTTGGTAGCGACATATCCGCCAGGAAGGGCAAGCCCCGACCGTAGCGAGGAATTTGGCTCAGGTCGACCTAGGTCTCCCGCCGCGAAGCGTCGGATTGCTGACAGATTCCAACGCAGCTCCCTCGGGCAGAGTGCGGTTGGCGGTTCCCGCATCTGGTCTGCAAAATGGATGGAGTCCGACCGGGAGTGTTGCCCCTAGGACTACCTACGACACGTCCTTCATCAAGCTGTGCCTTAGCTCTTGCCTGCCGTATCCGGCTAACCTGCGGCCGGTCTGCACCTTGCGTGCAGTTGCGGGATGTGCTTGACGTAGGCCGTGCGATCGCTCCTGTCGAGGTCCGTCAGGTGTCACAACAGGGAGCACCAGGCAGCTGACGGCACCGAATCTGCCGCGCTATCCTGGCTGCTGGCCCTTCTCGTGCCTACTCCCGGAACGCCGATCCGAAGCCTTGGCGGGGCTCCGAGCCGCCGGCTAGGTAGATCGGGGTGCGGCTTCTCCGTGCCTGGATCGCCGAGAGGACTCGGGGAGCAACCTTGCCGGGTAGGCGCAGCTTGGCAGCCTCCGCTGAGAAGAAGGCGACATCTTCTAGCTCATGCCGGGGCAAGTTGATTCCGTCCAGTCCGACGATGTTGCCGCAGTCGAACGTGTAGCTGATGAGCGTGCGGGGTCGCTGTCCAGTTGGTGGTGCCCAATCGACTACAAGAAGGTCGCCCACCGCCAGAGCAAATCCCAACTCCTCTCGGATCTCGCGGGCACAGGCATCATGTGGGAATTCGCCTTCGTCCACGTAGCCGCCAGGGAAGGCCCAGTGGTCGCGGTATGTGGGCTTGACGAGCAGTACGTTGCCCGCCGGGTCGGTGATGAAGGCTGCGGCGGCGGCGTAGAAGGAAGCCAGGTTGGCATACCAGGTGGCGGGTTCCGTCCAGGTCACATCTGTGACGGTAGCCGAGATGTCCGGGCGCGCTCCCGCTCTAGGCGGCTGGCGGCTGCCGGCATGGCCGCGAGGGTATGCAGGACATCTGTGACCTGGGGCGATGCCTGCTGCGGGCTGAGCGCAGTAGTGAGTTCGCGGACGCGTTGTTGAACACGTGCCGACTGGATGCCCGCACTATTCTGCGCAAGCTTCCGGCCCCAGCTGCAGGCGGCATCGGTGTTCCCAGCGCGGGCATGGGTCACGGCGATGAGGGCAGTGTGCAGGGCTCGAGTTCGGGTGTTTTGGCAGCCGAGGGTGAGCGCTTCGGGAACATGTCGAAGCGCCTGCGTGTACAGATGCAGGTCGCCCAGGCACCTTAGCGCCGCCCCGGCAAGGTGGGCAGGGCTGAAGTAGCCGACCCAGCGCGGGCCGGGGTCTGTGCCCGCCCGGTCGAGAGCACGCTCAGCCCTGGCGAGGGCGAGCTGGCAGGCACGTCGCTCGCCCGACTGTCCGTACGCGGTAGCGGCGGTGGCATGCAACCGAGCGAGGACTGCGGCGGGTGCGCGGCGGGCTCCGTCGATGGCCGCTTCGACGAGCCGGGCCGCTCCCCGGGCATGGCCCATGAACACAGCTTGCGTGGCGAGATTCGCCAGCAGGTGAGCGCCATAAAGGTTGTCATCAGCCGCCTTCGCGAGCCGCAGGCCGAGGGTCACGTGATGTTGCGCGGTGGCGTGATCGCCCGCGTCATACGACATGAAGGCGAGTTGGCCGGAGAGCGTTGCCGCTGCTCGCATGAGGTCACGTCCCACGGCATCGGTGTAGGTGCCGTGCAGCATCGGCGCGACCTGACGCACCAGGAAGTCGGCCATGATGGCGCGAGTGCGCGGAGAGCCGCTGCCATGACGTCGGTCGAGGTCGGTGAAGTGGTCCGCCAGCGCGTACAGAGATTGAACATCGGTGGAGGTGACCTGCTGCCGGCCGTTCCGGCTGACCGCCTGGTCGGGCAGGTCATACCGCCAGCCAAGCGCCGCCTCCAGCGCTTTGCCGCTGTCGAACGCACCGCTGGCTTGTTGGCTGAGGCACTTGGTCAGCCTTGTCCAGATTTGCTCGGCGGTATCGATCGCCCCATCGACAGTCACGGGGTAGACACACAATCCGATGCTGTCGCCCGCGCCGAAGCCCAGTTCAGTAATGGCGACTGAGCGACCGAGCTTGCGGGCCAGTGTTTCCGCCATGGCGGCCTGGACGTGCTCGCCGGGACGGCGACCGCGTAACCACCAGTAGATGCTGGCAGCGTCGTATCGCCAGGTGCCCTGGTCGCGGCCTGCGTGGTTTAGCTGGCGAGCGAAGGCGGCGTGGGCGTTTTCGTAGCCGGCGGCACGCAGCAGCTCCTCGAACGTCGAGTTCGTCACCTGTCGCGCCATGGTTCAGCCTCCAGGCATCAGCCAACTACCAACAGTCACGAGCTTATGGCTTCGACCGGTCCTTTGGAGACCCACGCAACCGTGCGCAACCCACGTCCTGAGCAGCGCAACCGAGCGCATAGCTTGCCATCTGGTCCGTCGACCGGCTGCCCGCTTCGCTGATCGCAGGGGTCGTGAGTGGCGGCGAAGTCTGAACGTCACCCCCTGGTAACGGAGGTGGCGATGCAGGGCGACGAGTCAGCGAACAAGGGTGAGCAGTCTGAGGCGGCCGAGCGGGAGGCTGCCAAACAGCGTCTCCTGGGTCAGGCCGAGGCGGACCGCGTACCCATAGACGACACGACCCGCGCGGTCCCGGACCGGCGGTGGCGGCGTGACAAGCGATGACCTCCCGATTGGCCGCCGCGTGGCCCGGTGGCGGGTGCGGCGGTCGATGACGCAGCAGATGCTTGCCGACCGGTTGCGCAGGTCAAAAAGCTGGGTGGACAAGATGGAGCGGGGCGTCCGCCCCCTGGACCGGTACTCCGTGATCCAGGAGTTGGCCCACGTCCTGCGGGTCGATCCGGAGGTGCTGCTTGGCCAGCCGCGCAGCACCCCGGCGGGCACGCCGGACGGGGTGGACGACATCCGGGCCGCGCTCGCCCGCTACGACATCGCGCAGGCTCCACCGCAGACAGACGAGCTGAGCAGGCAGGTCGGGCATGCCTGGTTGACGTACCAGCACGCGCACTACGGGCAGTTGGTGCGACTGTTGCCAGGTCTGCTCGACGCCGTCCAGGGCACGCGGTCGGCGGAGTTGCTGGTGCACGCGTACCGGATCACCTCGTCGCTGCTGGTGAAGCTCGGCGAGGCCGACCTGGGCTGGCTGGCCGCCGACCGGGCGATGGCCGCCGCCGGCGATGACCCGCTGCTCGCGGCGACCGCCACCATCGAGGTAGCCCAGGCGCTCCGTGCGCAGAACCGCAATCACCTGGCCCTGGCCGCCCTCCTCCCCGCCGCCAGCCGCATCCTCCCATCTCCAAGCCACTCAGGTGATCATGAGGTTAGCGGCCCTTTTGAAGATCAGACCGCCCGCAAACCTCATGATCAGCGGCGCACCGGCGGGGGTGCCGGCGAGGGCGCGGGCGGGGGCGGGGGCGGGGGCGAGCACCGGGGGAGGGCGGTGGGTGGGACGTTGTTGGTGCAGGCCGCCCTTGCTGCTGCTGGCTGCGGCGAGCACCGCCGCGCCGGCGAGCTGACCGACCGGGCCGCGGGCGTCGCCGCCGGCCTTCGGGGGTACGACGATACGCACCGCACCAGCTTCGGCACGGTCGCCGTCGAGGTGGCGCGGGTGCTGGCGGCGGCCGCGCGGGGTGAGGCCACCGAGGCGGTACGGCGACATTCGGCGATCGTGCGACGGGAGGCGTGGCGGCGGTTGCCGGCCGAGTACCGGGGCGCGTACCTGGTGGACGTCGCACGGGCGTACCTCCAGGTGGGTGACCTGCGCGGCGCTGCTCGCGCGCTTGTCGACGCGGACAGTGTCGCGCCGGCTGAGGTTCGGTGCCGGCCGTTGGTGCGTACCGTGATCGCCGATGTCGCCCGCGCGCAGCCGGCACCGGCCGGCGTGGCGCGACTGGCGACGCTGGTCGGCCTCACCCGCTGAGCACCTGCGGTGACCCAATCCGCCAGGATCGATGTCGTGTGGTGTAGCCACATGGCCTGCTGTATGGGGGAGATGCATAGGGGGTTTATATAAACCTGCTATGCTTCGGGCGTGAGTCGCCGAGACGCCGCGCACGGCGCTTCCGATGCCATCGGGTCAGCCCTCTACGGTCTGGCCACCAGGGCCGTGCGACGCCTTCCCCGCGACATGAGCCTGACGTCCGCCGCCACCTTGGCCACCCTGGACAAGACCGGCCCGCGACGGATCACCGATCTGGCGGTGGCCGAGGGCGTCACCCAGCCCGCGATGACCGTCCTGGTCCGGGTGATGGAGGAAGCCGGCCTGGTCGAGCGGAAGGGCGATCCGTCCGACAAGCGGGTCACGCTGGTGTGCCTGACCGAGGCCGGCGCGTCGTACGTCCGGACGCGACGCCAAGCGGGCGTCGACGCGTACGCGCGGTTGATCGACGAACTCACCGGTGACGAGGTCGAGGCCCTGGTAGCAGCCCTTCCGGCGCTGCTGCATCTGGCGGAGCTCGAAAGCCACGCCCGAGAGGAGTCGGACCGGTGACCGAGGCCAAGGCTCACGGCCAGCCCATGAGCACTGCCCTGCTACGTTCCGAGGCACGTCTGCTGGTCCCCGCCCTGGTCTTCATCGCCCTGGTCGTGGCGGCGGTCGCCAGCCTCGGGACGCCGCTCATCACCAGCGTGGCGACCACGTTCCACGTCTCCCTCGACAGCGCGCAGTGGACGCTGACCATCGCCCTACTCAGCGGCGCCGTCGCCACTCCCGTCCTCGGCCGGCTCGGAGCCGGTCCGCACCGGCGGGCCACGATTCTCGCCACGCTGGCGATCGTCGTCGTCGGCAGCGCGCTCACCGTGCTGCCGCTACCGTTCGCCTGGCTGCTCGCGGGCAGAGCGGCCCAAGGCGTCGGACTCGGTCTCACGGCGCTGATGATGGGCGTGGCCCGCGACCATCTGCCCGAGCAGCGCGGGGTGGCCACTATTGCCCTGATCTCGGTGGTCTCCATCATCGGAGCCGGCGTCGGCTACCCGCTGGCCGCGCTGCTCGCCGAGTTCGGCGGACTGCGGGCCGCCTACGGCCTCGGCCTGCTCGTCACCGCCGTCGCCTTCGTGACCGCGTGGCGCTCCGTGCCCGCAGCTCCCGAAGGCCGCTCCGCTCACGTGCACGTGGCCGCTGCGCTCGTCCTGGCGGGTGGACTGCTCCTCGTCCTGTTCCTGGCCGGCGAGAGGAGCCTGTGGAGCCAACACCTCGCCGTGGCGGTAACCCTTGCCGTAGCCGCCGTACTCCTGCTCTGCGTCTGGACCGTCTCCGAACTGCGCACCAAGACGCCCCTGGTCGACGTCCGGGCGGTGCGGCACCCGGCGGTCGCCGGGGCGAACATCGCCATGTTCGTCGGCGGGTGCGGCATGTATCTCCTGCTCACGCTCATCACCCGCTACGCGCAGACGCCGCACAGCGCCGGCTACGGCTTCGGACTGACCACCTTCGTGGCGGGGCTGGTCCTCATCCCGTTCTCCGTGCTGGGGTTCGTCGCCGGCAAGCTCACGCCGCGGGTCCGCGAACGGATCGACGGCCCCCTGCTCCTGGCCGGCAGCGCCGCCATCGTCGGCTGCGGGTTCGTCCTGTTCGCCACCGCCCGGTCCAATGTGGCCGAACTACTCGCGGCCATGGGTGTGCTGGGCTTCGGCGTCGGCAGCTTCTCGGCCGCCATGCCCGGCGTCATCCTGGCCGTCACCCCCAAGAGCGAGACGTCGAGCGCCATGAGCTTCAACTACGTCGTCCGCAGCGTCGGGTACTCCCTGGGCAGCGCCATCGGCGGTCTGGTCCTGGCCGCCGGCACCGCCACGGGCCGCCTCTTCCCGAACGACGACGCCTACACGACAGCGGCGCTGGTCGGCGTCGCCGCGATGACGATCACGACAATGGTCAGCCTCGCCCTCGCCCGCCGACGCTCACCCGAGACCAGTCCGACGCCGTCTTCGTCGGCTCGCTGACCCACAGCGCCGGCCATGGATCTGAGCATCGATCCCGAACACACAGGAGGTACCGTGGCCAAGGGCTACTGGGTCAGCGTCTACCGCACCATTTTCGATCCCGAGAAGCTCGCCGCCTACAACGAACTGGCCGGTCCGGCCGTCCGGGCCGGGGGCGGGAGGGTGCTCGCCCGCGACGGTCGGGTCGTCGCACACGAGGCCGGAATCGTCGAGCGCACCATCCTGATCGAGTTCGACAGCTTCGAACAGGCGGTCGCCGCACGGGCGAGTGCGGCCTACCAGGAGGCGCTGGCCGCACTTGCTGACGGCGTCGAGCGCGACTTCCGCATCATCGAAGGCCTCGACTGACGATCGAGGCTGCGTCGGCGACGAACACGAGGCCGACTGCGGGGATCACCCCGGCCCGCGTGATCGGGCGGCTCGTCGCTGAATCATGCTGTGTTGTGCTGGCCGTTGACCGGAGGGCTGATGGTGCACCGGCTTGCCGCATCGAGCCGGGCGGAGACGCTTTCCGGAAGCTCGAATGCGAGGCTGGCGAGGTTGGCGCTTAGTTGATCGGCGGAGCGGGGGCCGAGGACCACCGACGTGATCTCGGGCCGGCTGCGGAGCCAGGCGAGCGCCACGGTTGGCGTGGTCGTTCCTAGTTCGGCGGCGACGGTGGTGACTTCGTCGACGATGTCGAAGTGCTGCTCGGCGAGGAGGTCGGTCACGAATGCGTGGGCCATGGGGCTGGGCATGGCCGCCCATTGGGCGAGTCGGGATCCGGCTGCCGGCGCGGTGCCGCGTTGGTATCGCCCGGCGAGCAGGCCGCTGCCGAGCGGGCTGTAGGCGAGGAGGCCGAGCCCGTGTTGCTGGCAGGCGGGAACGATCTCGGCCTCGATGGCGCGCGTGATCAGGGAATAGTTGGCTTGCAGGCTGATGAAGGGTGTTCCGCCGTTGCGTTGCGCTGCCCATTGTGCGCTGACGATTCCGGCGGCGGTGAAGTTGGAGCAGCCGATGTAGCGGACCTTGCCGGAGCGCACGAAGCCATCGAGTGCTGCCATGGTTTCGTCGATCGGGGTGTCCGGGTCGGGCACGTGGCACTGATACAGGTCGACGTAGTCGGTGCCCAGTCGGCGCAGGCTTGCCTCCAGGGCACGAGTCAGGTGGGCGCGGGACAGGCCCCGGTTGTTGGGTCCGGCACCCTGCGGCGCGGCCCCCTTGGTGGCGAGGACGACCTCGGAGCGGCGGTGGGCGATGGCGTGGCCGACGACCTCTTCGCTGGTGCCACCCCGGTAGGTGTCCGCGGTGTCGATGAAGTTGTGCCCGGCATCGAGGAACTCGCCGATGACGCGGCGGGCCTCGGTGTCCGGCGTCGGTGCCTGCGGGTCGGTGCCGAAGTTCATCGTGCCCAGGCATGCCCGGGAGACGTGGAGGCCAGATCGGCCCAGTGTCGTGTACTGCATGCCGTCCTCGTACAATCGGAATCAGTATTCCGCTTCAAGATACGGAACCTAGATTCCGCTCGTCAAGGGTGCTCGATCGGAGGAGGCCGACATGATCCGCTCGGATGCGGCGCGCAACCGCGCGAAGGTACTCGCGGCGGCCGAGATCGTGCTCGGCGAGCAGGGACTGACCGCCCGCATGGACGAGATCGCACGCCGAGCCGGAGTTGGTGTCGGTACCGTTTACCGGCACTTCGCTACCAAGGAAGCCCTCTATGCGGCGATCGTTTCGGCGCGGGTAGACCTGCTGCTTGACGAGGCCGCCCGGTTGCGCGCCGCCGCGGAGCCACAGACCGGGTTCTTCCGATTCTTCGCGCAGGTCGTCGCGGACGCAGCGCGCAAGAAGACTCTGACGGACGCGTTGCACAGCGCGGGGATCGATGTCAAAGCAGAGCAGGCAGGCCAGCGAACGCAGATGCGCGAAGCGTTGGCAGATCTTCTGCGCGACGCCCAACGCGTAGGCGCCGTGCGCCTCGACGTCGGCCTGCCCGAGATACTCGCCTTGCTACGGGGCGCCAGCATGGCGGCGGAAACCGGTGACTACTCCGGCCCCGTCATCGACCGGACCCTTGCCGTTCTGTACGACGGCTTGCGCCCGCTCACGCCCCATGCACCCCCGCCACCGGCATAACGCACTCACAGGCAGCTCCGCGCGCCTGCGGCGCGTCAACTGCCGCCACTGTGGATCGCGGTGCTACGGTCCGGCTCGTGCTGAAGGTGCTTGTCAGCGGATGTTTGCAAGGGCCGGCGCTGCGTTACAACGCGACATCTGTGCCGTTGAATTCGCTGATCTGGGACCGCTGGTCGGCCGAAGGACGCCTTGTGCGGTTCTGTCCGGAGGTCGCGGTGGGATTTCCCGTTCCTCGCCCGCCCGCCGAGATAGTAGGCGGGACTGCGGGGGACGTTCTTGCGGGTTCCGCGCGGGTTGAGGAAGCCACCGGCGCAGACGTGACCAACCTGTTCCGGCTCGCCGCTCGACGAGCACTGGATCGGGCGGTAGAGGCGGGCGTCGCGCTCGCGATCCTTGTCGACCGCAGCCCAACCTGCGGCAGCAGCGTGATCTATGACGGCTCGTTCACCGGCCGTACCGTGCCCGGACGGGGCGCGGCCGCAGAGGAACTGCTCCGTCACGGCATACCGGTGTTCCACGAAGGGCAGCTTGCGCAAGCCGCGGCGATGCTCGCTGAATTGGAGAAGTCAGAGCGCCGCACCGGGTAGCGAGCGCAACGCCGTCAGCGGTCGGTACGTCGGCCACAGCCACGGCGTGGCGCACCGGGGGCGAACAATGGCACCGAGCCCTTCTCTACCGCTGACGCGCGAGAAGCCGCCTGCGCATTCAGTTCACTGCGCGCCGGTGACCTACCACGGGCTGTCGCTCCACTGCCGCTTCGCGCGATTCCAATCCAGTGGTACGGGATCCGAGTCGTTCCAGGTCGAGCGGGTCCAGCGGAGAGGGCGCTCCGCGCTGCCGAGCTGGTAGGTCAGCTCGGCCCCGTTGATCACCGTCCGGACTTTGAGCGCGCCTTCGTACAGGTAGTTCTCCTTCGACGCGATGACGATCGTGGCGTACCGGTAGCCGCGCTCGGTCAGCTGGATCGACGCGGGCGGCATAAGGTCGGGGCCGTCCACCTGGTCCGGGCCGTCGAACGTGGACAGGGTGCTCCGGCCCTCGACCGTGTCGACCGTGATGACGTAGGACGGAGCGTCGCCTCCGCCGTGCCGACAGGTGAGGGCGATCTGTCCGGCGCTCGGCGTTCGCTTGAAGACCGTGACCTCGGCACTTTTGATCACCACCAGGTCCGCGTCACCGGACAGCATCTCAAGGTCGATGTACGGAGTCATGCTGTACATCGCCGGATTCTCCGCGACCCAGGTCTGCCAATCCTCGCAGTGGTCCGTGGTCGTCTCGGCGGGGTAGTCGGGTGGCGTGGGAAGGTCTCGGGCCGCCCCTGCGAAGGAGAACATATCGACGAAGTACGTCAACGAGACCTGCCCGTACGACTGTTTCGAGCCGACCTCGCACGTCACTACACTGCCCGAGCCCTGCGCGTCGCAGCCCTCGGAGTTCGTCTGGATCGTGGACGCTCGGCCGCCGTCGCTGTCGGCGCCGGGGGTGCCCGGCCGCTCGCCGTTGCCGTTGCCCATGATCGGTATGAGTACGGCCACGACGGCCACCAGCACGCCGACACCCTGCCACCAGGGCCGACCCAGCAGCCAGCCGACGACACTCGTACGGTCGCCGGTCGACTGCGCTGCCGAGACCGGCGGCGAAGTGGACGGCGGCGGTTTCCGTGCCCGGCCTGCCTTCCGTCTCGGCTTGGCGGACATCGCCGACCCCTCCCGAGCGACCTTCATCGAAGTGCCAGATGCTATCGCCTCGACAACACCCGCGACCGGCCGACGACCGGAGCGGGGTTTCCGGGAAGGCGTTGTCCGTCCGCCGCGATGCCGTCACGGGGCACCACCGACGGTGCCCCCTCGCTAGGCTCTGCGGCCATGCGTACCTTTCGGAGGGTCCGAACCCTCGTGGCCGTCACCGGTGTGACCACGCTGCTCCTGATGCCGGTGCCCGCCTTCGCGGCCGAGCCCGGTGCGATCGCCCTGGTCGATGCGGCACCCGACGGCACGCCAGGCAACGGCGGGGTCGGCGGCTCGGACGTTTCCGACGACGCCCGGTACGTCGCCTTCGCCTCCACCTCGGACAACCTCGTCCCGGGCGACACGAACGACAACACAGACATCTTCGTCCGCGACACGGAGACCGGCACCACCACACTGGTCAGCGCCGGCGTGAACGGGCAGCCGGCCAACGACGGGGCCACGTACACCGCGACGATCTCCGGCAACGGCCGGTACGTGGCCTTCACGTCGTACGCGTCGAACCTCGTGCCCGGCGACACCAACAACGAACGTGACGTCTTCGTGCACGACCGCCAGAGCGGGTCCACCACTCTGGTCAGCGCGTTCGCGGGTGGGCGGCAGATCCGGGGCAGCAGCAGCGGTGCCACGATCTCCGACAACGGCCGTTACACCGCCTTCATCGTCACCTCGTACAGCGGCGACCTGGACGACCAGGGTCGCTGGCTCTACGGGCAGGTGGCGTACCTCCACGACTCGCAGCTGGGCAAGACCACCCGGGTCAGCCCTCAGCCCGACGGCCGCACGGACCTCACGGCGTACGAGGTCGCCATCTCGGGCAGCGGGCGGCGGGTGGCATTCAGCGGGTCCGGCGACTGGGCCGGCGACGGCGGAACGACAAGTGGCATCTTCGTCTACGACCTCGCATCCGGGGCGACGGTCCGGGCCAGCCGATCGGCCATCGGCGGTGAGCTCCGCGGCGGGGTGAACCCCAGCATCAGCAGGGACGGCACCAAGGTGTCGTGGGAGTCGTCCGAGCCACTCGTGGCGGCGGACACCAACGCGATGGGCGACGTTTACGTCCGCGACCTGATCGCAGACACCACCGTGCTGGTCAGCGCCAGTCGCGGGGGCACCGGCGCGGGCAACAGCCACAGCAGTTCCGGTCGACTGGCGGCCGGCGGTCGCTACGTGTCCTTCTCCTCCTCCGCCTCGGACCTCGCCCCGCGCGACGGCAACGGCATCGCCAGCGACGTGTTCGTGCGGGACCTCAATACCGGTCGGACAACGGCGGTCAGCACCACCGCCGCGGGGGCGACCGGCAACGGTGAGAGCTTCGACGCGATTCCCTCGGCCAACGGCAGCCGGGTCGTCTTCAGCTCCCATGCGGCGGACCTGGGCGTCGACCCGGGCGACGGTCACGAGCACCTGTTCATGCGCTGCCTTCGCAACTGCTGACCGACCTCGGGAGGGTGTTCCCGCACCCTCCCGAGGGGCCGTCCCATCGGACGGCGCCTACTCGCAGAAGACCCGCACTGTGGCATCGGGGGAGTCCACCTCCACTGTCACCTCGTCGAGGTGCTCCACGAGCGCCTCCAACTGCTCGGGCTTGAGCTGCGTCAGGTCGATCGGCACACCCGAGTCGCTGAGTGAGGCGTTGGCCTTGACCAGGGCCTGCGGCGGGACCAGCGCCGCCAACCGGACGCCGGCCCGCAGCAGTTGCAGTGGCACCCGCACGTTGACCCGCGAGGGCTCGCCGTTGTCGGTTGCGTCCACCACCACCCGCAGGTACTTCACCTTGCCCTTCGGCCGGATGTCGTGACCTGCCGCCGTCGGTGCCTGGTCCCGTTCGAGCGCGGCGATGAGCTGCTCCGCCTCCTCTGCGGTGATCTTGCCGGCGGCCAGCATGTCGAGGATGTCCTTGCGTTGTTCGGTCATTCGAACCTCTCCTATCGGATAGCCACGAGCACGGCCGTGCGGCAGTGCTCGATGTCGAAGCGGGCGCCGGGCAGCGCGGAGATGACGCGCCAACCGGCGCCGAGTGCCCGCACCACACCGATGCGGAACACCAGGCAGGCCACGATCGCCGCGAGCACGACCAGGACCAGGACCGGGAAGAGCAGGAGCGCAACGGGGAGCACCGGAACCCAGAAGCGGAGGGGCCGATGGTCCGGGCGATCGACCTTGACGGTCACCAACTGCGGCATCACGGCCGGCTGTCCAACTCGGCCAACGCCTGCTGTGCGGTGATCTCACCGCGACGCAGCCGGTCGATGACGTCGGCCCGCGACGGCGCCGGGTCGGTCTCGACGAAGTCGAGCATCTGCGTGATCCGGTTGAGTCGTGACTTGATCGTCGGGTAGCTCACCCCGAAGATGCGTTCCATCTCCTTGATCGAACCATGGCAGCGCACGAACGCCGTGACGAAGACCTGGTCCTCGACATTGAGCTGAGCCAGCTGCGGCAGCTCGAACTCGCCTTCGATCGCGACGCCGTTGCTCGCCAGGCGCACCCGCTCGACGACGAACGGCTGCCCCCGCGTCAGGCTTGTCAGTTCCTGCCAGTCCATCGCCTGTTCTGTCATATCTAAAGTTGTACCTTAAAAATCCTCAACTCCCAAGAGTCATACCTTAACTTTCTTAATGTGATCCTCGCTGGGTGCCGCACGGTGGGTGGTGTCGCTCGCCTCCACGAAAACCGGGGTGTCCCGGCTCGTCGGACACCCCGGCTCCAGGGAACCCAGCCGATCCGCCCAACCCCACCAGCCCGGCCTCATCCCGCCCCCGTGATCATGAGGTTGACGGGCCGCACAGAGATCAAATCGCCCGCCAACCTCATGATCACGGGGGCGGGGCGGGGGTGGGGGGCTGATCGCCTTCGACCTGGCTCGGGTGGTGCTAGCGGCGCCGGGTGAGGTCGATGCCGGCCGTTGGCGCGTACCGTGATCGCCGATGTTGCCGGGGCCACCCGGCACCGGCCGGCGTGGCGCGACTGGCGACGCTCGTTGGCCTCACCCGTTGATCGGGAAGCGAGGTCACCGGTGCTGGTCCTGCGTGTCGAGGTTCGCTAAGCGATCGAAAAGACACGATCACTGGGGTCGACGACGGCAGCCAGCACCGCGCCGGGCACGAGCGTCGGGTTACCCGCGCGAACCGTGTCTGCCTCGAACGTGGCGAACCCGGGCCCGCTGATCCGCAGGCGGAGTTCCAGCCCGGGATCCTCTCCGCCCAGGTGGTTGGCGACAGCGAGAATCTCCGCCGTCGCGGCGACACCAGCGGCGGATAGCCGACGGGCGTCACGGCGCGAACGGTTGACCACCCGCCAGCCGAAGACGCCGAAACCAACGCCGACGAACGTCGCCAGTACGCCACCGGCGAGTAGGCCCCAGAAGTCTGCGGGCGGTCGCGGTGGGTCCAGCGTCACGGCGGCGACGACCAGGACCGGTCCGGGCAGGCAGATGGCCAGGAACATCAGTCGGCACAGTGTCGCGCCGATCGGACCGATCGGCGATTCTGCCTCCCGGGGGGCACTCGTCACCCCTCGCACTCTAGGTGTGCCGCGCCCGAGGCGCACCGAGCGGGGTGGCGCGCGGTCGGAAGAGCCAGGCGTCAATGGGCCGGGCAGTCTCAGCCGTTGCCCGGTCGGGTCGCTCCGGCGCCCATCGCCCTTAGGTGTGCCAGCCCCTGCGCCCAGGACTGGATGAGGGTGGTTTCGTGGTAGGCGATCTCGTGTTCCCTGCAGAACTGACGGATCAGCGGCTGGGCGTGGCGCAGGTTGGGTCGGGGCATGCTGGGGAAGAGGTGGTGTTCGATCTGGTAGTTGAGCCCACCGAGTAGTGCGTCGAGGAACGGGCCGCCCCGGACGTTGCGGGAGGTGAGGACCTGTCGGCGTAGGTAGTCGAGGTTGTCGGCCTCGGTCAGGATGGGCATGCCCTTGTGGTTCGGGGCGAAGGAGCTGCCCAGGTAGAGCCCGAACAGGGCCTGGTTGACCAGGATGAACACGATCGCCTGCGGAACGCTCAGGACCAGGAACACGGCCCCGAGGTAGCCGGCGAAATGCAGTACGAGCAGGCCGGCCTCCGTACGCCGGCGCCTGAGCCCGCCGCGGCTGACGACCGCCCGGACGCTGGCGGCGTGCAGATGCAGACCCTCCGCCAGCAGCAGAGGAAAGAACAGCGTCGCCTGGTGCCGGACGAACAGCGCCCGCAGGCCGCGCTGCGCCGCAGCCTGACCCGGGGTGAAGGACAGCGGAGTCACCGCGAGGTCGGGGTCGCGGCCTTCGGTGTTCGGATGCGCATGGTGGCGGTTGTGCTTGTCAACCCACCACCCGTAACTGATCCCGGTCACCAGATTGGCGCACACCAGGCCGACCACGTCGTTCGCCCGGCGGGAGCGGAAGAGCTGCTGATGCCCGGCGTCGTGACCGAGAAACGCCAGCTGCGCCAACAGCACCGCGACGCCGGCTGCGGTAGCCGTCTGCCACCACGACGACCCGAGCCGCACGAACAGCACGCCCAGCACCAGGAGACAACCCAGCACCACCGTCACCCGCGCCGCATAGCGGCGGGGCCGTCGGTCGAGGAGACCGGCGTTTCGGACCAGGCGGGAAAGTTCGGCGTACTCACTACCCCGGTCGCTGCGGGCGCCAAGATCCGTGTCACTCAACGTCGCCACTCCTTGTCAGCCACGCCAAACAGCTCGCCGGCGCCGCCGTCAGCCATGACCAGGCACTCGCGCGGTTCACCCGGAGCCCGACAGGGATCGGACAAGCAAACCGCCGCTGATGGGCACAGTCTCCCTCATAGCCGCGCCTTTGCACGAGGAAACCGGCAGCTGGGCGACTGATACGCGAGCAATGCCCGCTCTCGTGTAAGTCTGCCGATTCGCTGCGAGCTGCGTCCGTCGAGTCCGACAATCAGCACTATGCAGCCACGTTGGATTCAGGGGGTAGTCATGGCACGCAAGAGAAGGTCCACAGCGAGGCAAGCACTCATCCTTGCCTTCGCGGCCGGGACGCTGACCGGAGCGGCGGGCATGCTCACGCTGCGACGTTCCCGCCAGGATGGTGACCTCCCGACAGGTGATGTCGCTGGGCAGTTCGACGAGAGCGTCGCTCCGCCGCTCGGCGGGCGTTTCGACGCCTCGCCCCAGAGGTCCGTGAGCACGCCCGCGGCGCAGCACCGCTAACCGGGGCAGCGCTGCGGTGTGCGAGAGAGATGAGATCTTCTGATGCCAGAACGGCCTAGCGGCAACCCCGGCGCCGCGTCTGCTGACACGCCGGTCGCAGAGTTGGTGCAGCGCGCCACCGAGCAGATCACCCGCCTGGTGCGCGACGAGCTGACGATGGCACGGGCGGAGATGACCGCCAAGGGTAAACGCGCGGGCGTCGGCGCGGGACTCCTCGGCGGCGGCGCGATACTCGGCATTTTCGCCGGCGCGACAGCCGTCGCCACGGTCGTGGTGGCCCTGGCCGCGATCATGCCCGACGCTGTGGCCACCCTGATCGTCACCGTGGTCCTGGCCATCGCCGCCGCCATCGCAGCCCAACGCGGTAAGAAGCAGGTCAGCCAGGCCATGCCAGCCACGCCCGCAGCCACCATGGACAGTGTGCGAGCTGACGCCGAGACGATACGTGGCGCAGCGGGTCGGAGGCAGCCGTGAGCACGCCGTCCGGAGGCAGCGACCAGACCCGGCGGGACATTCAGCAGACCCGCGCGGAACTCGGCGAGACCGTAGCCGCACTGACCGCCAAGACCGACGTCAAGACCCGTGCACGCACCAAGGCCACTACCGCCGTCGGCGGACTCCGAGGGCGGGTCACCGAGGCCGGGCAGTCGGCAAAGACCAGAGCGACGCAGCTCGCCCGCACAGTGAGCCAGAAGGCCTCCCAGCGTGTCACGTCGGTCAGGCAGAAATCACAGCACACCATCGGCGCGGTACGAGGCTCGGCGGAAGCCGGCGTGCAGACCACCGGCAAGGCGGAGTCGTCAGTGGTCACCTCCGCTCGCGCCGTGACCACCAAGATCGGCAGCTCGGTGCGCACGAGACCCATACCAGTCCTCGCCGTCACCGGCACCGCCGCGACCCTGGCAGTCATCACCTACCGACGCCGCCGGGCCCGATAAACGATCCGGTACGACGACACGCACCGCACCAGCTTCGGGCTGATCGCCGTCGACCTGGCGCGAGCGCTGGTGGCAGCCTCGCGGGGTGATGCCGTCGAGGCGGTGCGGCGGCATCCGGCGGTGGTGCGGCGGGAGGCGTGGCGGCTGAGGGTCGGCGCCGTCTCGGCGGGTGCCGTGTGGATCTGCATCGGCGGAATCCCCGGCCGCACCAACTCGATTCTGTCGGCTGCCGCCGTGTTCATCGGCTGCCGCCGTGTTCATCGGCTGCCGTCCTGTCCGGTCAATGCGAAAGACTTCTTGCGAAAATGGCCTGCATGGGCGTATAACTGAAAGCATCCTTTCGTTAAGGGGTGCCCATGGAGCCGAACGAGGCAGAACGCCGGGTGCGCGTCCGGGACGCCACCAAGCTGCGCGCGCTCGCGCACCCGTTGCGCCTGCGGCTGCTGCGCTACCTGCTGGCCGCCGGGCCGAGGACCGCCGCGCAGTGCGCCGAAGCCCTCGACGACACCGGATCGAACTGCAGCTACCACCTGCACCAACTGGCCCGCCACGGCCTCATCGAACGAGTCCACGCCGAGGGCGCCAACCGGCGTGACCGACCGTGGCGCGCCGCCGCCACCGGGCTCGAATTCGTCCCGGATCCCGATGATGTCGAGGGGCGGCAGATCAACGACGCGCTGACCGCCCTGGAGCTCGACGAGGTGTTCCGATCGCTGCAGCGCTACCAGCGCGAGCAGCACAAGCTGACCGACCAGTGGCGGGAGAGCGCCACCTTCCACAGCTACACGCTGTCGCTCACTCCGGAGGAGTTGCGGCACCTCAGGCTGACCCTGGACGCCGTCATCCGGCCGTACCTGCGCCCGTTGCGCGGCGCGCCCCCGAGCGACGCCCGGCCCGTCAGCCTCAACCTGCAGGCGTACCCCACGCCGGAGTTCATCTGAAATGGTGACGCTGCTGCGACACCGCGGATTCGTCCTGATCTGGGCCGCCGGGCTCTTCTCCAGCGTGGCGAGCTGGCTGCTGCTCACCGGGCTGCCCATCTACGTGTTCGGGGTGACCGGCTCGGCGTTCACCACCTCCGCCGTCTTCCTCGTCGAGCTGCTGTGCGGCATCACGCTGGGATCGTTCGCCGGTGCTCTCGCCGACCGTTTCGACCGGTTCCGGCTCATGAGCTGCGTCGCCGTGCTGCAAGCCGCGGCGGTGATCCCCCTGCTCGGTCAACCCGACCACCACCTGTGGATCATCTCCCTGGTCGCCGGCGCCCAGGCGGTGCTGACGCAGACCTTCGACTCCGCGCGCAACGCCGCGTTGCCCCGCCTCGTCGAGCCCGCGCAGCTGGTGCGCGCCAACAGCGTGATAGCGCTCAACACCAGCGTGGGACGCCTCGTCGGAGGTTCGCTGGGCGGGTTCGCGATCACCCGCGACGGCACCCGCTACCTGGCCGTCGGTGCCGCGGTGGCCTTCGTGATCACGGCAGCCCTGATCGCCGCCGGCCGTCGCGCCAGCCACCACGGAACCGCGGAGCCAGCGATCCCGGAGCGTACGTCGTCGTTCTTCACCGACTGGCGATCCGGCCTTGCGGCGATGCTGCGCAACCGCACCGTGCGGGTGACGATTCTGAGCGTGGCGCTGGGCGGCGTCGCGCAGGGCCTGTTCGTGGTGCTCTTCGTGGTCTTCGCCAGCCGCGCGCTACATGCCGACGGCACGCTCACCGGTGTGCTGCGCGGCGTCCAGGCGATCGGCGGCGTGGCGGGCGGACTCATCGTCGGCATGCTGGGCGCGCGGCTCAGCCCCCGTCTGCTGATGAGTCTCGGAGCGACCACCTTCGCCCTGATCAGCCTGGTCATCTGGAACGGACCAGTCCTCACCCGTCAACCCGAGTGGTACATCGGGTTGTTCATCCTGGTCGGTGCGCCTGGCATCGCGTACGCCACCGGAGCCTTCGCGCAGGTCCAACAGAGCGTGCCCGACACGGAGCTGGGCCGGGCCTTCGGCGTCTACTACGCGATCTACAACGCGTCACAGGGGCTGGGCATGGCGGCTGCCGGCCTGCTCGGCGACGTGCTCAGCGTCGTGCTCGTGCTCAACGTACAGGCCGCGCTGTATCTGGCCTCCGGTGTGGTCGCCTACGTGGGCCTGCGTTCCGTCCGGCACCAGCGCCCCGCCGCACGGCAGCGTGCCACCGTCGACATCGGGTAGACCATGCTCGCTCACACACCGGGGCGCGGCGGTCCGGCGGAGGCGTGGTCCGTGGCTTCCGGCCGCCATGCGGGGCTCGGGTCGACCCGAGCCCCGCGGTCGAGCGAACGGCCGCCTGTGCGGCCCCGATGGCAGGTCAACTCCGCCCGCAAGGCAATCTGCAAGGAATGCAAGAAGGCCGTCCGATCCGGGCGGCTGGACCTGACGGGTGGTTGAGTGGTGAGCCGTCGCCTCCCATGTCTTGCGGTGCTGCTCCTGACACTGCTCGCGACTACCTCCGCCTGTTCCAGGCGGGAGGAGAACTGGTCCTGTGCGCGGCAGGAGGAGATAGCCGGCGCACTGCGGAAGGACGGAATCTGGAGCGCGGCGCACGGGGTCGGCACCGACCTGGGGGACTACTCCGAGTTGCCCTGCACCGGCGACGAGGCCAGCATCACCTATGGTCAGAGGTTCCGTACGGATGGGCAGCTGTCGCTGGACGAGGTGCGGCAACTCGGTCAGCGGCTGACGACGCAGGGAGGGCCGTGGCAGCTCAGGACCTCGTCGTCCCGCGACGAGGGATCCGCCGACGCCGCGCATGTCTGCTACGGGTCCTCGACCGGGGACGACCTCACCTACCTGCGGTTGCATTCCGTTCCGGACGCCGCACCGGAACCGAATCTCTACGTCGAGCTGACGGTCGCCAAGGCCGAGATGGAGATCTGTATCTAGAGCAGGGCCTCGGCAAAGTCGTGATGGTGTCTGACTTGTAGGGATTGGTGTAGAAGCGCCGTTGTTGTGGGCAACAAGACGGGCATGACCGTTCGGAAGATCAAGGTTCCTACGCCATGCTGATCGCCGAAGTGAGTCATGCCCACGCTGCCATCATCGCTGATCTCGTCCCTGTCGCGCGCACCGGCTCTGACCGTGCCGAAACCGCTGGAGGGCTGCCCGCAGCGCTCGCCTGTCTGCCTGATCCACGGGCCCGGCGAGGCGTCCGGTACCCGCTGGCGGTCGTGGTCACCGCGGCGGTGTGCGCCGTGGTGGCCGGCTACCGCTCCTAGGCCGGATCGCCGAGTGAGTTGCCGACGTGCCGGCCTTTCTTCGCGGCGCCGCCCGTCGGCGGCGCATCGCTTGCTCGCGGTCGCCTGTCCGGTGCAGGCATTGGCAAACAGGCCAGCGAACGCTCCTCGAGGGCGGATAATCCGGTCACATGCCCGGTGCGCAGCGAGGGTCTGCGTGGAGGAAGGTCCCGCTACGAGGGTGTGCTGGCTGTCGCAGCGGGTAACGCAGGCGACCCACTGGTATCCAAACTCTCGGAAAGGTCGACATGACCCTCGCTGCCGCTCCGATCGAGCTGCCGTCCGGCCAGACGATGCCCGTCCTCGGCCAGGGAACCTGGTACCTGGGCGAGCGCCCCGCGAGGCGGCGGGACGAGATGGCCGCCCTACACACCGGGCTCGACCTGGGCATGACCATGATCGACACTGCGGAGATGTACGGTGACGGCGCTTCCGAGGAACTCGTCGGCGAGGCGATCGTCGGACGACGTGCCGATGTCTTTCTGGTCGACAAGGTGCTGCCGTCCAATGCCAGCCGACGGGGAACCGTGCAGGCCTGCCGCCGCAGCCTGCAACGACTCGGCGTCGACCACATCGACCTGTACCTGCTGCACTGGCGCGGCAC
>NZ_JBEXHQ010000067.1:0-30724 GCF_040607915.1 Micromonospora sp. NPDC005215 | reverse complement strand
GATCCGGACACTCGGGCTGCGCATCGTCCAACTCAACTTGGCGGATTTCCTACGGCACACATCCGCCGGACCGCTTCCCGGGCGCATGTTCCCCGCGACTCGTCCCCGCATCCCGGCGGGCCGCGGGCGGATGCAGGTGGGCGAGTAGAGACAAGTACAGCCATCGGTACAGCCAAGCCAAGCGGCGGCGAGCGACCCTCAGCCGCAGGGGCCGACCACCGTGCAGGTCAGCGGCTACGACCGACGCGGGCCGACATCCGTCTTGATCTTTGCAAGGCAGGGTTTAGGGTTCGAGTCCCCTGGGCTCCACCAGCACTTTCTTCGGTTGATCTCGGTCCGAGTGCAGCCATTCGTACAGCCAAGCCGGACACGCCGTCCGCTCCTAGCCGAGAATCCGGTCATTGGCCGAGGCGCCCTGACGAGCCCGCGCCGGCAGGACGTGGCCGTAGGTGTCGGCCGTCATCCGGATCGTGGAGTGCCCGAGCAGCTCCATCACCGTGCGCAGTTCCTCGCCTTGGTCGAGCAGGAACGTGGCAAAGGCGTGCCGCAGGTCGTGCAGGTGCAGCCAGTCCAGGCCGGCCGCCGCGCGGAGCTGCTCGAAGCGCTGGTTGACGTTCCGCGGTTCCATCGCGGTGCCGATGGTGCTTGCGAAGACCAGGCCCAGATCCGACCACACTTCCCCGGCCGCGAGCCGTTCCTTGGCCTGGCGCACGCGCTGTGCCTCCAACGCCCGGACGGCCAGCGCCGACAGCGGCAGCGGACGGGCCGATCGGTGCGTCTTCGGTGGCACGAACTCCAATCCATGATCCGTTCGCTGGGGCGTCTGCCGAACGAACAGCACCCCACTCGGCAGGTCGACATCCGACCACCGCAGGCCCAGCAGCTCAGCCCGCCGCAGCCCGGTCGCCAGCGCTAGGACGAACAGCGACTCCAACCGGTCGCCGGTCAGCACTGACAGCAGCGTCTTGGCTCCCTCGGGCGTCAGGGCACGCCGCTCGGTCCTGCCGAGGGCCGGCGGCTTGGCTGCCTTGGCGACGTTGCGCGGGACCAGGTCCATTCGCTCAGCGTCGGCCAGCGCGACACGCAGCACCGCGTGCACCTTGATGATGCTGGCCGGGGCGAGTTTTTCCTCGCAGCCCGGTAAGAAACCGCTGCACATCGCGAGGCGTCAGCCGATTGAGCTTCACCCGGCCCAGTCCCGGCACGAGGTGCTTGCCCACGGCCAGGCGGTAACGCACCAGCGTTGACGGCCGAGTGCCGTCGTGCGCCTTCACGTCCCGCAGCCACTCGGTCAACCAGGCTTCCAGGGTCCGAGGCTGTGCGGAGAGGTCGACGCCGAGCTGAAGTTGGCGCCGCAGCTCGTCCCGCTTCCGGACGACCTCACCCTCGCTCTTGGCGTAGACGTACTTCCGCTTCCGCTTACCGTCGATCCAACCGAGGTCGACCACCGCAGCCCACATGCCCGGTCGCTGCTCGTACACCGAGCCTTCACCATGAGACCGCCGGCGCCGGCCCGTCATGCCGCGAACTCCTCATCCGCCGCCTAGAGCTCATCAAGGCGGCCCGCAAGCGGGCCGCGCCGGCGCGGCCCCGGCCTGCTGGCGACCTCCGGCCGGCATCGGCCGGGCCGGGCGGCCACGCTGACGGGCGACAAGAGCGGAAGACCTCCGGGCTCCGCCCCTGAACCCCGACCTTCCTCAGAGATCCGCCGCTTTCCAGCCAGCCCGAATGACTACTCAAGCATTGACCTGTAGCGTTCGCCAGCGTCGCTGATCGGGCGGTATCGCTCGTTGGCTGCCGCTGCGTGCAGGTCGGCCAGGAGTTCGTCTGCGGATGGCAGACCGAGTGCTTCCCGGAGCCGGCCCCGTTCCGTGTCGAGCTGCGGCCAGTCAGCGCGAATGTAGTGGTCTGCCTGAGCCAGCCAGTCCCGTAGCTGGCTGCCATCATCACCGAACGGTCTTGCGGTCGCGTCATGGAGGCTGGACAGGTCAACGACGAGTGCCAGCGCGTCACGCAGGGACGTGGCGATTAGCCCGCCCTCGCCTTCCGATCCGACGTACACGGCTGGTCGTTGACTACCCGAGCCGACCACCATGAATGCTCCGCCCGAGGCATCCCCGGCGATCATCTCAAGGGATTCGCCGCCGGCCAGGTGGACCGGCTCAACCGGCCCGTTTGCCGCCCGGGAGACATCGAAGTCGAACAACCGCGCCAACAGGGCCGCGATCCACGGCGTAGCGCGGATTTGATCCAGTAGAGCGCGATCGGATTGCACGTCAGCGACGGTACCGCCCAGGGTCGGCGGGCCATCCACGGGCCAGTAACAGTGTCCCTGGACGGTCACGAGCGGGCACGAGATGCAGCCAGGCCGCCGGCCGACCGCAGGCGTTTCGGGCATCACGACCTGTTGAGAACGCTCTTCCAAACTGACGGTGCGGTATTGCCGTCGACACCCACCAGCTTTCGACCATCATGTTGACCATGGAAAAGCCCTTCGTGCTGCGACCGCTCGGAACGAGCTGCAGTTGGGTACTGCACCCTCCAACCGACCCGTACGGCGACGGCTACATCTGGACTGTGCGGTCAAAGATCTCTGACGAGGGCATGACGGCGGAGACGAGCGCCAAGCTGGCGGGTCGCTGGGCACCCGAGAACGAGACTCTTGGGTGGTTCTTTCAGTCTCTAGCAGACGACTGGCAGGGATGGGAAGGCGGACGAGAGTGGCGCTCGCTAGAAGGTGAGATGAAGATCGATGCGCGCCACGACGGGCGAGGCCACGTAGCCATCGGCGTGACGTTGAAGCGTGCCCGGCAGGCGTATGCCGACGATGCTTGGTCGGCCCGGACAATCTTCGTGGTGGAGGCCGGCGAGGAGATGACCAGGCTGGCGGCCGACCTCCGTGACCTCCTAGGTGGATAGGCCCTACAGCTGTACAGCCAGGCCCGCCGACGGACACGGTCCGGCGTCGACGGTAGGCGACCTGGCGAGCAGGTCAGCGGCAGTGAGTGACCGACGCCGACCGACAGAAGTCTTGATCTTTGCAGGCAGAGGTACTGCATGATGAATGTCAGGAGGCGTTCAGTGGGACGGAATCTGTGGATCACCGAGGAGCAGTGGAACGGCCTCGTTACCGAACTGGACGACCTTGGCGTCCATGACGTCAGCAGCGGCAAGGTCTACGCCGATTGGGTCAGCATCGCGGTCGCCGGTGGGGTCCGAGACTTGGTGTGTATGTCGGCTGGCTGACACCTGCCGCGCGGCATGGTCTCGTAGCGCGATCCTGCGAGACCTGTTGCCGCCCGAGGTCAGAGCCGGGGGCCGCCGTTAGGCCTGGGCTAGCCGCAGCGCCCGTTCGGCGCTGTCGATCAAGTCTTTATAAGTCATCACCTGCACCCGCGTCAGGTGCGTGTTGTACGTGCGGATCGTCTCGGCCACCTCAGCCGCCGACGCACCACAGGTTACATATCGGGGATGACCGATCACCACCGTCATCGCCGCTCGGCGGCAGTCGACCTTCAGATCGGACTGAATAACCGCCTGTTGCTGGTCTAGGCGGTCCAGATAGTTGATCACCTGCCCGACGGCCTCATTCACCAGTGGACCGACTATAAGGCGATTGCGGTGCTCCACGACCAAGTCGTCTATCCGGGCGGTCTTGAGTTCGACGCCGTGTAACGACCCGTCGGCGCGGATCAGCGGGATATCGAGCTGCTCGCGCAAAGTCAGTTTTCGTCGTGCCGCCTTGCCGATATAGAAGCCGCCGAACATCCAGGTGTTGCGCTCCAGCACTCTCTGGATCGCGTTCTCGCGACTTCTCGGGTCATCGATGAGATCGCGCAACTCGGCGATCGCCGCCCACCGCACCCGCCGCTCCAGCAGGTCCGCCAGCAACGCTGCGGCATCCGTCTCGGCAAACGCGTCTGCAGCGGCCGGGTCCCTGCGTAACACGGCCAGCAGCTTCTCGACGGCGGCCGTGACCGGCGCCGTACCGGCTGACTGCGGGTCTCCGGCCGGCTGCTCCGGGCCCGGCGCGCCATCCGGAGCGGTTCCGGCTGTGTGGCGGCCCAGATCGACCGAGACGCGTAGCCGTTGCTGGCGACGTGCCGGGCCCGGCTGTAGCGGCGCGATCGGCCCCAGCGGGAACAATCGAAATATCGGTGCCCTCAGCTCTTGGCGCTGTCTTGGGCTTCGTCTGCTATAGCGGGCGGCAACAACTCGCTCCCGGCCCGTCATGACCCAGCGCTCGACGGGCTTGGCCTGGTCGACGACGAATTCCCCGAGATAGGTACATCCGCCGCGTGAGCTGCGGAAGACCCGCAACGGCCGTCCACGGCGAACATGTTTCGCTACGGCATCGTTGGCGTACGAGAAGCTCATGTCCGTCTCCGCCACACCCGTGACCAGAAACGCCCCGTCGTCACTCCAGCTGGACCCGGCATCAGCCGGCGACAAGGTCGTGAAAATAAAGGTGTTCGGCGTGCTCTCGCTGTCTGACACCGTCGCGGTCTTCTGCCCGCCGAAGACTAGATACAGATCGGTGCGGCTGACCACCGTGCCCACCGGGATGTCCCACCGCGCAGGCCACCAGATCTCCCGGTTTTCCAGCGCGAGCCGGACAATGGCACGCCACGCCTCATTCGAGATCTCCACGGGCCGCCGCGAGCCGCGGCGCGTGCTGGCGAACGTGTACGACGCCGGTGCGGTTGACGCACGCAACCATTCACGGTCAATGGGCCGGCCGAGGAAGAGCTCGTCGAACACTACGGTGACCTGATGCGGCGTGCACCGCTCGAAGCGCGACTCGGGCGGATCGCCATGCGCGGACACGACCGCCTCGACCCGGCCGTGCGCCACGATCCCGCCGCCGCGCCCGGCACGCCGCAGAGCCACACCGTCGCCTTCGGCCAGCGGCGCGAAGACATGAGCATCCCCGAAACAGTCCGACGTCATCCAGGTCTTGCCTGCGAGACCGGCCTGCTGGCTACGGTGCAGCCGGGTGTCGCCGGTGGTGAGCAACCACTGAGCCATGGCCCGCATCTCTCATGGGTAGCCGATCTGTGACCGACCGATGATAGTCAACGCGCTTCGCGGAGCGGCACCACGACAGCCCCTGGTGCCGGTCGCCGTTGCCCGTCCAGATGCTCTGCAAGTCGCCGACGAGCGCCGCCTGGTTGGGTTTCACAGGGATGAGGAACTGTTGCGGCCCGATCCGGAAAACGGCTACAGATCCTCAGGGCTGGCGCGCGGTTGAGGGAGGAACGCGAGTGATCGACCTGGCGCCGGTGGCTCAGCCGCACGTCCGTCGCCGCCGCTGAGTCGGTGAGGTACCCCCGCGGCGATCTGGCGACGGCCCGTCTCGAGGTCATCGCCCTGCAACAGATCAGACCATACGCGAAACCGGCGGTAGTGCTCCTGCTCCGCTGATGAGCGGCGACCATCGCAACGCCGACTTGTGGCCATGGCGGGTGCTGGCGATCACGCAGGATCGGGCGGTCGCGGACCACTACCTCGACACCCGCCCCGAACAGGTGCGCCGTTGCCGGATCGTGCTGACATGGCTCGCCAACCATGACGGTCTCACCGGCCGGCAGGTCCGCCAGACGAACCACCTGTTCACCCAAGCCGGCGCGACGCAGGTCGGGGTCGCCGTCGCGCTGCGGCGCCGAGCCGGACCACCTGGGGCGACACTGACGTCGCCGTGGACGGGATCATGGGGATCGGACGGGAGAAGCGCTATTCGGTGGCAGGCGAGGCGGCGCCGGTCCCGAGCCGGATGCGAGCCTGGTCGAACGTGGTCCGTTCCGCGCTGGTCGTCCAGGTGAAGGTTGGGGTGACCGGGGCGAGTTGGTGGTACCAGCCGGGGAGTTCATGGGCGTGGCGGTACTGGTCGCCGCTGGTGCGGAGGGTTACGCCACGAGCGGCGAGGGCGTCGTCGAAGGCCGCGTACTGGTCGCTGCGGAGCATCCACCCGCGGTAGACCGCGGAGCCAGCGGCGGTCACGGCCGTGATCGCGCGGTGCCGGGTCGTCGCGGGTCAGCGCGTCGTGGTCGATCACCGCGACGTCGATCCCGGCGGCACGGGCCGCGTGGGCTTCGGGCGCGAAGTGGTCGTCGGGCAGGCGTGGCCGTAGGGGGTTCGCAGGGACCAGCATCATCATCCGGGCATCGTTCCGGAGGGACGACCTCGGGCTCTACCTGATACTTCGATAGGGCAGCCCATCCTGATGCTGGCGGGGATACCCGGGCGGTGGGTCGCAGGCTGCCGCGCGCCGCTGCCAGACTGGTCGATACCGTCCGCATGGTTCGCCGCACCGCCGCCGGTGTCTTGTGGCTCGAGCCAACTGATTTGGAACCCCACGCGAGCCGGAACCAAGAAGGGTACCTGCGGTCGGCAGCGGATTACCTGTTGATCACGCCGCGGTGGCCCGTACACAGTGGCGTGCGATTGTTGCTCGCCGTTGGTCGGCTGCAGGCAGCGGTCAGGTTGCCCGCCGCGCCGCGGGCAGGCTGGACTGCCGATCGGGGCCGCCGAGGATAAATTGAGGCGTGCACGAAGATCCCGGTGTCGTGTCGGCGCTGGCCGAGGTCCTTGTCCGCCGTTGCCTCGGCCGCGCGCGCCCCGGCGACGGCGAGCTCGCCCGGGAATTGGCCCGCACGCTGAACGAGATCACCGCGCCAGTGGAGCTTCTCGCGGTCGGCAGCGTCGGCGGTTGGGCCGGGTTCGGTCCGGACGGCCAGCTCGACAGCGACACGGTCGCCCAGGTCACCGACCTCTGCCGGGCCCTTCTCCGCGTCGAGCTAACGGTGGAGGATCGCGCCTTGACCTGTGCGGCGCTCGGGCTGCTCGCGGCCCGCGGCCTGACCGACCAGCCAGCCATAGACCTGGTCAACGTGGCGACGTCGGCGCGCATGGTCGAGCAGCACGAGCTGGCCCTATGGGCCGCACGCAAGGCACTGGAATCGGAGGGGAATCTTTCGCAGTCGCATCGGGCCCTGACCCTACTGACGGTTGCGGTCATCACCCGCGATCGCGATGCGGTGAATGAGGCGTACGCTGCGGTCGAGGGTCTGGACGCCGAAGATCCCGCGGCCCGCTCGGCGCGAGCACTGGCGCCGACGCTTCGACAACGAGGCGGGTTCTCCGGGCTCGGCGAGGCAGTGCGCGCCGGCGACCGCAGCGCCGCAGCAAGGTCGCTGTGTCCAGTCTTCGAAGAGCTGCGCGGCTCGGGCGACGACGAACTACTGTCTGGACTGTCCGAGGCCTTCGCGGCCATGGCGGGTCCGGCGATCGACGTCGAGCGGGCTCGGCGCGGCCTCACTCGAGTTGTCGGCCACCTACGCGGCCGACAACGGTTTGGCGAGGTCCCACCGGCGGCTCGTGCGGGTGTCGACATGGTCATGGACCTGCTGGCGCTCGACACGGACGCGGCAGCTGCGAATGTTCTGGCCGAATTTGTTGAGGCGCTCGCCGACACGGGACTGACCGAGGTGACCGCCCTTCCCGAGGATGATGTCCCCGCCGTTGTGCAGGCGAGACTGGCCTACCTGGCGCACAAGGCGCCGCTGTGGACGGACCTCGCCAGATGCATGGACGGCCTGCGGGGCCGATCCGCGCTCCTGATCCGGCGGCAGGGAGCCCGATCCAGGGACGGCTCCGCATTCATGACCCTCTTCGTGACGCCGCCGGATGGACTGGCCGTCAAGTCGGTACGCCTCGACGCGGCCCAGGAAGCCACCCTGCAGAACCTGGCAACCGCCGCGCCCGAATCCATCGCCCGGCTGGCCGGCGCCGACGTCAGCCGGCTGGCTTCCGAGTTTCTGCCGCGCGGCCTGATCCAACGCGCAGAGGCCGGCGGGCTTACCTCGCTGGTCGTTGTGCCCGACGGTGAGGCCTGGACCATCCCGTGGCAGGCTGCAGATGTGCTGGCCGATGTCGATGTGACGCTGGCACCGTCGCTTGGTGTGCATGCCCGGACCCCTGCCAGCGGCGGTGAGATTCGATCGATCACGGCGATAGTGGACGAACTTGCGCCCAGCGCCGAGGTCGTGGAGGACGCGTTGCTCGATGTGCGCGCTCGCGGTTTCGACGTCCGACTGCCCCGCGATCTCGACTCGGTGCTCGGCGGTGATCTGCTGCTGGTTTTCACGCATGGGGCCGGCACTGGTCTCGGATTCAGCGCCGTGATCGAGCAGCGGCCACTGCCCGCGCTGATGCTGGCCGCGAGCCGATTCCGCAGCGTGCTGGTGGCCGCGTGCTGGTCTTCGGCGGCACCACCCATCGCGTACCCGTTGAACCTTCCAGCGGCGTTGCTGCTCAACGGCACATCCACGGTCGTGGGCGGACTGTGGCCACTTCCCGCGGCCGACACCGCCGCCATCGTCGCTGCTACGGTCAGAGAGATAGCGGCTGGCGCCGGGCTGCGCCGCGCCGTCCACCAGGCCCGCTTGCTTGCCTCTGACACCGTGATGGGGCGATGGGGCCTGGCCGTACACGGCGGCCCTGCGACGTAGGCTCTCATTCCAGCCACATACGGGAGACATGCAATGGCATTGGCCAAGGCATACAAGGGCTACACCGGCATGATGTGGGACAAGCTTTCGGTCATCGCCACCTGGCAGCCCGACGTGCAGCTGGCTGTCGGCGACGTGGTCACCGGAGGTCCTGGAGGTGTGGTCACCCGTGAGACCACACTGCAAGCGCTCGGCGTCCCGTCGGACCGACTTGCTTGCACCGAGCATGAAGCCGCTCCGGTGCGGGAGCACAAGGGCGTCACGATCAGCGCCTCGGGGTCCGTCGCCGTCAACGCCGTGGCAGCAGCTGGGAAAGCGCGGGCGTCCTTTACGGAGCAGGCGTCGTTTCTCGTCGTCACTAGCCAAGGTCAGCAGCGGTCGGTCGGCAGCATGGCGGACGCACGTGCCGTCGTCGAGGAGCTCTCTGCCAGCAAGGTCTGGCAACCCGAATGGCATCTCGTGACCGCGGTACGCAGCTATCCTGCCTGCACGATCGTGATCGCCAAGAGCGGTGGCGTCGAGGCCGAGGTGAGCGTCAACGTGCCGGTGACCGGGGTTGTCGGTGTCGAAGGGGTCAAGGCCGGTGCCGACGTGAGCGTGAACGCTGACCATGCCTCGTATTGGGTGATGCCTTTTAGCAGCACTCCGCTGTTCGAGGCAGTCGGCATGAAAAGGCGCCTTCTGCGCCGCCAGTCTGCGGTCCAGGTCGCCTATCTCACCCGTGACACGGATCCGCTGGACGATGCCGAAGCGGAGTTGGTCTTCGCTGCCCAGCGTTCCTCGCCCGCAGACTTCGGTCTGTTGTAGCAGGACGTCGTGCCGAACGACGGGATCTTCGAGCGGCTGCGGCGGAGTGTGCAGGCCCGCGACGCCCATGCGACCCGGGCCGCCCTCCGCGAGCTTCATAACTCCCTGGCCTCCGTAACGGACATCCACGAAGCTGCGGTGCTCCTGGCCGAGCTCGGACTGCACGAGCCCGCCTACGAGCTGAACCGGTGCCTCGTCAACGGCCATGCGACGGCGGAGAATTTCCCGAGCGCGCTGGTCAATCTCGGCAACGCCGAGTTGGCGCTCGGCCGTTTCGAGGCAGCCCTGGCTACGTTCGCCCGAGCCCGTGAGCTGACCCCCGGGCAGCGCACCCCGACGGCAGCCAACATCGCCTTCAACGCGGCGGTCGCGTGCGCCGAACTCAACCGGATAGCCGAGGCCCGAGCCAGCTACGAGGAGGCGCTGGCGATTTGGGACGAAATCGGTGGCACGGATGCCGACCGGGGCCACGCCGTACGCGGCCTGGCCGCCTGTCTGGCGCGTACCGGCAGGTCCGACGAAGCCCTAACCCTGTTCGCAGAGGCGCTACGGCTCTTCGAAGCCGCGGCCGAGCCGAACCAGGTCGACCTAACCCACGTCGGGATCATGCAGGCGCGACAGCGGCGCGGCGACCGTTTCAACGAGGCGATGCTTAGTGAGCTGCTCGCGACCGCTCAGCGTCTGGCGCCGGTGCACCGCGCGAGCCTGCTGCACAACGTCGGCAACATTCAGCTCAACCAGGGCGATCCGGACACAGCCGTCGCGACCTACGACGATCTTTTGCGCTGGGCAGATGAGATCGGCGACGAGACGACCGCCGCCAAGGCAACAGCCAGCCTCGCTGTTGCCGAGCGAATTCGCGGCCACCTCGACGCGGCGATCCGCCTAAATCGAGAGGCTTTCGACCGGTACACCAAACTCGGATCGACGTCCGGCGCCGCGCACGCTGAACACAACTACGCCCTGCTGCTCGACGAGCTTGCGGATCGCCCGGACCAGCCGTCCGAAGTGTTGCGCCAGGAGGCTGCGGACCATGCAATCGCCGCGCTGACCGGGCTCGACCGCTACCGGCACAGCCTGCCAAGCGCGACCGATAGGTACCGGCTCTTTCTCGACGTCTACGGGCCAACGATTCCGGCGACTCTGCGGATCTGCATGAACAGCGGACGGCAGGCGGACGTGGCCGCCGTTGTTGAACGGGCACGTATCCAACCCGTCCTGCGCAGGGCCGGCGGCGGCTTCCTCGAACCCTCCCCGGTGGCTGCCTGCCGCGGTCCGGCGCCCATTGGCGGCTCCGGCAAACCGGTGGTGCTCGGGGAACTCGCGGAGTCACTGCTTGGCAAGGACGCCATGTGGCTGGGATGGTGGACGGGCGAGCATCGCCTTGTGAGGGCCTGGTCGACGGCGACCGCCGCCGACGCCGACCAGGGACCCCTCAATCTCGAAGCGCTCGCGCGGTACTCGGCGGCACTTCCGATCGTTGACCAGCCCGACCTCGAAGCCGCTTCGGGCGACCCACGTCTTGCCGCGAGAATCGCAACGTGGCGGGCGGCTTCGGGGCCGATGCTCGCCGACCCCGGCACTGCGGCACGAGCGGCAGGGGCCATCGGCGAGCAGGCCCGGGCGGCAGTTCTTGCCGACGACGGCGTGCGGGAAGCGTTCGAGTGGTCCGCCGAACAGGTGCTTTGGCCGCTGAGCGAGATGTTGCTCAGCCCCGAGGTCAGAGGCCGAGTTCTGGCGGCGCACGCCGCGCGGCGCCGTATCGGAGTGGTCGTTGCTCCGATCCCCGCCTTCGGTCGCATTCCCTGGGCCGCCTTGCCGCTCACCGATCCGCAGACTAGTGCGCCGCTGCTTTTGGCCGAGGCCGCGGACATCGCGGTGGGCCTCCCCGTCTCGCTAGCCGGGCGCTTCGGTGGCGGGGTCATCGGCGAAGCGGACGGCACGATCGTTATCGCGGACCCGCTCGGCGATCTGGAATCGGCGCGCGGCCTCGCCTCACCCGGTGCCCAGGTCCTTGGCGTCACCTCTCTCGACCCGGCCACCCGCCACCACCTCCGGCAGTCGCTTGCGCGACGTCCCCGCCTGCTTGCGGTTGCAGGACACGTGCGGCCAGGTACTGCCATCGACCCGGCCTCTGCGGCAATTCTCCTTGACGGCGAGGGTGGGAAGGCGGACCCGGTGACTGCGGCGGAACTTGCCGACCTCGCCATCCCGCCGTGGTGCCTCGTTCTCGGCTGCGATGGCTCCGGTGGCACTGTGGGCGGCGAGTGGACCGGAGTCCTCACCGGCCTGGCCTGGGCTGGTGCCCACGAGATCGCCACCAGCACCGTCCCGGTCATCGACGACGCCGTCACCGCCGAACTTGACCGCGAGCTGCTTCGCTACGTCGAGACGGACGGCCCCCTGCGTGGCCTTCTCGCGTGGCAACGAGCCCTGGCCGCCCGCGGTACAACACCCCCGTATCGCTGGGCAACATACATCGCCACCCGTTCTGTCGCCTCAGAATGAGGAGGCCGGGCGGACTACCGCTACCTGTCGCGCGCGTTGTAGCTGTCCCGGCAAGGTCGAGGCACCGAGCCCGCACGCTTCTGCTGGCCGAAAGCATCGCGGGACCGCTTGCCTGCAGGCTCTCTCTAGGCAGGCCGAGATAGGTAGAACACGCTGTTCTCGTGGTGACGGGAGGTCCCGGTGGCGGGGGAGCGGGGCGCCGTGCGAATTGGCGACGTGCTGTCGGCCTGCCCCCGTTTACCCCCCGAAAACCCCCGCTTCCAGCTGACAATCAGTGACAAAGGGCGATCACTGCTGGTTGTATCTGTGCAGCTCAATGCCTGTCTTGACACTCAATGATAAGGTCGGGACGGCTACGGTCGGTAACAAGGGGTTTTGACAAGCAATGACAAGCCCTGAACGAGGCTCGACAAGAGGTCTTCGTGGGTTCAATTCCCCTCGTTCCCGCGAGTATCCGGCCCCTGGAACGGAGGTTGCGTCGGTCGAGGACGTTACTACGAGCGAGCCGGCACACGTCTAGTTGCCAGGGAGATTTATCCGCGCGTAGTCGGGTAGCGAGGTGAGCGTTCGACGCTGGCCGGTGGCTGGATCGACGGCGACCAGTTCAACGGTGCCTGCGGTCCAGCGTTGTAGGAGGACTTCGGTGCCGGCGAGGCCGATGAATTCCTCACCCTCGCCGTTCCCGGGCGCTACGAGGTTGATGTGGCCGGCTGGTTTGCCGGACCGTAGATCGACTCCGACCAACGTCATGGGAGGTTCCGTCCGGGTTCCGGCCGGCTGGCTGGTCAGGGCCTCTTCCTGGGCGACGACGAGAGCCCATACCGTCGGCGGATCGCCTCCGCCGCGTACGAGCGGGACGAGTGCGTTGCGGATATCGCCGCTGCCCACTTGTTGGGTGGTGGGGATCGACACCGAGCGGGCGTTGCGGCCGTCGGCGTCTTGGATGGCGATGGTGAGTTGGCGGCGCGGTTGGTGGTTGGGGCCGAGGTAAAACTCCGCGGTGGCCACTTCACGGCCGTCGAGGAATGCCAGCATTTGGCGGGCCGGCATCGCGGGTAACGCAAGCGGGTGCAGTTCCCCGATGGGCAGGGTGAGCGTTGTGTACGTCTCGCTGGCGCCGGTGGTTTGTCCAAGCAGTAACGCCTGCCCGTCGGACGACCATTGCCGCACGTCGTATCCGGGCGGGACGGCCTGCTCGGTGGTGGCGGTGAGGTCGCGGATCCACCACTGCCTGTCTCGGCGCTGGGCTAACCATCGCCCGTCCGGGGAGAGGAGCTGGGTGGGCTCGCCCGTCGCGGATGTCAGTCCGACGCCGAATTGGTCACCGGATGCGGTCACGAGGTAGATCGGCAGTCGAGGCAATCCGCCGGCTGCGATGGTGAAGGTTTCGGGGTCATTGATCTGGTAGAGCAGGGCTGCTCGTCCTACGGCCTGGTCGGTGGGCAGGGCGGTCGGAGCGGGTGGCGGCACCAGCCGGCTCGGTAGTCCGGTCAGCAGTCCCTGCGCCGAGACCGGTGCGGCGACCTCGGCGGATGCCGGTGACCGGGTGGGGTTCGTCCGCCAGAGCGTCACTCCGGCGGCCCCGCCGATCAGCACTCCGGCCACCGCGACCGCAACCCATCGCCGGCGTCGGTGTCGTCCCGGCGGCGTAACGGGTGTCGGTCCCGGTGCCGTGGATTCCATTGTCGTTCCCCCGATCCGGGCGCCGTGCCCGCGCACAGCAGACGCGAGGTGCGCCGAAGGGTCAACGGCCCGCTCGGACCCGACTCCCAATCGTGATCTTGGACGTGTCCCCGTCCTCCGTGGCCACCTCGCAGAGTCGGGCGGCGAACGCCGCCGGGCCTGGGCGGAGCCGATGCGACAGCCGAGAATCACGGTCGGTGCGACACGGAGCGCGTCAGCCAGTGGCCGGGAGATGCGACTGCACCGCTCACTGCGAGCCTTCTTCGACACCGAGCCGACCGACGTGGGTGTGCGGGATCGGCCGTCGGGGACCTTGATTCCACAGGCTATGCGCGCGACGTGACTCGTCGGCTCGGGGGCATCTTCGGCGCTCCAATGGGCAGCGTGACTGCGATTGCGTCGTCCGCCCGCACTGTGCTCGCCGGGCCGTGCGCAGCACGCGTCTGGTGAGTCGTGGTCCGGGGCTCCTCGGCGTGGTCGTGCCGGCGCGGGCGGCGGCGCCGCGCATCTGGTGGGGGCCTGACGTGGTGCGGGATTGGCGGTCGGCGCCAGCCGACGACGAGCCCCCGAGAGGAGGGTGGGCCGGCGAGGAGCGTGTTCGCTGTTGACTATGACAATAGACAGCCACTCAGTCGATGAAGGGCTAAAGCGATCTTTAGGATCTTCGGCGATCGAGTGGACCCCTGCTCACGGTCCTGTGGCTTAGGTCACTTCGATCCGCATGTTGATCACGGGGGGTGATGCGGTCAGCCCACGGCCACTATTCAATCGATGTCAGTGCATACGTGATGGTGTTGCGTGATGCAGCTTCGTCGGTGACCGCTGCGAGAGGGCTGCGGAACCAGTAAGCGACTAGCTATCGTCCGGCCCACTGTTTCTTGATCGATTGGGTGTGACGTGGACCGTCGGTGGCGTCGTGGGCTGGCTGTGTGGGTGGCGGCGTTGACGGCCGTGACCGCGGTTGCGGTGCCGGATCCGGGTCGTGCCGCTGCCGCTGCCGCTGCGGCGTGCGTGGGGGTGGCCGGGTCTGACGCCGAAGCCTTGGCGCTAGCCGGCTCCTGTGGTCAGCCGGTGGTGGTGGACAGCTCGCGAACAGAACTCACGCAGGTGACGGCGCAGCCGGATGGGAGGCTTCGGTTTGAGGCCTCAGTGGTTCCGCAGCGCACCCGCAAAGCCGGCACGTGGACCGATGTTGATCTGGGTCTTGCCCGTGCGGGGGATGGCTCTTGGCGGCCGTCGGCGGCTGTCGCCGATGTGGCCTTTTCCGGTGGTGGCGCTGCGCCGCTGGTGACGCTTCGCCGTGATGGCAAGAGGATGACCTTGTCGTGGCCTGGTGGGGCCTTGCCGACGCCGAGCGTGTCGGGTGACTCGGCCACCTACCCGGAGGTGTTGGCCGGTGTGGATCTGGTGGTGCGGGCCACTGCGACCGGGTTCACCCACGCGTTGGTCATCAAGTCGGCTGCGGCTGCGGCGAATCCGGCGCTGCGCGAGATTCGGTTCGGGCTCGGAGGTGACCCTCAGGTGAGTCTCGGTCCGGACGGGCGGCTGCAGGCCGCGGTCGGTCGGAGCGTGATCGCTTCGTCGGAGCCGGCGGTCATGTGGGACTCGCGCGTTGATCCTGGTGCGGGGAAGTCGGCGCCGTTGCGGGCGTCCGAGCAGCGGTCGGCCTCGACGTCGGAGGCTGCCGGTGACGCGGCGCAGGTCGCGCCCGTCGCGATGGAGTTGTCCGGTGGGCATCTGGTGCTGCGCCCCGACGAGGAGTTGTTGACCTCGCCGAGCGCGGTGTTTCCGATGTTCGTCGATCCAGCCTGGTCGGTCTACAAAGCCAAGTGGGCCTACGCCACCAACAACGGCTCCACGAACACGGACTACTCCTCTGCGCGGGTCGGCCTGAACCCGGACACGGGCGCGTTGTATCGGTCGTTCTTCGAGTTCTCAACGACCGCGAACGGTGTGTCGCTCAAGGGCAAGCACATCCAGTCGGCGTACGTGCAGATGAAGCTGGACCACTCCGCGTCCTGCGGCAACACCGTCGCCTCGATGTACCTGACGCCGTCGATCAACGCGACGATGAAGGCCACCTGGTCAAAAATGACCTTGAAGGGCTTTCTGGATGACGCGTCGGGTCACGCGAACGAGGCCGGGGGTTGTGGGTCCACTCAGCCTGACATGATCATGAACTTCTCGGGCGGCGAGGTGACGAAGCAGATGCAGGCCGCCGCGACGGGCAACTGGAACTCGTTCCCGGTTGGGTTCACGGCCCGCGCCGCGGACGGGTCGGGTGAGTCGACCGGGGATCGGTGGAAGAAGTTTTATCCGGCCGACGCCATGCTGATCGTTGATTACGACACCAAGCCGGGGGCGCCCAACGGGTTGCAGGCTGCTGGGGTGGCCTGCCCGAGCGGGGGTGTGGTGACCATCGGTACGTTGAGTCCGACCTTCTCGGCGGTGTTTCCGGACGCTGACCCCGCGGACTCGTTGACGGCGTCGTTCGAGTGGATTGAGGTGCCGGGCGGTGGTATCGGCGCCGTGACGGACACCTACCCGGCGCGTAAGTCCCCGCCGCCGAACAAGAGTGGTATCACCCCGAACTCCCGGACGACCAGCGCCGCGGTATCCGTCGGCACGACTCACGCGTACGCGTTCCGCGCCAGGGGCACGGACAAGGAGCCGTACTCGTTGACCGGCCCGTGGTCGGGGTGGTGCGTGCTCGTCGTGGATACCTCGGTGCCGGCGGTGACGGCGCGGATGGTGACGGTGCCGGCGGGGCCGGGTCTGCGGGGCCGGGTGCGTATCGAGTCCACTGACGCCGACGTGACGAAGTTCCAGTACGGCTGGGACGCCGCGACGAAGGAGGTGGCGGCTCAGGGCAGCAGCCCGAAGTACGCCGAGGTCGACCTGACGGCGATGAGCTTCGGGCGCAACGTGTTGTTCGTGAAGGCCATCGACGCGACCTTGAACGAGGGCTACGGATCGGTGGAGTTCACCGTCCGGCACCCGTCCGGGCCCGTCGCCAGGTGGGGCCTGGAGACGTATCCGGGTATGAGTCAGGCCGCGGCGTTGGCTGACGGCAAGCCGGAGCCGGTCAACTCACCGCTGATCCCGAGCAACGTCACCTGGTCGAATGACCTGCGGATTGTCGACGGGCAGACTGCCGCCCTCGACCGAACTGATGCGTTCCTGTCGACGTCGGCGCCGGTGGTTGATACGTCTCGGTCGTACAGTGTCGCGACGTGGGTCCGCCTGACCAGCGTGCCGACGTACAACATGGCCATCGCGACGCAAAGCGGCGAGTGCACTTTCGGGTTCTTCTTCGGCATCGTGCAGAGCGGCGGCCCGAAGTGGAACGTGACAACCCGCAACGGCGACTGCGCCGGCTCCGAGTGGACCTCGTTGACGTCGCCGACCGCGATCACCGCCGCTGACGTCAATCGGTGGACACATGTCGCGTTCTCCTACGACGAGGCCGCCCGCACCCTGACCCTGTTCATCGACGGAACCCCGGTCGCGTCCACACCGTGGACGGCGGCGTGGAACGCCCGAGGCCCCTTCCACGTGGGCCGTGACTGGGCCACCGGATCTGGTGTGTCGGGCAACTTCTTCACCGGAGGCGTGGCCGACGTTCAGGTCTTCGACCGCGTCCTCGTGGCGCAGGACTTCACCGGTCAACTCGCGACCGATCCCGGATCGGGTGGCTTCAACGAGCCCGGAATTCTGTCGCCGGTTCGTGTTGGGGATTGGGAATTCGAGTTCGCCCAGCCCTGTTACCTGCCTGACTGGAGGGACACCTGCCAGGCGCGCGACTTGGTGACGGCGTGGGACCGATGGCTGGCGCTGACCAAGGGCGCCGACGTGGCCGCCGGATATGGCGGTGGGCAGGGTTTGTGGCTCGACCACCTGTATTTCCCCGACGACGGCAATAACGAAATCACCGATGAGTACGGGCGCACCGCCACGAAGCTGGCGCCGAGCACCGACGCCGACGGTAACGAGGTGAACGTGTGGCAGGACAAGGCGGTGCTGCGCACCGATGACTCGTTCACCATGTCGGCGTGGGTGATAGCCGACGCCGAGGGCATGCGGGCCGCGGTGTCTCAGCGAGGTGTGCATCAGAGTGCCGCCTGGCTGAAGTTCCAGTCCGATGTCGGCACGTGGCAGTTCGCGGTCAGCGACGACGACACCCCGACCACAATCGCGGCGTCGGTGCGGTCGGAGAACCCGGCCTCCACTGATGTCTGGACACATCTGGCCGGCGTGTACGACGCGGGTCGACACGAGATCCGCCTCTACGTCAACGGTCTCCTCGAAGGCACCCAGCCTGTCGCTTTCACGCCGATGGCGTCGAGCGGACCGCTGCTGGTGGGCCGCGCGTTGTGGAACGACCAGATCGTGGATCAGTGGGTCGGCGGCATCGACAACGTCGCGGTGTTCCAAGGCGCGATGACCGACACCGCGGTATTCGACTCGTACAACTCGCAGGTCCCGGGCACCCCTGGCATGAGCAGCCTGGGTGAGGGGGAGACCCTCACCGCCGGTCAGTATCTGCGCTCGGATGTCGGCAACTACCAGCTGCTCATGCAAGACGACGGCAACCTCGTCCTCAGCCAGGCGGGTTTCCCGATCTGGGATACCAGCACCTGGAACAACCCGGGCGCCTACGCGACCCTGCGGACCGACGGCAACCTCGTGGTCTACCGCAGCGACGGCACAGCCTTGTGGGCCACCAACACCGCGGGCAGTGCCGCGAACCAGCTGGTGCTGCGCGACAACGGTGACCTGATGCTGCTCGACCCCGGCGGAACCATCCTGTGGCGCCGATGACCCAGCGGTGAACCGTCTTCTGCGTGGCCCATTCTTCCCGGGCCGCGCAGAAGGAATCGAGGTCCCCGGTCTGGCAACACCCAGCCCGCCCTCTGTGAATGCCCCCAGCCTTGTAGTGGTTGTCGGAGAGGAACAGTTCATGTCGGCACGGTCTGTGCGCGGCCTACGGCGGGTGCGCCGGAGTCATCTCGGTACGAGCGGCCGGCGGCTGACGCTGGTCGGGTCGTTGGTCGCGTCGCTGGTGCTGTCCCTGGTGCCGTACGTGCCAGCGCAGGCGGCCGCGCCTTGGCAGCCGTCGAAGCCGCCGGCGGAGAAGCTGGACCGTGACGGCGGCCCGGTGGCCAGAGGCAAGGCCTGGCAGCAGAGCAGGGTCGCCCCCGCCCCCACGCCGGCGCCCACGTGGCCTGCTCCCGCAGCCGCACGCGTCGACCTCCCGACAGCCTCAGCCCGCACGGCCAGCGGCCGCGGAGTTCAAGCCGGTGCGCTACCGATCTGGGTCGACCGAGGAACCGGCACGGCAGGCGAGCAGCTTGCCCACCTCGATGTGAAGATCGTGGACCGGGCAACCCTCCCGCAGGCCTGGCGTGACGGCCTGATGATGCAGCTGACCACCCCGCCAGGCGCTCCGACCGGCGTGGCGAAGGTGTCAGTCAACTACGACTCCTTCCGGTACGCGGCCGGCGGGTCCTGGGCGTCGCGCCTGCGTTTGTGGCAGGTGCCCGCATGCGCGGTGAGTACTCCCACCAGCCCGAGCTGCCGGTCGGTGCCGCTGCACACCGTGAACGACACCACCGCGGGGATCGCCACCGCCGACGTGAGCGTCACCTCCACGACCGCACCGGGCGCGTTCCTGATGCTGGCCGCGGGGTCTGAGGGATCGGATGGCGACTTCGGCGCCACGAGCCTTGCTCCCTCGTCGACGTGGTCGAGCGGCGGTAACGCCGGTGACTTCTCGTGGAACTACCCACTGCGCATCCCGCCGGCTACCGGCCCGTCCCCGTCGGTCGCCCTGAGCTACTCGTCGTCTGCCGTAGATGGCCGGTCGGAAGTCACGAACAACCAGCCGTCGTGGATCGGTGAGGGCTTCGACTACTCCTCCGGCTTCATCGAGCGCCGATACGTGCCCTGCGCCGACGACATGAAGAACGGGGCAACCAACACCACGGAGACCGGCGACCAGTGCTGGCGTTCCGACAACGCGACGATGAGCCTCAACGGCCGCGGCGGCGAGCTCGTCTACCAGGCGGGGAAAGGCTGGCACTCCCGCAGCGAGGACGGCTCGAAGATCGAGAAGCTGACGGGTGCGACCAACGGCGACACTGGCGACCCAACCTACGGTGACGTAGGGGAGTACTGGAAGGTGACCACCACCGACGGCACCCAGTACTTCTTCGGCCTGCACAACCTGCCGGGCCAGACGACCGCAACAGATTCGACCCTGACGGTGCCGGTGTTCGGTAACCACACCGGCGAGCCGTGCCACAAGAGCACCTTCGCCGGGTCGGACTGTGTACAGGCGTGGCGGTGGAACCTCGACTACGTCGTCGACGTGCGCGGCAACACCATGTCGCTCTGGTACGGCAAGGAGAGCAACAAGTACGCGCGTAACGTCACCGACTCCGACGACGTGACCTACGACCGGGCCGGTTACCTCAAGCGCATCGACTACGGCACGTACGACCGAACGACCGCGACGCACGGTGTCACCGAGCGCAGCACCACCCCGTACGCGCAGGTTCTGTTCGAGACGGACATGCGGTGCTTCACCACCTGTGGCACCGAAGCCGCCCCGGTGGAGGCGAATTGGGAAGACACCCCGTGGGACCAGGAGTGCAAGGCCTCGGCCACATCCTGCTCGCAGCAGTACTCGCCGACGTTCTGGACCGCCAAGCGGTTGAAGACCGTCACCACGCGGGTGTGGGACACCACCAGGTCAACCCCCGGCTGGCAGCCGGTTGAGTCCTGGACAATGTCGCACACGTTCTCGGCGACGGCTGACTCCACCCACGGGGGACTGTGGCTGGACCGGATCGACCACGCGGGCCTGGTCGGCACCACCATCAATCTGCCGCCGGTGACGTTCGGTGCAGTATCCATGGCGAATCGCGTCTTGGCCGAGCACGGTGCCACGGACAACTGGTTGCGGCTGTCCAGCATCGTCACCGAGACCGGCGCCCGCATCAAGGTCGACTATTCGGAACCCGAGTGCACCGCCGCGATCGTGGCCGCCCTGGCGCCGCACGACAACACGCGGCGCTGCTACCCGGTCAAGGTGCCGGATCCGAACGATCCGACGGGCAAGGCGCTGGTTACCGAGTGGTGGCACAAGTACCGGGTCGAGCACGTGGCCGAGGACGACGTGCAGATCCCGAAGGGGTACTCACCGACCACGCACACCTGGTACGAATACGAGGGATCTCCGGCGTGGCACTTCGACGACGATGACGGCCTGACGAGGCCGGACCGTAAGACGTGGGGGCAGTGGCGCGGCTACGGTCAGGTCAACACCCGCGTCGGCGACGACGGCAACCCGCGGACACTGACCGAGACGACGTTTCTGCGCGGTCTGCACGGCGACAAGCTCAGCCCGTCCGGCGGTACCCGCAGCGTGACCGTGTCAGCGTCGCTGGGCTCGGAAACCGTGTACGACGAGGACCAGTTCGCCGGACAGGTCCGCGAGCAGGTCGTCTACAACGGCGTCGACACCAAGCCGGTGTCAAAGACGGTGAACGTGCCGTGGCGGTCGAACCCCACCGCGAGCCGCCCCATCAACGGCGACCTGGTGGAAGCACGGTTCGTCAACACCCAGACGACCTACGCCGCAACTGCGCTAGGCGTGGACGGTTCCCGAGGGTGGCGTACGTCCCGAAGCACCAGCAAATACGACCAGACGTACGGCACTATCGACTGGTCTCAGGACGACGGTGAATTCCCGAAGGCCGGCGACGAGAAGTGCACCACCAACACCTACAACCGCAACCTGGGCAAGAACCTCACGCAGGTGCTCAAGCAGACGACCACCACCGCCTTGGCCTGCGGCACGGACCCGATCAGCGTCGATGACGTCATCTCCGACACTCGCAGCTACTACGACGGTGCGACCAGCGTTGACACGGCGCCCACCTTCGGCTCGGCAACGAAGACCGAGCAACTCACGGACTGGGCCCCCGGCACCGGCACGGTCTGGCAGACGATCTCCCAGGCCACCTACGACTACGCCGGCAAGCAGCGGACCTCGACCGACATCAGAGGCAACCTCACCACCACCGCGTACACCCCGGCGGTGGGCGGACCCATCACCCAGGTCACCAGCACCAACTACCTGAACTGGCAGTCCAAGGTGGAGTCCAACCCCTACTGGGGCTCGACGACCAAAACCACTGACCCCAACGGGAAGATCACCTCGGAGGTGAACTACGACGCGCTCGGACGGGTCGCCAAGGTGTGGAAGCAAGGGTGGACGAGTGCCGCCAACCCGAACGCACCGTCCGCGTGGTACACGTACTCGTTCGCTCCCGGACGCGACAGCTACCCCTACGTCAGGTCGCAGATCCTGAACCCGGACGGCAAGTACATCACCTCGTATCAGATCGTGGATGGGTTGCTGCGCCCGCGGCAGACCCAGACGATATCTCTGGGCGGTGGCAGCGACCGCGTCGTCACCGACACCATCTACGACGAGTACGGACGCGAGGCAGCAAGCTATGCCGCCCACGCAGAGCCCGGCGCGCCGTCAGGGGTTCTCTGGTCAGAACCGGACTGGTCCCTGCCCGCAGTGTCCAGGACCGTCTTCGATCAGGCGTCGCGTCCGACGAACACCATCTTCCTCGCGGGCGACGGCATCACGAACCTCGTCGAGCAATGGCGCACCGTCACCAGCCACGAGGGTGACCTGACGAAGGTCACCCCGCCGGAGGGTGGCACCCCCACCACCACCGTGACAGACGTCGAGGGCCGGACTGTCGCGTTGCGGCAACACACCACGGCCGCCGGAGTCAACGGCGCCTACCTGGAAACCACCTACGCCTTCAACCGCAAGGGGCAGGCGACGACGCACACCGACTCCGCCGGTAACCAGTGGATCAATGAGTACGACGCCAAGGGTCGCCTCTGGCGAACCACCGACCCGGACAAGGGCACCACAACCAGCACCTTCAACGACGACGACACCCTGCTGAACACTGTCGACGCCCGTGGTGAGGCCCTGTGGTACGGCTACGACCAACTGGGCCGCAAGACCCAACTTCGCGACGACTCAGCAAACGGACGACTGCGTTCCGAGTGGAAGTACGACACCCTCTTCAGCGGCCGGCCCGGATTCAAGGGGCAGCTGACCCAGAGCATCCGCTACGAATACGACTCGGCCGGTAAGGCGAGTGCCTACAAATGGCAGGCTACCGGCTTCACCGAGCGCTACCAGCCCACCGGCGCCAACTACGTGATCCCGCCTGCGGAGACCGGTCTCGACGCAACCTACCCCTACGGCTACGGGTACTCCCAGTTCACCGGCGCTCCCACGACGATCTCGTACCCGGGCGGCGGCGGCCTGGTCACCGAGCAACTGACCACCGGGTACGACGCCACGACCGGGATGCCAGTCCGGTTGGACACCAGCCTGACCCTCTCCGAAGGCACCATGGCAACCGCCACGTACACCGCGTACGGCGAACGTAAAAGCTCGATCTACAAGGTCCCCGGAAACGAAGACTTCTTCACCCAAGACACCGTCTACCGAAACGAAGGGACCCGCCGGATCGAGCGGACGATCGTCGAGCGGTCCTCGGCCGCCGGCACCGTCTCGGACCGCCACTACACCTACAAAAAAGCCGGCAACTTCGAGTCGATCGCTGACACCCCGGACGTCGGCCAAGCGGATATCCAATGCTTCCGCGACGACGCCCTAGGGCGCTTGACGATTGCGTGGACTCCGAAGACTGGGGTTTCCTGCGCCGTGGACCCCGTCCTCGGCAACCTGGGCGGGCCGGCACCGTACTGGCAGGACTGGACCGTCAACGACACCGGCAGTCGGCTCACCGAAACCAGCCACACCAGCAGCGGGAACACCACCCGCAGCTACGTCGTCCCCGACGGCGGCCCGAACGTCGTACGACCGCACGCCGTCACCCAGATGACCACAGACACACCGGGACAGCCGACAGTTGTCGGCAACTACGAGTACGACGAGGCGGGCAACACCACCTGCCGGCCCTCGGGTACCACTGCGAACACCTGCGACGCCTCCAAGGGTGGCAGCCAAACGCTGACCTGGGACGCCGAAGGCAAACTCACCACCGTCATCTCCAGCGCGAACACCATCGAGACCAACATCTACGACGCCGACGGCGTCCGACTCATCCGCCGCGACACCACCGGAACGACCCTGTACCTACCCGGACAGGAACTGCGCCGAGAAGGCGGCGCCATCACCGGCACCCGCTACTACAGCTTCGCCGGCACCGTCTGCGCCTCCCGCACCGCAGGCTCAGCACTCAGCGACCTGACGTGGCTCTACAGCGACCACCAAGGCACCCAACAAATCGCCATCAACGCCGGCACCCAAAAAGTGGATACCCGCCGGCAAACCCCCTACGGCAGCCCACGCGGGTCAAACCCCACCTGGCCCAATAACAAGGGCTTCGTCGGCGGGGACAATGCCCCCACCAACCTCACCAACATCGGCGCCCGGCAGTACGACCAAGGACTGGGACGGTTCATTTCCGTCGACCCGCTCATGGACCTGAGCGACCCGCAGCACTGGAACGCCTACTCCTACGCCAACAACAGCCCCATCACCCTCTCCGATGCCACCGGCCTCGACCCCGGCGGAGGCCAGCGGATCGACCAAGAACGAGAGGCAGCAAGACCGTCTACCTCTGGTGGCGGCAACAAGAATACCTCGGGTGGCAGCAGCGCCGTCGGCGACAACAACGTAAAGGCTGCGCGCCTCGCAGCCAAGGGCGTCTTCCTCGCGACCTACACCGACGACAACATCAACTGCAAGGCTCACAAAGGCGACTGCCTTACGTACCGCATGGCGGTGACTGAGCAAGACTTCGACCCGATCAAAGCCGAGATCCAAATCCTCTGCGCCGGCAAGTTCTCGGACTACACCAGCTGCCTCAATCAGTTCGGTTTCAAATGGGACTGCGGTGTCGCCAAGTGCCCCGAATCCATGATGTACGCCGGCGAGATTGTGGCCGAGATCGCCATGGCCGGAGGGTTCTCCATCGCTGGCCGCGGCCTCGTCACCGCCGTCGCCGCCAAAACAGCAGCGCGCGCTTGCTCCTTCGAAAGTGCCACGCTCGTCCTGATGGCCGACGGCTCCCGCAAGCCGATCAGCGAGATTGAAGTTGGCGACGAGGTCATAGCGGCGGATCCGGAGACCGGGGAGCAGGAGGCGCGTGAGGTTACGCAGGTATTCGTGCATCAAGACACCGTCATCGATCTAGCTCTAGACAACGGCGCAGTGTTGGGTACGACCGAGGATCACCCATTCTGGTCTGTCACCGACCACAAGTTCGAGCGGGCCGACGAGCTTGCCGCTGGTGAGCAGGTTCTGACAGCCGACGGGGCCGCGCTCGCGGTTCGTGGGCTTCGGCTCACCACGAGTCGAGCGACGATGGCCTACAACCTCGAAGTCGACGGTATCCACACGTACTATGTACTTGCGGGCAAGGCGCCAGTCCTGGTGCACAACACTTGCCTCACGGGCTACGACTCGCTATTTCCGACGATCAAGCTGACCAGCTATCGCGGGAGATTCAATGCGGCTCTCAATAAAGCCGGCTTCAAGCGGCTGCCTGACGATTGGGATGCCCACCATGCGATCCCTCAGGAGTACCGGAATGATCCGCGATTTGCAGGCTTCGACTTCGATGCCCCGTCTAATATCCGAGGGATCCCGGGGAGTAGGATGCAGTCGCGAGGGGCGAACGTTCATCAGGAGATTACCAATCAGTGGAAGTGGTTTGGTGAGGCGAATCCAGGTGCATCCAGGGCTCAGGTCGAAGACTTCGCCGCTCAAATAGATAGGGGATATGGTGCCTATTACTGGGGAGAACCTAAGTAGCTGGGTTGATGAGATGTGCGAACTCATCCCTAGGTTCACGCAAGGCTTCGAGAGCCGCTTCGGGTATCCTCCAGGGGAGAACGTGCTGGTCAGGGTGGCATCCGAGGCTGAGAGCGAGGGGAACCTACCTCCGGTAGCAGTTGGAGTCTCGGAAGATCTGCTCTGCTTCTACGGGCAGGTTGAGCGACTGTCGCTTCCGGACCTGGACAGCGGTTTTTTTATCCACCAATTTGCCGAAGTGGTCAATGGTGAGCAGCCGAAGATTCTTGCTGGCGATGTTAGCGACTCGATCGTCGTCTTTGGGTCAGATGGAGGGGGCGGTCTGTTCGCTCTCAGTGTCACCCAAGGAAACGTCTACAGCCTCAGTGGCGGGGCTCTAATCGGCGATATCTATGAAACCGAAGGACATGGGGTAACGATTATCTCTCGTGATCTCTGGGGTTTCCTGGAGGGCTTGCGAGGAGAATTGATCAACTCAATTTCGCATCGCTGATGGGGTGATGCCAGACCAAATTGAGTTACTTAGCGGTGGCCGGCCGGAGGGAATTCCAGTCGGGCAATCGCGCTGCCTGACGGCAGTAGCTGACGGCAACGTCAGCGGACGGGAGTTGCGCAGAGCGGTGGTTCGTCGCCGTCGGCGGGTCTGCTGGTGATCTCGGTGGGGTTGCGGAAGGCGTTGCCGAGAAGTTCGATGCCGTCGCGCTGGAGGCGGAGTCGCACGTGGGCGTACACCGTGGCGGTGACGCCGAGGTGGGCGTGTTCCAACAGCCCCTTGATCACAATGAGTTCGACGCCGTGTTCCAGGAGGAGGGTCGCGATCGAGACCCGGAGGTCGCGGAATCGGATGCGGCCGAGACCAGCCTGGTAGAGCAAGGTGGTGAAGTGTCGGGTGAGGGTGGCCCTTCGATTGGGGCACCGTCGGGGCGAGTGAAGACGTAGACGGTTGTACTGGCTGAGGAGGGGCTGCCAAAGGTTCGGTCAGTACGCACGCCGTGAGGCGGGCCGCGGCACGGTGGCAGGGCGAGCGGGGGCGGTCAGGCCTGGCGGGATTCTGTGAGGGGCCCCCGTTTACCCCCCGAAAACCCCTTCCAACCGTTGACGAAGGGTGACAAGGAGCGACGAGCGCATGGCGGTTTGTCCGCAGCTCAGCGACCACTTTCGGCAGGCAATGACAAGCTTGACCCTACTACTGTCGGTAACAAGGGGTTTTGACAAGCAATGACAAGCCTTGAACGAGGCTCGACATGAGGCTGTCCCAGGTTCAAGTCTCCTCGATCTCACGAGGGCGGCCTCGGTGATTGCTTCACAGTTACGGTAGCCGGTGCATGCAGGAGAGGGGGCCGGCGCCGGCGGCCTCCATCGACAGGTCTCGGCGGGCTCACGGCAACCGGTACGGTTCCCATCGAGAGAAGTGCCCGTGGGGTTTGCGATCGGGGCAGGATCCCTGCAGCCGCGCCTCACGGATGGACCTTGACCAAGGCTCGTCTTTCATGCCAGCGAGTGACTACTTGGCTGTGGGGATCGGTTCAGGCCGTAACTCCTCGGCCGTGACATGCTGGCCGATTGGTCGGTCGATCCATCGTTCACCTTGGCCGGGCCGCCGGTATGTCGGCTTGTCGTCCTGGGATGTCCACAAGACGATGTCGATCAACTGAAGGGCTGGTAGGTCGTGGATCTCGGGAACGGTTGGTGTCACGGCATCCCGCAGGGCCGCTATTTCGGCGCGGTGGATGCGAATCCAGATCGCCAAGGCTCGAACGACCTTGTCGATGCGCTCGCGGCGGTCCAACTCGTGCTGGCGCGCCTTGTTCGAGAAGCCCTCGCGGTTGAAGCCGAACACCTCCGCAATGTGTCCGTCGAGTACGGGAACCGCGTGGGGCCGATACAGGGCACCCATCTTGGTGATCTTGGGTCCCCAGACACCGTGGTACCCGAAGTGGCACAGGTTGACAACCGCGGCTACGCCATCGTCGTCCATCGTGTGCAGGTCGGTGTCCTCCGGTACGGCGGCGACTCGGGCTGCGAAGTCGCGTCGGCGGTCACGGGAGAATCCGGCCACGTCTTCGATGTCCACTCGGCCGGCGAGCGCGTTGACGTAGAGCAGTGACCAGGTGGTGACCTGATCGAACAGGCCGGAGGTATGGGTGCTGCGGGCGGCGAGATGGTAGGTGACCCATCCGCTGCGCGGCTCGGTACAGAAGGCGAGCACTCGTCGGGCTGCATCCGTCACGGGCACCGGAGCCAGCACGTCACCGTCGAACCCTGCCGCTGCCGGGTCAATGACCATTTCGTAGAGGTCAGTAGTCACAGCGACACCGTACGGGCTGGTCTCCTAGAGATCGACGGACGACCCTGCCGTGACAAGTCGTCGAGAGGTGGATGCCGGTTAGCCAGTCGTCACTCCGGCCTGGAAGCGCGCCGGGGTGTACCTCGCCTCGTTCGTGCCGCTCAGGAAGTCGGCCATTGGGGCACCCCTCACATACAAAGCTCTCCCGGTTGGTCGATGACCCGGGTCGGCGGGCACAAGCGGAAACCGTAGCGATTAGATCAATGGGACTGGATGCGTCTATGGCACATGAGCCGTCCGCGCCCACGTGGTTGAGGTGTGCTCTCGTCGACTTCTGCATCCACGATCGGGCACTGCACGAGCCTGGGTGGCACGGCCAGACGCACCAAGTCAGAGTCGGCCATCAGTTGGGGCTTGCTACGCCACTGCACCTGTAGCAACGCGGTCGGTAATTTCGGTGCGTGTGCGGGGAGACTACGGTGTGTCAAGGATCTGCCGTGGTCGGTTGGAGGTCAGGCTGTGATTGAGGGCTGGTTGCTGTCGGCGGCGACAGTGGGCGGGTCGGCACTGATCGGTGCTGTCGCCACAGATGTATGGCAGTCAGCGCGAGCGGGAGTAGGCCGCTTGTTCGGCCGGGCGGGACAGCGTCGGGGTGACGTGGCACAGGGGTGGGCGGATCAGACCGCCGCGGAGATCGCCGGCGCACCAACGGAGCAGCAGATCGAGGTTCGGCAGCGGTTGGCGCTGTTGTGGCAGCAGCGGTTGGCTGATCTGGTGGAGGAGCACCCGGACCTTGGTGATGAGGTGCGGACGTGGGCCGCCGATCTTCGGCAGCAGCTGCCAGCGGCAGAGAAGGATTGGGTGAACACGTTCATCGCGGGCGGTAACGCGACGCAGTACAACGCGCCCGGCGGCTCGATAAGCGTGACGAATCATCTCGGCGAGCGATTCACGTCATGAGCACGACGGAGAGCCGTGTCGGCGGCGATCGGTTCGAGGCACGCGACCGCTCGACCATGTTCAACGCGCCGGACGGGACGATCAACGTCTACCAAGACGGCCACGGTCCCCGACCGATACACCGACTGTGGATGGCTCCGCCGCACGCGGCGCGCATGGTGGCGCGGCCAGAGCTGGCGAAACCGCTGCTGGAGCTGGTGACTGCGGACACCGGCGAGCAGGTAGCGGTGAGCGGTGTCCACGGCACCGGCGGATTCGGTAAGACCACCTTGGCTGCCTGGATATGTCATCAGCCGCAGGTGCGCGACAGATTCCCAGGCGGTCTCCTGTGGGTGACTGTCGGTGAGCACGCCGCCGGCGCGGAGCTCGCCGGACGGATCAACAACCTGATCGAGCATCTCACCGGCGCCCGCAGCGGGTTCACCGACCCGATTCAGGCGGGACACCGGCTGGGCGCATTACTGGACAGCCAACCCGACCCGGCACTGCTGGTGGTCGACGATGTCTGGCGGGCCGACCAGTTGGACCCGTTCTGCCAAGGCGGGGCACGGTGCCGGCGGCTGGTCACGACCCGTCACCGCGGGTTGGTACCGGCGAGATCCAGCGTATGGGTTGACCAGATGTCCACCGTGCAAGCGGAGGCGCTGTTGACCCGCGACCTAGCCGATCCGCCGACCGACCTGGTCGACCGGATCCTGTCGGCGACCGGACGCTGGCCGGTGCTGCTCAGCATCGCGAACCGGACCGTGGTCCGCCACGTCGAGAACTACGGCGCCACCTCGGCGTGGGCGCTGCGGGACATCGCGGACCGACTCGCCGAGGAAGGCCCCACTAGCTTCGACTTCGAAGACGCCGCCCGAAGCGGCCGTGCGATTGACGCCACCGTCCGCGCCGGCCTGGACCTCCTCGACCCGGCGATCAGCGACCGGTTCACCGAACTAGCGATCTTCGGCGAAGACGTGGACATACCGCTGTCAGTACTCACGCTCTTATGGGCAAAGACCGGCGGTCTGACACCACGCGGCACCCGCCGGGTATGCGCGATCCTGGCGGGGATTTCGCTGCTGCTGCAGTACCAGTCCGAAACAGGCACCATCCGGCTTCACGACATCATCCGCTCCTACCTCATCCGCAACGCCACCGACAACAGTCAACGCACCCGACTGCACGCCCTGCTCCTGGACACTGCTGTCGCACTGACCATGCCGGCAGCCTCGCCGACGATCTCCGCAGCCTCGCCGACCACGGCCTGGTGGACACTCCCCGCCGCCGAGGGCTACCTCGCAGCACACCTCGCCGAACACCTACACGCTGCCGGACGACAGGACGAACTCGCCGCCACCGTCACCGACCTGCGATGGATCACCACACGCCTACAACGCCACGGGCCCGCCGCGGTCGAGGCAGACCTCGCCCACGTGACCACTCCCACCGCCACCACGCTGGCCAGGACCATCAGGCAGAACAGCCACCTGCTTACCCCTACCGACCCCCCCGACGCTCTCGGTGACGTGCTGGTCAGCCGCCTCGACAACGAACCCGACCTGGCACCACTGGTGGCCGCCTACACGTCTGTCCTTCCGCTGCCGCGACTAGCAAACCGGTGGCCACCCCCAGACGGTGCTCACCCCGCCCTACTACGCACTCTCCCCGGTCACCGCGGCTCACTGTCGGTGCTGGTATCACCGCCGGACGGGGCCTGGGTGGCCAGCGGCGGCCACGACGGCACTGTCCGGGTCTGGGAACCCACCACGGGCGCCTTGCGCCACACCTTCACCGACCACAACGGTCCGGTGTCGGCGCTGGTGTCCGCGCCGGACGGGGCCTGGGTGGCCAGCGGCGGCCACGACGGCACTGTCCGGGTCTGGGAACCCATCACCGGTGCCCTGCGCAGTATCTTCACCGACCACACTGGTCGAGTAGAGGCTTTGACGGCAGCGCCAGATGCATCGTGGTTGGCCAGCGGCGGCCCCGATGGCTCGGTAAAGGTCTGGGACCTGACCACCGGCGCCCTCCGATGCAACCTCGTCGGTCATAGCGGCTCGGTGCTGGCGCTCACAACGGCGCCGGATGGGTCCT
>NZ_JBEXHQ010000066.1:0-32789 GCF_040607915.1 Micromonospora sp. NPDC005215 | reverse complement strand
CGTCGGCGGTACGCGGCACGCACGTCCGCGCCCGGCGCTCCCCCGTCCGGCAGCGCCGCCGCGGCGGCGTACGCGCCCGGATCGGCCAGCACGTCGGGCGGGAAGGTCAGCACCGCGTCGCCGGCCTCGGGCAGGCCGCTGTTCTGCATGAGCACCACGATGGTCAGCCCACCGCCGTTGACCAGGCGGTGCACGGTGCCCGGCTCGAACCAGACCACCGCACCCGGGCGCAGCGGTGTCTCCCGAAAACCGGCGGTGGTCAGGGTCTGTACCGCGCCCTCGCCGTCGGTCACCACGTATCCCTCGGTGCAGCAGAGGTGCACGTGCGGGGTGCCGCCGACCAGGCCGTCCGGGGCGACGGTGTCGTAGACGTGCAGCCGGGACACCCCGATCCCGCCGGGCAGCGGGGCCGCGAAGCGGTCGGACATGGCCGGGCCTCCCTGCGGGAAAGGGCTTTCTCTGCGGTACCGTGACGCTAGCCGGCACGGCGAAACGCCGTCAACAGACCGAGGGGGGCGGGCCATGGCGACCCTGTCCGATGTGGCACGCCGGGCGGGCGTCTCCCCCGCCACCGCCTCTCGCGTGATCAACGGCAGCAGCAAACCGGTGACCGACGAGCTGCGTGAGCGGGTGCTCGCCGCCGTCGCCGAGTTGCAGTACGTGCCGAACGCCCACGCTCAACTGTTGGCCCGCTCGCACCGCAGCGCGGTCGGCGTGATCGTGCACGACGTCTCCGACCCGTACTTCGCCGAGATCACCCGCGGCCTGCAACGCGTCGCCACCGACCAGGGCCGGCTGCTGATGATCTGCAACAGCTACCGGGACCCGGACCGCGAGCTGGAGTACGTGGAGCTGCTGCGCGGCCACCAGGTGGCGGCGCTGATCCTGGCCGGATCCGGTTACCACGACGAGGCGTTCACCAGGCAGCTCAACGAGAAGCTCGCCGCGTACGAGGCCACCGGCGGGCGGGTGGCGGTGATCGGTCGGCACGAACACTCCGGCGACGCGGTGATGCCGGACAACCGGGCCGGCGGCTACCTCGCCGGACGGGAGCTGTGCGGGCTGGGGCACCGCGTGATCGGTGTGGTCGCCGGTCCGCGCATCCTGACCACCACTACCGACCGCCTGGCCGGCCTGCGGCAGGCCCTCACCGAGCAGGGCCGGGACCTGCCGGAACGGCGCATCCGGTACGCCGAGTTCGACCGCGACGGCGGCGCCGAGGCGACCGCCCGACTGCTCGACGCCGACCCGGAGCTGACCGCGATCGTGGCCCTCAACGACTCCATGGCCATCGGGGCGCTCGCCACCCTGCGGGCACGTGGGCTGGCCGTGCCGCAGCAGATCTCCGTGGTGGGGTTCGACGACATGCCGATCGCCCGGGACGTCACCCCGGCGCTGACCACCGTGCGGCTGCCGCTTGTCGACATGGGAGTCCGGGCGATGTCCCTGGTGCTCGGTGCGGAGGTCGCTGCCCCGCGGGTCGAGGTGCTCCCCGCCGAGCTGATCCGCAGGGACACCGCCGGTCCCGTCCCGCTCGCCGCCCGCGTGAGCGCCGGCTCCGCGCCGCGCGCTCGACGGGGTGACGCCGCCTCGTGACCGGCGTCAGTCCGACGCAGCGTCTGCTCACCAGCGACGACGTGGCGTACCTGGTCCGGGCGTCGTTCGGCCCGCACACCCGGGTCCGGGACGCCGGACCGCTGGCCGGCGGCGGGTTCGCGACGGTCTGGTGGGCACGTCTCGACGACGACCGCCGGGTGGTGCTGAAGCTCGCCCCGCCGGCCGGGACGCCGCTGCTGCGCTACGAACGAGGACTCTGTGCCGCCGAGACGCGATACTTCCGCCTCGTCGCGGAACACGCCCCGCAGGTGCCCGTGCCGCCGGTGTTGCAGCACGCCACCGACCCCGCGTACGGCGAGTGGTTGGTCACCACGCTGCTGCCCGGCCGGTCCCTGTCCGAGCTGGCCGGGACCGGCGTCGCGGTCGACGACGGCCCGGCGCGGTACGACCTCGGCGTCGCCCTCGCCGCGTTGCACCGGGTCACCGGCGACCGGTTCGGGTACGACGACGATGACCGGGCCGGCGGGGCGACCTGGCCGGTGGCGTTCACGGCGATGCTCGACGCGCTGGTCGCCGACGCGACCGACTGGAACGTGCGGCTGCCGGTGACCCCGGAGCGCCTGCGCACGCTTGTGGGACGGCACGCCGACGCGCTGGACGAGGTACGCCGACCGGCGCTGCTGCACTTCGACTGCTGGGACGGCAACGTGCTGGCCGCGCCCGACCCGGAGGGTCGGCTTCGGCTGTGCGGCCTGGTCGACGGCGAACGGTTCCTCTACGGCGACCCGCTGCTGGACCTGGTCTCACCGCTGCTCTTCCGGCGCGTCGAGGACGAGCCTGAGCATCCGCTGCTGCGCGGCTACCGCAGCGCGGCCGGCACACCACTGGTGCTTGACGCTTCGGCGCGCCGCCGGCTCGGCCTCTACCGGCTGCACCTGTACCTGCTGATGACGGTGGAGATGCCCAGCCGTGGCATGACCCCGACCAGTCATCCGCAGCGGCACGCCCGGCTCGCGGCGCTGCTGGACGCGGAACTCGACGCGCTCGCGGCCTGACCCAATTCCCGTTGTCCGGCCGGTTCGCCGCTCGTACCCTGCTCGACGTGCAGATTCGGGAGTTCGTGGCGGAGGACTGGTCCCAGGTGTGGCCGATCGTCGAGGAGGTGATCCGGGCTCGGGAGACCTTCCCCTACGACCCGGCGATGACCGCCGACGCGGCGTACGGCATGTGGGCGGAGGCAGCGCCGGGCCGGACCGTCGTCGCGGTCGACGGCGAGCGGGTGCTCGGCACCGCGAAGATGGGCACCAACCGACCCGGGCCGGGCGCGCACGTGTCCACCGCGAGCTTCATGGTCGCCGCCGACGTCCGGGGCCGGGGTGTGGGCACCGCGCTGTGCCGCGACGCCCTGACCTGGGCCCGCCAGCGGGGGTACGCCGGCATGCAGTTCAACGCCGTGGTGGAGAGCAACCGGTCGGCGGTCGAGCTGTACCGGCGGGAGGGCTTCGCGGTGGTCGGCACGGTGCCCGGCGCGTTCCGCCACCCCACCCTCGGCCGGGTCGGCCTGCACGTCATGTACCAGGAGTTCTGACCGGGACGATCCAGCGCACGCTGGTTCGCGGCGGGTGGGTGCGGTGTGTCTGTTGCGTGCCTGTAGAGCTGCCCCATCAGCGGGGCAGGCCGTTCGTCGCGGCCGGCCGGGAGTTGCGTGCCTGCGGTGACAAGCGGGCCACGACCATGCCGGCAGACCACGGCCATGCCGACGGACCACGACCATGCCGGCAGACCACGACCATGCCGGCAGAGCACTGCCACGCCGGCAGACCACGGCCGTACTGCCCCACGAGTGGGGCAGCTCGACAGGCAGCGCGGGACATCCGGGTGGTAGTCAACGACCAGGTGCCACGCCGGCTCACGCCGTTGACGGACGGTTCACCGTTGGCTGACAACCTGACCCACCAGGGCCCCGGCAGGCGGACCAGGCGGCTCCGCGCCGGCGCGGCGAACCGGGGTGAAGAGGCCACCGACCGCGACCAGCAGGCATCCCACGCCCGCCGCGAACGTGACCGCCTGGACGCCGTACCGGCCGGCGGCCCAGGTCAGTGTGGCGGCGCCGATCGGCCCGAGGGCGTAGTGCGTGCTCCAGAACGCCGAGGTGACCCGGCCGAGCAGGTGATCGGGGGTGATCTCCTGGCGCAGCGACATCGAACAGATCCCGCCGACGCTCAGGCAGCACAGATACACGGCGGTCAGCGCGGTGACAGCGGGCACGCTCGTCGCGAGGCCGACGCCCGCCACCGCGAAACCGCAGACCGAGTGCGCGCCGATCCAGGTCGCGCCGAAGCCTCGTCGGCGGCGTAGCGGGGCCACCAGCAGCGCACCGGCGACAGTGCCCAGCGCGGCCAGGCCGAGCACCGCGCCGACGGTGCCGCCGGAGCCGCCGAGGTCGTGGGTGATGTGGTAGATCAGCACGTCGGTGAAGCCGTAGGTCAGGAAGATGAACACCGACAACAGGACAGTGAGCGCGCGCAGCACGGGCTGCCGCCACAGGAACCGCGCCCCGGCCAGGAACTCGGCCAGTGGCCGCTCCCGGGTCGCCGGTGCGGCGGCGTCGGCCCGCCCGGGTCGCAGCCGGATCAGCCACAGACCGGTTGCCGAGAGGGCGAAGCTCGCCGCGTTGACGGCGATGGCGAGCGCCGGGCCGAAGCGGGCCGACACCACGCCGGCGAGCAGCGGCCCGAGGACGGCCGCCGCCGCGTACGTCGCCTGCAACCGCCCGTTGGCCTCGGTGATCCGGTCGGAGTCGACGAGGTTGCGGACCGCGGTCACCGCGGCGACCTGGAACACCATGCCGGCCGCCTCGCAGATCGGCAGCACGACGAAGAGCAGCCAGACCTGTGGGCCGGCGAGCCAGGCCAGTGGCACCAGGCCGTAGAGCACCAACCGGGCCAGGTCCGCCACGATCATCAGGGTGCGGCGGTCGTACCGGTCGACAAGCACCCCGCCGAAGATGCCGGCGATGACGGACGCCGCCCCCGCGACGGCGGTGAGCAGGCCCATCCGTGCCACCGACCCGGTCGCCTGGAGCACCAGTAGTGGCACCGCCAGGTAGGCGAACGAGTCACCGGCCGCGGAGAGCGACTGCGCGACCCAGTAGGTGCCGAAGGTGCGGTCCCGCCACAGTGGAGGCCGACCGGCGGGGGCAGATCGGCTCATTGCGACGAGCCTAGTGGGCCCGGCCATCACCGCCATCCACAACGTGGCCAACCCCGACAAGCTCCGAGCCGTCGCCGACGGCACGACCCGCCACCTGCGGACGAGCTGAGCCGACCCGGGGAGACGGCCGGCATTCAGCCGGTCCTGGCGAGGTCGGTCGTGGTCGCGAGTTCGGTCACCACGTCCAGGAGCCGACGCAGGGCGGGCGCGGTGCTGCCCGGCAACCACACCATCTCGGTGTGGGCGTGGGCGCCGGTCAGCGGGACGACACCACGCCGGTGCGGCGGAGGCTGGCTGCCGAGCTGGCGAGCCTGGTGACGCCGACTCCGGCGGCGACCAGGCCGAGGAGACTCTGCACGCTGGCTTCCTCCTGGACGATGTTCGGCACGAACCCCGCCTCCCGGAACTGGTCCTCGAAGGTGCGGTGCCAGGGTTCCCAGGCGCTGCGCGGAGTTGTCACCCACGGTTCGTCCGCCAGGTCGGCGAGCGTCAACTCGGCGCGGCCGGCGAGCGGGTGGCCCTCGGGCAACACCGCGCACACCGGTTCGGTCGTCAGCCTCGCGACTCGCGCGGCACCACCCTGACCGACATCGGTGCGCTGTTCCGGCCCGAGGCGCGCGCCGTGACGGACCGCGCCGACGAGGCCGTCGCCGTCGTGGGGCGGGCCCTGCGGGGCGAGGTCGGCAACCTTCGACTCGCGCCGGTGACGTCGTGGCCGGTGTCGACCTCAGCGGGCAGCGCGCCATCGTCACCGGCGCCTCGTCGGGCATCGGCGTGGAGACGGCCCGGGCCCTGGCGACCGCGGGCGCCGAGGTGACTTTGGCGGTACGGGACGTGCGGGCCGGGGAGCGCACAGCGCAGGACATCGGGGACGGCGCGCCGAGCGGGTCGCTCCGGGTCGTACCGTTGGATCTTTCCGACCAGCTGTCGATCGCGACCTTCGTCGCGGCCTGGGCGGGTCCCCTGCACATCCTTGTCAACAACGCCGGGGTGTCGGCGACCCCCGAGATGCGGACGCCGGAGGGCTGGGAGCTGCAGTTCGCCACGAACCATCTCGGCCACTTCGCGCTCACCACCGGGCCGCACCGGGCGCTCGCGGCGGCTGGCCGGGCCCGCGTGGTGTCGCTCAGCTCCATCGCCCACGTCCAGGCGCCGATGGTCTTCGAGGACGTCAACTTCCGCGCGCGCCCCTATGACCGGATGCTCGCCTACGGCGAGTCGAAGACCGCCACCGCGCTGTTCGCGGTCGAGGCGAACCGGCGCTGGGCCGACGACGGCATCACTGTCAACGCGGCCAACCCGGGCGCGGTCGCCACGAACCTGGGGCGGCACCTCACCGAGGAGGACTACGCCCAGTTGCCGGCGTTCGACTTCAAGACCCCGGAGCAGGGGGCGGCGACCTCGATGCTGCTCGCCGCCTGGCCGCAGCTCGACGGCGTCGGCGGTCGCTACTTCGAGGACGGCAACCAGGCTGCGCGCCACCGCCCGGAGACGCCGCTGCGGGGCGTCGCCGACCACGCGACCGACCCCGCGGCGGCGGCACGGCTGTGGCAGCTCTCGCTCGACCTGCTCGCCGACGCGCGGCGGGCCTGACCGACCGGGAGACGGGCAGACGCAGACGGCCGCGGGAGGAATCCCGCGGCCGTCTGCGGACGTGCTCGAAACGATCAGGCCTGGCGCAGCGGCGCGAGCGCGGTGCTCCAGGCGACCACCTGGTCGAGGGTGGTGGTCAGCGCGTCCTGCTGGAACTGGTTGGGCTTGAAGACGCTGAAGTTCTCGAAGTCGGTGAAGAGCGACAGAGCGACCTGCGACCGCACGTCGGCCATCTGAAGCTCGCCGGAGATCAACCGCAGGTGCTCCACGGCACGCGCGCCGCCGACCGAGCCGTAGCTGACGAAGCCCACGGCCTTGTTGTTCCACTCGGCGTACAGGAAGTCGATAGCGTTCTTCAGGGCACCCGAGGTCGAGTGGTTGTACTCGGGGGTGACGATGATGAACCCGTCGTAGGAGGCGATCGTCTTGGCCCACCGCAGCGTGTGCGGCTGGGAGTACTGGCCCATCGCCGGCGGGTACGCCTCGTCGAGGTGCGGCAGCTGGTAGTCGAGCAGGTCGATCAGCTCGTACTCCGCGTCGGAGCGCTGCTTGGCGATCTCGAGCACCCAGCGGGCAACGGCTTCACCGTTACGCCCCGGGCGGGTGCTGCCGAGAATGATCCCGATCCTGGTCATCATGGCGCCTTTCCTCGGTACGTGGGCTGACGGCCCGACGCTAACCGGTGATTGCTTGGTCAAGCAAATGCTGTTCCCATGGTCACGATCACAGCCGGGTAAGCAATTGCTCAATCAAGCAAGTATGATATGAGGATGTCCAGCCCCGCCGCAGAACCTCTGCAACCCCTCAACCCCGACGAGGAGGCCCTGGTCCGCGCCCTGGGCCAGGTGATGCACGTGCTGCCCCGCGCGATCGATGCCGACATGGTCGGTGACCGTCAGCTACCGCTCACCGAATACACCGCCCTGATGAACCTATCCGAGGCGCCGGGCCGGCGGATGCGGATGAACGAGCTGGCCTCGGCCTGCCACCTCTCGCTCAGCGGCATGACCCGCACCATCATCCGGCTGGAGACGCAGGGCCTGGTCAAGCGGGAGCGCTGCGAGGAGGACGCGCGCGGCTGGAACGCCGTCCTCACCGACGCGGGACACGCCCGCCTGGAGGAGTCCTGGCCCAGCCACCTGAACGCCGTCCGCCGGCGCTTCCTCCAGCACTTCGAGAGCTTCGACCTCGCCCAGTTGGCGCGCGCGTTCCAGCGGGCCGGCACCGCCGAGACGACCGAGACGACCGACTGAGCGCGGCCCGGCCCAGCCGGTCATCCGGCGACTCAACCGAGCAGCCGGCCCTCGGCGACCAGCGCCCACGCCAGCAGCCCGAAGGCGCCGGTCGACGCGACAGCGCGGACCAGGTTGCCGCGTACCCAGCTCACCTCGAAGCGTTCCCGCAGGGCCGCGAGGTCGGTGCCCCCGTCCACGTCGCCGGCTCGGGCCAGCACGTTGTTGAGCGGCACGTTCACCGCCGCGGTGACGCCGAGCACCACCAGGTACAGCAGCAGCCCGGCCACGATCCACGGCAGCACCGCCCGGCGCCCGGCGGTCAGGTGCAGCGCCGCCGCCAGCAGCGTGAACAGCAGCGCACCGCCGAAACAGACGGCGAACCACCCGTTGAGGATGGACTCGTTGATCCGTCGCATGGCGAGCACCAGCGTCCGGTCGTCGGTGCGGCCCAGGCCCGGCATGACCGCGTACGCGAAAGCGGCGAACAGCCCGGCGGTCAGGCCGGTGGTCAACGTGGCGACGAACAGACTTGCGGTACTCAGGAATCCCATGCGCCCCATTGCACCCGCTGGCGCGCGTCCTGACCAGACCCGATCATGGTCAGCGGGCCGGGGCGTGGGCGGCCAACGGGTTGACGAGGGTGCCGACGAACTGGAGCGCCGCCGACGGGTCGGCCAGGTCGATCATCTGCTGGTTGTCGCGCAGCTGGAGGCGGTTGAGGCAGGAGAGCGTGAACTCCGGTGCGAACAGGTCGTAGTGGCGGACCCGCTCGGCCAGCTGCGGCACCCGGTCGAAGTAGTCGGCGGCGCAGCCCGCGACCGTACGCCAGAAGTCGTCCTCGGCGAGCACCCCGGCCTCGACAAGCACCGCGTTGAGGTGTCGCAGGAAGCAGTCCACCACGTCGGTGAAGATGGTCAGCAGCTTGGTGTCGTCGGGCACGTCGACCCGGATCCGCTCCACCTCGGCCGGCAGCTCGACGTCGGCGCTCAGCACCGCGATCTCCTCGGCGATGTCCTTGAAGATCACCCGCTCGACGGTGTCGTGCTCGTCGAGGACCAGGATGACGTTCTCGCCGTGCGGCATGAAGGCCAGGTCGTGGGCGTAGAAGCTGTGCAGCAGCGGGGTCAGGTAGGCATCCAGGTAGCGGCGCAGCCACACCTCGGGGGCCAGGCCCGACCGGGCGATCAGCGCCGCCGCCAGCGAGCCGCCGTCGCTGTCCACGTGCAGCAGCGCGGCCATTGTGGATAGCCGACGTCCCGGCGCCAGCTCGGGCACCGGGCTCTCCCGCCACAGGGCGGCAAACATCTTGCGGTACGGGGAGGTGCGCTCGGTCGCCGCCTCGTACTGCCGGTGCCGGTAACCCACGGCGGCCCGCTCCCGGATGACGGTCAGACCGGTGCCGGTCAGCACCTCGTCGGCGGCGATCAGGTCGGCCAACCAGTCGTTGATCGCCGGCGTGGCCGCCATGTACGCGGCCGACAGCCCTCGCATGAAGCCCATGTTCAACACCGACAGCGCGGTCTTCACGTAGTGCCGGTGCGGCGCGGTGACGTTGAAGAAGGTACGGATGGACTGCTGGGCGAGGTACACGTCCGGTCCCGGGCCGAGGTGCACCAGCCGGCGCGCGGCCAACTCCCCGGCGAAGGTGACAGCCAGCTTGTTCCACCACTGCCACGGGTGCGCCGGGATCAGGTGGTAGTCGGCGAGGTCCAGCCCGAGGTCGGTCATCGTGGCCGCGAACCGGGCCCGGGTGTCGGCGTCCAGCTCGCTCTCGATGAGCGTGTCGTAGTCGAGGTCGGCGGCGCTGCTGAACGTCGAGTGGTCGCGGTGTGCGGCGAGCCACTCCAACCGGACCGGGGCGGCGGCCTCCGGCGCGTACCTGTGGTATTCGTCGACGCCGAAGCCGAGCCGGCCGTTGTTGGCCACGAAGCACGGGTGGCCCTCGGTCATCGACGTCTCGATGGTCTGGAAGTCCGCGTCGGCCAGCTCGGCGGCGCTCGGCGCGGCCTGGGCCAGCTTGTACGCGGTGCCGGCCAGCGTCGAGGTGATCTCCTCCAGGTAGACCGGGAGCACCCGCGCGGAGAGCCCGAGGGTGCCGCGCAGCTCGACGACGAGATCCACAGCGTCGGGCGGCAGCGTCGTGTCGTCGCGGTGTCGGGTGATGCTGTCCGCGTCGATCTGCCAGTGCGCCAGGGCGAGGACCCGCGCGGCGAACCGGTAGGTGACAGCGCCGTCGTCGCTGCGCACCTCGTACCACTGCCGGTCGTCCGGACCCGACACCGGCTGCGGGGTGAGCAGCCGCTCGTGGGTGAACTCGGCGAGCGCCTTGCGGACCAGCAGCCGGTTGGCCCGGGCCCAACGCTGGGGGGTGAGATGCCCGACCGGGTCGCCGGGGATGGCGTACGCGGCGGCGACGGTGGTCTGGGCGGGGACGGCGGTGGCGGTCACGCCGGGGCTCCTTCGGTTCGGGTGGCGGCGGCACGGTCGGTGGCGGCCTGGAACTGGGCCCGGGTGCAGACGCTGAGCAGCGCGTCCTTCTCGGGCTTGACGATGGGGCCGACGACCTCGAAGCCGACGGCGGCGTTCAACGCGTGCACGGCGGTGTTGCGGACGTCCGGCTCGACCACCACCCGCCGGGTCGCCGGGTCGGTGAAGAGCCAGGCCATGACGGTGGTGAGCACCGCCCGGGTGAAGCCGTGCACCGGGGTGTCGACCGGCGCGCAGAGGAAGTGCATGCCCACGTCACCGGGCTGGTGGTCGTAGTGGCCGGCCAGCTCGACGTGGGCCGGGTCGTAGCGCTCGGCGAGGAACGCCGGACTCCCCCGCCACAGCCCCAGGTATGCGTCGTGGTGCGGGTGCTCGGCGATCCGCCGGTACTCCTCGGCCACCCGGGCCACGTCGGCGTCCCCCATCAGCCAGAACGCCGCCTTCGGGTGGGTCACCCAGGTGTGCAGCTGCGCGGCGTCGGCGTCCGGGTCGAGCGTACGCAGCGCGAACTCACCGAGCCGATCGTCGGCGCGGGTGAAGACGGCGCTCACGACGGCACCCCGAACTCCTGGAAGGTGATGGACTTCTCGATCGGGTAGTGCTCCCGGCCGAGGAGTTCGGAGATGATCCAGGAGTTGCGGTAGGCGCCCATGCCCAGGTCCGGTGAGGTGATGCTGTGCGTGTGGGTGCCGGCGTTCTGCAGGAAGATGCCCCGTCCGGTGTGGTCGATGCTGTAGTTGCGGGCCACGTCGAACCGGCCGTGCGCGTCCCAGCGGATCTGGTCGCGCACCGGCGCGAGAAACTCCGGCACCCGGTAGCGGTAGCCGGTGGCCAGGACGAGGCCCTCGGTACGCAGTGTGAAGTCCCGTTCCTGCTCGACCTGACGCAACCCCAACGTGTACGCGCCGTCCTGGTGCGCGGCGCTGATCAACTCGGTGTTGGTGAGCAGGCGGGTGTTCACCGGCCCGTTGACGCTCTGCGCGTACAGCAGGTCGAAGATGTCGTTGATCAGGTCGGCGTTGATCCCCTTGAACAGGCCCTTCTGGTCGGACTCCAGCCGGTAGCGGGTCGCCTCGGGCAGCGCGTGGAAGTAGTCCACGTAGTCCGGTGAGGTCATCTCCAGGGTCAGCTTGGTGTATTCCAGCGGGAAGAACCGCGGCGACCGGGTCACCCAGTTGAGCTGGTAGCCGTACCGGTCGATGTCACCGAGCAGGTCGTGGTAGATCTCGGCGGCGCTCTGCCCGCTGCCCACCACGGTGATGCTGCGCCTCGTGCGCAACGCCGTCCGGTGCTCCAGGTAGTGGGAGTTGTGCACGGCGTCGCCGGGCAGGTCGGCGACCGCGTCGGGCAGGTGCGGTGGGGTGCCGGTGCCGAGCACCAGGTGCCGGGCGCGATATTCGACTGTCTCCCCCGTGCCGGTGCTGGCCCGCACCACGTACCGCTCGTCGGTGGCGTCGAACTCCACTGTGGTCACGGTCTGACCGAAGCGCACGTTCGGCAGCTTCGCCGCCGCCCACCGGCAGTACGCGTCGTACTCGCTGCGCAGGGGGTAGAAGCTCTCCCGGATGTAGAACGGGTAGAGCCGGCCGATCTCCTTGAGGTAGTTGAGGAAGGAGTACGGCGAGGTCGGGTCGGCGAGGCTGACCAGGTCGGCGATGAACGGGGTCTGCAACCGGGCCGATTCCAGCAGCATGCCGGGGTGCCAGGCGAGGCTCGGCCGGGCCTCCAGGAACACCCCGTCCAGGTCGTCGATCGGCGCGGTGAGGCAGGCCAGTCCCAGGTTGTACGGGCCCAGCCCGATGGCGATGAAGTCGTGGGTGGACATCCGGGTCTCCAGGCGCGTATTCGGGTTCACCGGCGTCAGCCGACGTGGCAGGTCAGCTCGGCGGCGACATGGTCGTGCACGTACCGGCCGGCGTGGGTGGCGATCAGGTCGAGCACGTAGCCGACGTCGTCGATGGTGGTGGCCGGGTTGAGCAGTGTGAACTTCAGGAAGTGCCGGCCGTCGACCCGGGTCCCGGCGACCACGGCGAGGCCGGACGCGGCAAGCGCCTCCCGGGCGTGCAGGTTGGCGGCGTCGGCCAGGCCCCTGCCCGCTCCGGTGGGGAGGTAACGGAAGACCACGGTGCTCAGGTCGGAGCGGGTCACCACCTCGAAGCGGGGGTCCTCGCTGACCAGCTGCCACGCGTCGGCGGCCCGGTCGACCACCTCGTCGAAGAGCGCGCCGAGGGCGTCCGGACCCATCACCCGCAGGGTCAGCCAGAGCTTCAGCGCGTCGAAACGGCGAGTGGTCTGCAGGCTCTTGTCGACCTGGTTGGGGATGCGCTGCTCCACCATCCGGGCCGGGTTGAGGTAGTCGGCGTGGTAGGTGGCGTGCCGCAGCGCCTGCCGGTCGCGGACCAGCAGCGCGCTGGAGCTGACCGGCTGGAAGAACGACTTGTGGAAGTCGACTGTCACCGAGTCGGCCCGTTCGATGCCGTCGAGCAGGTGCCGGCGCGTCGGCGAGACGAGCAGACCGCAGCCGTACGCGGCGTCGACGTGCAGCCAGACGCCGGTCGCCGCGCGGATCTCGGCCAGCTCCGCGAGCGGGTCGATGGAGCCGAAATCGGTGGTGCCGGCGGTGGCCACGACGGCCATCACCACCAGTCCGGCCTGCCGGCACCGCGCGATCTCCTCGCGAACGGCGGCCGGACGGATGCGCCGCCGGGCGTCGGTGGGCACCGCGATCACCGCGTCCGGAGCGAGGCCGAGCAGCTTGGCCGACTTCTGCACGCTGAAGTGACCGGCGGCGGAGGTGAGCACGCGCAGCCGGGGCAGCAGCTCCGCGCGCGCCGCCGGTCCGATCGCGTCGGCGCACGCCTCCTCCCGGGCCAGCAGCAGGGCCTGGAGGTTGGACTGGCTGCCGCCGCTTGTGAACACACCGTCGGCGGTGGGACCGAGGCCGATCCGTTCGGCGGTCCAGTCGATCAGCCGCCGTTCGATGAGGGTCGCTCCGGCGCTCTGGTCCCAGGTGTCCAGTGACGAGTTCACGGCGGTGAGCACCGCCTCGCCGAGCAGCGCCGGGATCGCCACCGGGCAGTTGAGGTGGGCCAGGTATCGCGGGTGGTGGAACCAGACGGCGTCGCGCAGGTAGACGTCCTCCAGCTCGTCCAGCGCCGCGCTCGCGTCACCCAGCGGCCGGTCCAGGTCCACCCGGTCCACCAGGGGGGCCAGCTCGGCCGGGGTGATGCCGGTGACCGGGCGGTCCACTGTGGCCACCCGGCGGGCGACCCGGTCGACGCCGTCGGCGATCGTCCGCCGGTACTGCTCGACCGAGCCGTCGTGCAGCAGGTGGGCCCGCGCGGCGGCGGGCGCCGGCGGCGGCGCGGTGGTCTCGACGGGGTACGTCGGCAGGGTCACGGGATGTCCTTCCACGTTCTCGACGAGGGCAGCCGAAACCCTCCCCTCGGCGCGGTCGCGCGCCTCGGGGCTGTGCTGCCCTGCGGTTGGGGTCGGCACTCGGGCGACGTCGCCCGGCCGGCGCGTCAGCTGACCTTCTTCGCGGCGCGGATCGCGGTGGCGAGGTTCTCCAGCAGCGGCGCGGAGCCGGCGTACGAGAAGCGGGGCACCGCATCCCACGGGGTCACCTGGTTGGCCTTGACCGCTGGCAGCTGCTGCCAGGTGGGTTTGGCGGTGAGGTCCTTGGGCTGCAGCGCGGTGCTGCGGTTGTCCAGCAGGATCAGGTCGGCCGGGAACCTGCCGGCGTTCTCCCAGCTGAGCGCCTCGAAGTAGTCGCCGGCTTCGAGCTTGGTGGGGACGACGATGTCGACACCCAGCTCGGCGAAGTACATCAGGTCGGTGCTGACCTTCGGGTTGGAGACGTAGAAGAGGTCAGGGCTGCCGGAGCAGGCCAGCACCCTGATTCCGGGGTTGGCCTTGACCGCCTGCCGGACCGCCTCGGCGGCGGCGTCGAAGCGGGCCTTCGCGTCGGTGACCTTCTTCGCGGACAGGTCCGCGCCGAGCGACTGGGCCAGCGCGGCGTACCGCTCGATGGGCCTGGTCATCGGCACCCGGGCGGTGGTGATCGCCACGCTGGGCGCGAGCGGGAGGATCTTGTCCTTGCTCTCGTCCGGCACGTACCAGAGCGCGTCCGGGTCGTACATGTGGGTGACCAGCAGCTCGGGACGCAGCGCCGCGTACTTCTCCAGGCTGAACTCGCCCCACACGTTGCCGAGGATCTCGACGGTCTCGACGTTGAGGTCGCCGGCCTGCGGGTCGGCCGTGCCGTCGGCCCGTCTGGTCTCGCCGAACACGCCAACGAGCTGCTTGTCCAGACCGAAATCGATCAGGGCCGCCGCCACCCCGGTGAAGGCCACCACGCGGGCCGGACGGACCACCGCCTCGACCTTCCTGGCACGGTCGTCGGTGAACGACCAGGGGCCGCCTCCGTTGCTGGCGGCGGGCTTCGCGGCGTCGTTCGTTCCGCAGCCGGCGAGCAGGGTGGCCAGCGTGGCGACGCCACCGGCGGTCAGCAGACCACGGCGGGAGAGACGGCGGGCGGACAGGGCATCGGGCATGGTGTTGTCTTTCGATCAGGGGTTGGCCGGGGTCGACCAGGGCAGCGGGGTTAGGTTAGCCTAACCTCGGTCATTGTCAACAGCGGTTCGCCGTGTCGCCACCACCCCGGAGCCCACACTGGACGCCACACCCACCGTCACCCGACCGGCACCATCAGTGCCGACCGGGGACACGGCCGTACCCCCGAGCCGGCGTGGTCGTCACGCGGTCCGCGCCGCCGGACTGGTCGCCGCCGTGGCGCTGCTCGCGGTGATCGTGGTGCTCAGCATCGCGGTCGGCGCGAAGGCCATGCCGCTCGCCGACGTCTGGTCCGGGTTGCTGCACCGCGACGCCACCGAGTACGCCGTGGTGCACCGGATGCGCCTGCCCCGCACCCTGCTCGGGCTCCTCGCCGGCGCCGCGCTCGGGGTGGCCGGCGCGGTCATGCAGGCCCTCACCCGCAACCCCCTCGCCGACCCCGGGCTGCTCGGCATCAACGCCGGCGCGTCCGCTGCCGTCGCCACCGCCGCCGCGTTCCTGGGCGTCACCGCCATCGGCGGGTACGTCTGGTTCGCGCTGCTCGGCGCGGCGGTGGTGACCGCTCTCGTCTACGCCGTCGGCGGCGGGCGGGGGGCCACCCCGGCCCGACTCGCGCTGGCCGGCGCGGCGCTCAACGCCACCCTCTACTCGTACGTGAGCGCGGTGATGCTGCTGGACACCGCCTCGCTGGAGCGGCTGCGGTTCTGGACGGTCGGCTCGCTGGCCAGCGCGGACTCCGCGACCGTGACCCGGGTGCTGCCGTTCATCCTGGCCGGCCTGCTTGTCGCGCTCGGCGCCGCCCGCCCGCTGAACGCGCTCGCGCTCGGCGACGACGCGGCGCGAGCCCTGGGCGCCCGACCCGCGCTGATCCGCGCCGCCGTGATCGTCGCGGTCACCCTGCTCTGCGGCGCGGCGACCGCCGCGTGCGGCCCGATGGTCTTCGTCGGGCTGCTGGTGCCCCACCTGGTCCGCGCTTTGACCGGCCCGGACCTGCGCTGGCTGCTGCCGTACTGCGCGGTGCTCGCGCCGGTGCTGCTGCTCGGCGCCGACGTGCTCGGCCGGGTGCTGGGCCGACCCGGTGAACTCCAGGTCGGCATGGTGACCGCCGTGCTGGGCGGCCCGCTCTTCCTGTGGCTGGTCAGCCGCTCACGGGTGGCCCACCGGTGAGCGGGCGGAGCAGCAGGCTCGGTACCGTGGCGCGTCGCGCTGGCGCGGAGCGAAGCGGAGCGGTGGCATGACAGTTCTGCGTACTCCCGGCGGGTTGTCGGTGCGGTTCCGCCCCCGCGCGCTCAGCGTCGGCGCCGGTGCCGCGCTGCTCGCGGCCGGGCTCGGCCTGGTGGCCCTGGGCAGCGGCGACTACCCGATGGGCCCGGCCGACGTGCTGCGGACGCTCAGTGGCGGCGGCACCCCGGCGGAGCAGTTCATCGTGCAGGAGCTACGACTGCCCCGGCTGGTCACCGCCCTGCTGGTCGGTGCCGCGCTGGCCCTCGCCGGCACGGTGTTCCAGTCGCTGGTCCGCAACCCGCTGGGCAGCCCGGACATCCTCGGCTTCACCCAGGGCGCGTCGACCGGCGCGCTGGTCGTGGTCGTCCTCGGCGGCAGCAGCCTGGCGCTGGCCGGCGCGGCGGTCGTCGGTGGGCTCGGCACCGGCCTGGTGATCTACGCGCTCGCCTGGCGACGCGGCGTGCACGGCTACCGGCTCATCCTGGTCGGCATCGGCGTCTCCGCGATCCTCACCGGCGTCAACGGCTACCTGCTGACCCGGGCACCCCTGATGGACGCCGCCCGCGCGGTGCTCTGGCTCACCGGCAGCCTGGACGGGCGGGGCTGGGCCAACGCCGGGCCGCTGCTCGCCGTCACGGTCGTGCTGACGCCCCTGGTGCTCGTGGGCTGTGCCCCGGCGCTGCGGATGATGGAGTTGGGCGACGACACCGCCGGCGCCCTCGGCGTGCCGGTGCGCCGGCTGCGCCTGGTGCTGCTCGCCGCCGCCGTGCTGCTTGTCTCGTTCGCGGCGGCCGCCGCCGGGCCGGTGTCCTTCGTGGCGCTCGTCGCCCCGCATGTGGCGAAACGACTGACCCGGGCACCGGGGCCGAACCTGGTGCCGTCGATGGCCGTCGGCGCGGCGCTGCTTGTCGGTGCCGACCTGCTGGCCCAACGCGCTTTCGCCGGGCACCAACTCCCGGTCGGCGTGGTGACCGGAGTGATCGGCGGCGGCTACCTGGTCTGGCTGCTGACGATGGAACGCCGGGCGGGTCGGCTGTGAACACCCGCGCCCCCCTCGAAGGAGCACCCATGCACCCCGGCAGTTCCCGGCTCGGCGGCACCGCGCTGACCCTCGCCTACGACCAGCGCACCATCGCCGAGGACCTGACCGTGGCGGTGCCCGACAACTCGTTCACGGTGATCATCGGCCCGAACGCCTGCGGCAAGTCGACACTGCTGCGCGCGCTGTCCCGGATGCTGCGACCCAGCGCCGGTGCGGTGCTGCTGGACGGGCGGGACATCCACGACCTGCCGGCCCGCAAGGTGGCCCGGACGCTCGGCCTGCTGCCGCAGTCGTCGATCGCGCCGGACGGCATCGCCGTCGCCGAGTTGGTCGCCCGGGGCCGCTACCCCCACCAGGGGCTGCTGCGGCAGTGGTCGCGCGAGGACGAACGGGTGGTGGAGGAGTCGATGGCCGCGACCGGCGTCGCCGACCTCGCCGACCGGCCGGTGGACGAGCTGTCCGGCGGCCAGCGGCAGCGCGTCTGGATCGCCATGGCACTGGCCCAGCAGACCCCGCTGCTGCTGCTCGACGAGCCGACCACGTACCTCGACATCGCCCACCAGATCGAGATTCTCGACCTCTGCGCCCGGCTGCACGAGGAGCAGGGGCGCACCCTCGTCGCGGTGCTGCACGACCTGAACCACGCGGCCCGCTACGCCACCCACCTGATCGCCATGCGCGACGGACGCGTGGTGGCCGCCGGAGACCCGGCGACGGTGGTCACCGCCGACCTGGTGGCCGAGGTGTTCGGGCTGCCCTGCCGGGTCATCGACGACCCGGAGAGCGGCACCCCGCTGGTGGTGCCCGCCGCCCGACGGCGCGCCACAGTCCCGGGGCCGGCATGAGCGCACGGCGTTTCCGCGACCCGTGGGGTGTGCCGCACCTGCGGGCCGACGACCCGCTCACGCTGGCGGCGGCACAGGGCCGGGTCACCGCGTACGACCGGGCGTGGCAGATCGAGGTGGAACGGCACCGCGCCCAGGGCAGCAGCGCCGCCTTCCTCGGCGTCGACGCGCTCGGCTGGGACCGGTTCGCCCGACAGGTCCGGCTCGACGACACCGCACGCCGCTGCCACGCGGCACTCGACCCGGCGACCGCCGAGTGGGTGGGCGCGTACGTGGACGGGGTCAACGCGGGCCTCCCGGCCGGGGCGGCCCGCGCGCCGGAGTTCGCCGCGACCGGGCTGAACCCGGGCCGGTGGGAGCCGTGGACTCCGCTGGCGGTCTGGCTGGGCCACCACATCCTGTTCGCCGGGTTCCCCGGCAAGCTCTGGCGTGAGCACGTGGCGCAGCGGCTCGGCCCGGACGCGGTCGACGCGTTCGCCACCGACGGACCCGCCGTGGCCGGCAGCAACGGGTGGCTGCTCACCGCCGAGCGCACCGGCACCGGAGCGGCGCTGCTCGCCGGCGACCCGCACCGGTTCCTGGAGGATCCCGGCGTCTACCAGCAGATCCGGTTGGCCTGCCCGGAGTACGACGTGGTCGGGCTGGCCGTGCCGGGCGTGCCGGGCATCGCCCACTTCGGGCACACCGGTGCGGTGGCCTGGTCGATCACCAACGCGATGGCCGACTACCAGGACCTGTACGCCGAGCGGCTGCGCCGGGACGGCGACCGGGTGCAGGCCCTCGGCCCGGACGGTTGGCGGTCCGTGCCCGCCCACGTCGAGACGATACTGGTGGCCGGGGCCGACGCGGTCCAGGTCGAGGTGGTGGAGACCGAGCGGGGTCCGGTGATCAGCGGCGGGCCGGACGACGCGACGGCGATCAGCCTGCGCTATCCGCCCCGGGTCCGCGCCGAGCTGGGCTTCGCGACGCTGCCGGAGCTGCTCCGCGCCCGCACCGTGACCGATGTGGACCACGCGTTGCGGCACTGGGTGGAGCCGGTAAACGTGGTGCAGGCGGCGGACACCGCCGGTGGGCTGCTGCACCGGGTCGCCGGGGCGGTGCCCGTGCGGCATCCGGACAACGGCCGGCGGGTGGTCCCCGCCTGGGAGGCCGCACACGCCTGGCAGGGCTGGTACGCGCCGATGCCCCGGGCCGAGGTGGTCGGCCGGGCGGTGATGGCCAACGAGCGAGGGCTGGCCGGGCCGCTCGGCGTCGAGTTCGCCCCGCCGCACCGGGCACACCGGATCGCCGAACTGCTCGACGCCGGCCACGGCTGGACGGCCGACGAACTGGCCGCGGTGCACACCGACACGTACCTGGGCTCCGCCGGGCCACTGCTGGCGGTGCTGGCCGAGTCGACAGGGCTCGGCCCGACCGCCGCCGCGCTGCGCGAACGGCTGCTGCGCTGGGACCGGCGGATGGCCGCCGACAGCACCGACGCGGCGGAGTTCGCCCTCCTGCGGGCAGCTGTCGTCCGCCGGATCGCCGCCCACCCGGCGCTGGCCGCACTGGCCGAGCCGCCCGCGTACCCGGAGGTGTTCGCGCAGTGGTTGGCGCTGACGCCGCGCGTCGGTCACGCGCTGGAGCACCTGGTCGGCGCGGCCCCGCTGCCCGGTGTGGACGTGGCCGCGGTGGTCCGCGCGGCGGCCGAGGAGGTCGCCGGCGCGGCGGACGACCCGGTGCGGTGGGGGGACCTGCACCGGCTCGCGGCGTGGCGGGCGCTGCCCGACCCGGATGCCGGGACCGGTCCCCCGCTCGACGGCGACCACGACTGTGTGCTGGCCACCTCCAGCGTGCCCGGGGTCACCCACTGGTGCTTGCGGGGGCCGGCGGCGCGCTTCGTCTGGGATCTGGCCCGGCGCGAGGACAGCCGCTGGGTGGTTCCGCTGGGGGCCTGCGGGGTGCCCGGCGACCCGCACCACGACGACCAGAGCACCGCCTGGCTGTCCGGGAAGCTGTTGCCGGTGACCACCTCCTGGGAGCAGCTCACCGAGGAACGGGACTGACCCGAACCGGCCGCCGGCCGGGGTGCGCGCGGCACCCCGACCGGCGGCCGGTCACGCTGGCGTCAGCGCAGGCCGAACGCCCTGGTGATGCGCTGGCTCACGGTGTTGCCGGCGGTGTCCCGCGCTGTGGTACGCAGGCTCACGAAGCCGGCCTTCGCCGGTGCGGCCAGCGAGGTGCGCCAACCGTCCCCGTGGCGGCTCAGGCGCTGCTTCTGCCAGGTCGCACCGTCGTCGTAGGACACCTCGACGGTCACCGCGCCGACCGAGCCCCGCACGCCCGGCAGGTGGGCGGCGACCACGGTCAGCGGTGCCCGTCGCGACGCCGTGCCCGCGGAGTCGAGGGCCACCTGGTAGTCCAGTTGGATCATCGGCAGCACCGCCGACGACTCCTCCCCGGTGGCGGCTGAGGTGAAGCCCCACTCGGTGCGGGTCTGCCGGGAGTACGGGTTGGTCCAGGCGGCCCGGTCGTTCTCCACCACCAGCCGGTACGGCAGACGCTGCGCAGCCAGCCCGGAGACCTGGAGATACTCGGCGTTGCCCCAGTTCAGCTCCCGGTCACCCTGGTAGAGGGTGGTCCGGTTGACCATGTCGTAGTTGGCGTACGCCTCACCGATGTGACCGCCCCCGTCGCCCCAGCCGGGCGCGGGCAGGTAGACGGTGTCCAGGTAGCGCACCGGCACGTAACCCCCGCCCATCCGGGGTCGCTGGATCGGCCCGAACCACTCCACGGCGCTCGACCGGCCGGCCGGGTAGGTGGCTACCTCCATCAGGTGCTGGCCGGTCTCGCCGACGATGAACGCGTCGTCGATCCACCGCTGGTCGGCGCTCACCCAGTCGGTGCGCCGGCCCTGCGCCGGAGCCGGCTCCTGGTTGCTCGACGCCCAGCCGCGCCAGACGTCGGTGCGGAACTCCAGCGCCTTGCCCGGCCGGTAGTTGCGGAACTCCACGTCGACCCGGACCAGCTCCCGCTTGGCGGGCCGGTAGGTCGGGTCGGTCGGCACAGTGCCCGTCCAGTGGTGCGCCACGTCGTACAGGTAGGTGGTCTCCGGGTGCGACTCGGCGGTCAGCCGCACCGGGCCGTGGCCCAGGGCCGCGATGAGCTGGTCGCCCTCGTCGGCGGTGAGCGTCGCCACTGTCACCGGGGCCGGGCTCTGCGGGCTCCACGGTGTCTCGTCCCAGGGGTCGAGCCGACCGACACCGTCGTTGACCACAAGCAGCAGCGTCGCCCCGGCCGCCGCGACGGCCCGCGCCTGGGTGGCGATGTCCACGGTGTCGCTGCGTCGGACCACCACCGCCCGGTCCCGGACCGGCCGCCTGGCCAGTCCGGCCGCCGAGGTGTCGGCGACGTGGACCGCGTCCAGCTGGCGACGACCAGCCGGCAGCGCGGGGGTCGCCCGCTTCACCAGCAGATCGTCGTACGAACGGCCGGCGGCGGCGATGGTCAACGCGGGCTGTTCGAGCCGCCACCGGGCACCGAACTCGAACTCGCCGTCGGTGACCTTCTGGCTCGTCGGCAACGCCCACATGCTGTCGTACGAGTCGTTGGGCAGCACCTGGCTCTCGGTGAGGCCGTTCGCTGTGGACCGGTGGATGTCCATCCGCAGCGAGGTGGCGGTGGCCTCCTGCGGCACCGTGGCCCGCACCTGCTTGGCGGCCCGCGCGTCCAGGGTGACCGTGCGGTCGCGGTCCAGGTTGACGTCGGTGAAGCTGAGCATCGCCATGCCCCTGGAGCGCGGCCCGTTCACGCCGCGCACGTCCGCGGTGATCCAGCCGTTCCAGCTCGCCACCGGCAGCCGCAGCGTGGCGGTGCCGCTCTCGGGCAGGTCCACGGCGGTGAACAGCCCGTCGGTGGTGAGGATGACCTTGCCGACGAGCGGTTTGCCGTCCCGGTCCTTGGCGACAAGCGTCAGGTTCTGCCGTTGACCCTCCTTGCCGGCGCCGACCAGGGTGCGACCGCGGACCACGCCGGCCTCGTCGGTGGCGACGATCATGCCGCTGACCTGCTTCTCCACCGGCAGCTTGTCGTACGCCGCGGTCAGCGTCACAGTGGCGGTGCCGCCGGCGGGCACGGTGAGGGTGTCGGCGGAGAGGGCGAAGAGGCCGGCCGGCGCGGTGGTCGCGTCGAGGGCCAGCTTCAGCGTGACCGGCGCGCCGCCCACGTTGGTGTAGGTGACCGTCCGGTCGACTGTCATCCCCGGCTGCTGCGGCCAGGCCTGGAAGCCGGAGTAGGCGCTCGGGGTGGCGAAGACGGTGGCCCGGGTGGCGGCGACCGCGTCGACCCGGCCGGCACCCGCCTGGTACGGGGTGTACCCGGGGGTGGCCTTGACCGTGCTGACCAGCGCCTCCTTGATGCGCTGACCGGTCCAGTCCGGGTGCGCGGCGGCAACCAACGCCGCCGTGCCGGCCACGTGCGGGGTGGCCATCGAGGTGCCGCTCATCAGCGTGTAGTCCCCCGACCCGCGCACAAGGTGGGAGCGGGCCGCGAGGATGTCCACACCGGGCGCGGTGATCTCGGGCTTGAGCCCGCCGTCGCCGGCGCGTGGACCCTGGCTGGAGAAGTCGGCGAGGTGATCGGTGGCGTCGACGGCGCCCACGGTGAGCGCGGAGTCCGCGGCTCCCGGGCTGCCGATGCTGGCCGGGCCGCTGTTGCCGGCGGCGATCACGAAGAGGGCGCCGGTCTCGGCGCTGAGCCGCTCGACGGCCTGGCTCATCGGGTCACTGCCGTCGGTGGCCTCACCGCCCAGGCTCATGCTGACGACCCGGGCCTTCTGCTCGCGGGCCGCCCACTCCATGCCGGCGATGATCCACGAGTTCTGCCCACTGCCCTCGCTGTTGAGCACCTTGCCGATGTGCAGGCGGGCGCCGGGGGCGACGCCCCGCTCGACACCGCCGGAGGCGGCGCCGGTGCCGGCGATCGTCGAGGCGACGTGCGTCCCGTGGCCCTTGTAGTCGAGGATGTCCGGCTCCTCGGGCACGAAGCTGCTGGACTCGGCGATCTGACCGGCGAGGTCCGGATGCTCGGCGTCAGCGCCCGAGTCGAGCACCGCGACGTCGACGCCGGCAGCGGTGTTGCCCTCGGCCCAGAGGGTCGGGGCGCCGATCTGCGCTGTGGAGTCGGCCAGGTCGGCGTGGACCCGTCCGTCCAGCCAGACCTTGGCGATGCCGTTGGCGAGGGTCGGGGCGGCGCCCGTACGCCGGGCGGGGCCGGTGGTGAGGGCGGTCCAGAACCGCTCGGCGGTGGCGCGCTGGCGAGTCAGCGCGGCGCCCCGCACGCTGTCGAGCGGGCGGACCAGCTCGGCACCGTCCACTGTGGGGCGAGTGCGGGCGCGGGCTGCCGCGTCGGTCATCGTGACGATCAGCGGCAGCGTGTCGGTGTGGGCGTCGTCGTAGCCGTCGTCGATCAGCTCGGTGACGTTGAACAGTTGGCGGTCCAGCACGCCGCCTGTGACGTACGGCAGCGCGGTGTCCGGGTAGACGTACGTGTCGCCGTTGAGCACGGTGCGGTGGAAGGTTGGCGTGCCGCCGTCCGGGCGGCGCACTGTCGTCACGGTGCTGCCGTCCGCGGCCGTGGTCACCGTGACCGTGTCACCGGTGATCAGCGTGACGGTGGACGCACGTCCGGCGGCGGCCGGGGGAAGGCCGACCGGGCGGTCGGGGGTGGTCGGCGGGGCGGCGGACGCCCCCGCGGCGGGTGGGGTGAACCCGGCCGCCAGGGTGAGGGCGGTGCCGAGGGCGATCAGCCCGGATCGGCGGCGCCGGCGAGACAGAGCCAAGATGACCTCTTTGCGTCGAGAAGTGGTACGCAGCACAGCATCGACGCAACACCCACCCCTGACCCCCACCAAACCTCGACGCACTTACGCCATGACACAAACCCGCCACCCTCCCCCTCCCCCTTCTCCCCGTCCCCCGCCCCGCCCCACCCGGTTGATCAAGAGATTTGCGTCAGGATTCCGGCTCCCGGTGACGCAAACTTCTTGATCAACCCGGTGGGGTGGGGTGGGAGTGGGGTGGGGTGGAACGGGAGTGGGAGCGGGGGCGGGTTAGAGGTCGGCGGTGGTGGTTAGGGCGGCTAGTTGGTCCAGTTGGTTCGGGTCGGACAGCGCCGAGCCGACCGCCGCCACCCGCACTCCGGCCTGGAGGAACGCGGCGGCGTTGCCCGCGTCCAGGCCGCCGGTCGCGACGAAGCGCAGTTGCGGCAGCGGGCCGGCGATGGCCTTGAACCAGGCCGGCCCGAGCGAGATCGCGGGAAACGCCTTGAGCCAGGTGAGGCCGTGCCGCAGCGCCTGCTGAGCCTCGGTGGGAGTGGCCACACCGGGCAGGTGGGGCAGGCCACGCGCGGCGGCGGCGTCGGCGATCGTGAGGTCCAGGCCGGGCGCCACGGTGAACCTCGCGCCCGCGTCGGCGGCGGCGGCGACCTGCTCGACGTCGAGCACGGTGCCGGCGCCGACGATCCGGCCCCGCTCGGTGCCCGCTGCCACGGCGGCGCGCAGCGACGGCACGGCGTCCGCGGTGGCCACCGGAACCTCCACCACGTCGATGCCGAGGTCCCAGGCCCGCTCGGCGAGCCGAACGGTCTCGGCGACCGGCAGGCCGCGCAGGATCGCCATCACGCGGGCGCCGCCGAAGATGTGCTCGAAATCCGCTGTGGTCATTGTGCACTCCATCCGAGATCGCGGTGAATCTGTTGCCTGCTGGCCCGGTCGAACTCCGACCTGGCCCGGTCGGAACCCGACACCATGACTCAGGCCGTCGCCGGCGCGCCGGTCAGGTCGAGCGGCGACCAGGCCTCGACGGGGGCGTCGATCAGCTTTTCGAACCAGGCCCACGGCGGGACCGGGGCGTTGTCCCCGCTGCTTGTCAACGCCTGGGCCGCGACGAGGTGCCCGAGGCGCAGGCGCCGCACGGGGTCGAGGCCGCGCAGCAGCCCGGCCAGGTAGCCGGCCGCGAACGCGTCCCCCGCGCCGACCGGTTCCACCACCGTCACCACTGGCGCGCGGACGAAGATCGGCTCGGCGTCCCGGCACAGTGCGGTGGCACCCACCGCGCCGTCCTTGACCACCACCGTCTCCGGTCCGGGCAGCAGCCGGCGTACGGCCGCCGGGTCGGCGGTGCCCCACAGCGTCTCCGCCTCGTCCTGGCCGACGAAGACCAGGTCGCTGCGGTCGGCCAGGTCGCGTAGCACCGCGGCGGCCTGCTCGGCGGGCCACAGCCGGCTCCGGTGGTTGACGTCGAAGCTGACAAGCGCCCCCGCCAGCGGCCGGTCCGCCACGGCGTGCTCGACAAGCGCCCGGCAGGAGGCGGAGAGCACCGGCGTGATCCCGGACAGGTGCAGCACCCGGGCACCGGCCAGACCTGGCGCGGCCAGCGTGGCAGGGTCCATCCGGGAGGCCGCCGACCCCGCCCGGTAGTAGTGCACGGCGGTGCCCTGCGGGCCCGGGTCCTTGACGTACAGGCCGGTCGGGGCGGCCGGGTCCACGCTGACCTCATCGACGCGGACGCCGGTCGCGGCGACGTGCCGGACGACGGCCCGGCCGAAGGGGTCGTCGCCGACCCGGCTCACCCAGGCCACCCGGTGCCCCAGCCGGGCCAGGTAGCCGGCCACGTTGGACTCGGCGCCGCCGACCGAGACAGCGACCTGTCCGGCGTGGTCCAACGGCTCACCCGGCGCGGGGCAGAGCACCACCATCGTCTCCCCGACCGCGGCCACCTCCACCGACGGGGAACCCGCCGGGACGGTCGCCTGGTCAGGTCGGGGGTCGGAAGGCATCGGGGCACACGTCCTCGCGGCGGGATCCTGGGCGCCGCCGAGCCTAGGTGTCGGGCGCGAGACGAGCAACCCGCTGCGCGGGGAGTCAGGGCAACGTCAGCCCGTACGCGGCGAGCACCTCCCCGATCGGCTGGTAGTAGGTGGTCCCGCCGGAGGTGCAGTTGCCGCTGCCGCCGGAGAGGATGCCGAGAATGGTGCCGGTCGATGCCACGTAGAGCGGTCCGCCGCTGTCGCCCGGCTCGGCGCAGATGTTGGTGCGGATCAGGCCGTAGATCACGCCGGTGGCGTAGTTGACGGTCTGGTTGAGGCCGGTGACGGTGCCGCAGCGCACTCCGGTGGTGACGCCACTGCGGCAGACCGCCTGACCGACGTACGCGTTGCCGGGCCCGTAGATGGTCAGCAGACCGGGGTAGGTGTAGACCGCGCTGGGATGGGCGATCCGGCCGGTGTAGCGGATCAGCCCGTAGTCGTTTGTGGGATAGCTGGTGGCCGTACGGGTGCCGAGCACTGTGGTCTGGGCGCTGTCGGCGTACCAGGTGCTGGCGGTGGTGGTGCAGTGCCCGGCGGTGACCACGTAGTAGGTGCTGCCGCTGCGCACGTTCGCACCGAGTGAGCAGCGACCGCCGCCGCCGTAGATGCCCTGGCCGGCAGCGATCAGGGTGCGCAGGGTTCCGGGTTCACGGCGCACCAGCGCGCCGGCCCGCTCGGCGGTCGCCCGCAGCGCCGTCAGCTCGGCAGGGGTCACGGTGTCGTCGACGGTGAGGGTCATCCGGCCGGTGGCGGGGTCGAGGCCCCAGGCGGTGCCCGCGGTGCGTATCCCGGTGAGCACGACCGCCGCGTCGGCGGCCCGGTCGGGAACGGCGGCCCGCGCCGTGCTGGGCGCGACGAGCAGGAGGGTGGTCAGGACGAGGGCGACGAGCGGGGAGCGGCGCATCCGAACCTCCGCGAGGATCGAGCATGATGGATGCCGTCAAGCATCGCCCCCGGTCCGACGCCATGGCAACCTCGGGCCGTCCCTCTGCCCGGCCGGCGGGAATCGCCGATCCGGGGACGGTCCCCGCCGGCACCGCCGATAATTCTCGGGAGACACGGCGGGAGGCCGGGCATGACCACCGGAGGCACCGGGGCGCTGGTACGCCGGCTGGACGGGTCGACCCGGGCGACGCTGCTGGAGCTGCTCTTCGACGTGGTCTTCGTAGCCGCGCTCGCGCAGACCTCGAAGCTCCTCGCCGACCAGGAATCCTGGACGCGCAGCCCGGCGGTGTTGCTGATGCTGACGGCGATCTGGTGGACCTGGTCGGTCACCACCACCACCACCACCGAGTTCTACGACCCGCAGCAGCGCCCCATCCAGGCCATCCTCATGATCGCCATGGTCGGATCGGTGGGGATGGCGGCATCGCTGCCGATGATCACCACAGGGCAGTCCACGGCTTTCGCGGTCGCCTACGTCGGCACCCACGTGGTGCGCGGCATCGTCCTGGTCGGCACGTTGTACCGGCAGCAGCACCGCTCGGCCATGGTGCGAGCCACCCGGTTCCTGTTCTGGTTCCTGGTGTCCGGCGTCCTCTGGATCGTCGGCGCGCTTGTCGACTCCGCGCGGTGGTGGATCTGGATCATCGCGATCGCCATCGACCTGCTCTCCGCGGCGGCGCGCTATCCCACACCCCGGCTCGGCCGGGTGCCTCTCGACCAGTACGACCGGACCACTCCGCACCTCGGCGAGCGGTACCAGCAGTTCGTCATCCTGGCCCTCGGTGACATCATCCTGGTGCCCACCCTGGAACTCAGCCGCAGCGAATTCGACCGCCTCAGAATCACCGCCCTGCTCTGCGCGTTCGCCATCATGCTGCTGCTCTGGCAGATCTACGTCTACCGGGCCGGCGAGTTGCTCGAGACCGCGGCCAAGTCAGTGCCCGGTCGGTCCGCCCGGATCGCTCCGTACACCCATCTGGTGCTGCTTGTCGGCGTGCTCGTCACGGCAGCCTCCTTCGACCTGGTCGTCGACCGTCCGGCCGGAACGACACCGGTGCGGTGGCTGACGTTGATCATCGGCGGACCGCTGGTGTTCGTGCTCGGCCGGGCACTGTTCGCCTATCTGCTGTCCGGCCGCGTGCCGTGGCGGCGAATGGCGGCGCCACTGCTGCCCCTGCTGCTGCTGCCCTGGGCCGGCGGCTGGCCACCGGTGCTTGTCACCGCGATCGTGGCCCTCGCTCTGGCCGTGCACGTCCTGGCCCCCAGGAGCGGCGGCCGGGAAACCAGGCGAGGGCTCGGACCGCGACGGCCCGCCGGATGACCCTCGACCGGTCAGGCGAGGTGCCGACCGGCCCAGTCGGCGAGGTCCCGGGCGCAGGCGTCCACCGACTCCTTCCAGGTCCGCGCCGCGCCGTCGCCCGCCTCGTCGCTGACCTGCTTGACCAGCCGGCACGGCACGCCGGCCTGCGCGGCGGCCCACGCCACCGCGTACCCCTCCATGTCGACAAGGTCGGCGCGCTGCGCCAACCGGTCCCGCGCCGCGTCGTCGGCCACGAACGTGTCACCGGTGGCCAGCACCGCACCCTCGGTGGCCAGGGTCAGCGGCGCACCGTAGGTCTCGCCGGTGAGCGTGCGCAGCAGATCGGTGTCCAGGTCGTGCTGGAGCACGGTGGCGACCTCGTGGATGCCGGCCAACCCGGAACGCAACGCGCCGGCCGTACCCAGGTTGAGCAGCAGGGCGGGACGCGGCCCGGCGGCGAGCACCGCGGCCACCGCGCTGGCGGCGTTCACCTTGCCCATGCCGGTGAGCAGGACCGGCAGGTCGGGCGGCAGGTAGCGGGCCTCCTCGCCGACGGCGAGCACCACCAACGGACGATCGGACCGGACGGTACCCCGAAGATTCACCGGAGCATCGTACGAGCCTGCCTCCGGGCCGTTGACGTCAGTCGTCGGTGAAGCGGTACAGCACGAAGTCCTTCTCCGCCCCACAGGCGATCACGTGGGTGTTCCACGAGCAGGACGAGCTACGCACGTCCTTCAGCTCGCCCAACTCGTCGACCGCACCGGACTCGGTCCACACCCCGGCCAGCACCCGGTTGTCCGCGACCACGCTTGGCGGCTTGGCGAAGACCAGCAGGTTGCCCTCGTCCAGCCGGACCGCCACACCGCCCCGGTCCCGCAACACCGGCTTGCCGGCGGCGTCGAAGAGGGTGACAGTCGGCTCCGGGTACTCCCGCTGGGCGAGCACCTGCTCCCCCACCGACACCAGGTCGGTCACGCCCGGCGCCGGCCAGTGGGCCGTCCGTTCGCCCTCGGTTGCCGCCACCACCTCGGTGCGCTGGACGTCGTTGTCGGGCACCTGCAACAGGCAGGCCCGCCGCGCGCCGCAGGCCACCAGTTCCTTCGGGCGCTGCTCGTCGTTCCCGGAGCGGTAGAGCACCACCGGTTCCGCGTCGGACCCCAGGTCGTACGCCAGCAGCTGGTACCCGCCCTCGTTGGCGGCCACGAACAGGCGGTCCTCGTGGGCGACCACCAGGTCGTCGAGGTCGGCGACGCTGCCCCACTGGCGCAGCACGGCGCCGGATGCCATGTCGAGCAGCCGCACGGACCGGTCCGCACCCACCTGGACGAGTCGCCGCCCCTTGCCCGTCCACGGGTCGCGGGGCCGGCCGTCGAGGAAGGCCGGTCCACCCGCCGCCTCGTCGCTGCCCACCGGCCGGACCACTGTGCGGCTGCCGTCGTACTGGTCGCGGGGGTTGGGCCGGGTCCACTTCTCGGTGCCGTCGCTCAGGCGCAGGCCGACCAGCCGGGCCGCGGCCCGGTCCACCAGCACCGCCGTGTCGTCGGCGACGTAGATCTCGTCGTCACCGCGGACCGGGCGCTGCCAGCGCTGGGTGCCCGAACCACCGTCCAGGACAGCCAGCGGACGCAGGGTGCTGTCGCCCGGTGCGTCGGCGAGGACCGCGACCGCCCCCGGCACGGCGATGATCGCCTCCCAGTCGTCGGCCCGCACGTCGGTCGCCTTGCGCCACAGCTCCCCACCGCCACCGGTGTCGACCGCCACCACCTCCAGCCGGTCGTCCGGCAGCGGATACCCGAGGTAGGCCCGGTCGCCGAGCACCGCCGTCCACATGCCGGCCGGCCGCTCCCCGCCGGCCGCCGGCCGGGACAGTTCGCGCAGCGACCCGAACTCCAGGTCGGGGTAGCGGTCCCGGGTCAGGTACAGCGTCGCGGCGGTGCCCACCCCGAGCAGGGCCAGCACCGCGCCCAGCACCACCCAGCGCGCCCGCCGCCAGCGCCCCGCGCCGGCCGGATTCGGCGGCGCGGCACCCGCCCAACCCGGCGCGGGCGGACCCGCCGGCGGGGCACCCGCCCAACCCGGTCCCGCCGGCGCGGGCGACCCCGGCCAGGGCTGCGACGGTACGGCCGGCCCTCCTCCGACCGGCCCAACCGGCGCGGGCGGACTCACCCGAGCCGGGGCGGGTGCGGCGAGCTGCGGCCCGGCGTACGCCGGTGTGGGCGCCGGTCGGCGCAGCGGCAGGTCGGTCAGCGCGCCCTCGGCCACCGGCAACTCCGGCTGGTCGAGCACCGTCGGCGCCACCCCCAGTTCGGTGTGCAGCATCCGGGCCACCAGGGGGATCCGCGACGAGCCACCGACGAGGAACAGTCCGGCGAGCTGGTCGGGGCTGAGTCCGGCGGCGGCGATCACCTCCCGGGCCCGGTCCACCGCGCGGCGCAGCAGCGGCGTGGCCACCCGCTCGACGTCGGCCCGGGTGAGCTGGACCGCTTCGGCCACCCCCGGCACCGCGACCGGCGCCACAGTCGAGCGGGACAGCGTCTCCTTCGCACCTCGTACCTCGTCCCAGAGCCGCACCTGGTCGCGGCGCTGCGCCGGGTCCTCCGGTCGGATCAGCCGGGCCCACTGCGCGGCGTGCCGTTCCCCGAGCAGCTCGCCGACCCGCCGCACCAGCGCGGCGTCGAGATCCAGGCCACCCAGGTCCGGCAGGCCACCGTCGGCGACCACTGTGAAGCCGGAATCGCCCCAGGGATCCGCGCCCTCGTTGCGCAGCACCGCCACGTCGAGCGTCCCGCCACCGAAGTCGAACACGGCGATCGCCCCACCGACCGGCACCGGGCGGCGCAGCACCTGCGCGTAGTAGCGGGCGGCGGCCACCGGCTCCCGCAGCAGCCGGGTGCCCGGTGGCGTCGGACCGGCGAGGGTGTGCTCGGCCGCCTGCGGCCAGCCCGCCTGCAGCAGCGCGTCGGCGAGCACCTGTCGCCGCCGCGCGTCCCAGGCCGCCGGGCAGGTCAGCACGGCCGGGGGCAGGAACCCCACGGTGCCCACCGCGGCCCGCGCGACCGCCGTCAGCACCGCGGCGAGCAGGTCCGACGGTGGGTACGAGCGGTCACCGAGCAGCACCGTCGGCTCGTCGACCCGACGCTTCGGGTTCGCCTCGAACCGCCCCGGGTCGGTCTGGGCCAACCGGCGGGCGTCCCAACCGGCGTGCAGGGTGCCGTCCGGGTCGCCGTACACGGCGGACGGGCTGACCGGTTGACCGTCCATCAGCAACGGACGCGTCCGCCCGTCCGGCCAGCGCAGCACCGCGACCGTGTTGGACGTACCGAGGTCGACGCCGAGGGCGAAACCCTCGTGCTGGTCTGCCATCTACCCGATACCTCCGCGGCGACGAGGGGAACTCGACAGCGCATCGTACGCAGGCAGCGCCGCCCCGCTGATCAGTCGGTCAGGTGCCGTACGCCGACGACCTGGCTGCCGCTGCTCGCTCCGGTCGGACGGATCCCGACCTCAGCGAGCGGGATCCGGCAGGAGGCCGTCGAGCAGCCGTCGCAGACCGAACTGGAACCAGGTGTCCAGGTCCGTGTCGGGTCTGCTCTGTCCCGCCGCGACGAGCCACTGTCGTTCCCGGGTGCGGCCGGTCCGCTCCAGCCGGGTGCGGGTCGCCGACCACCAGGCGGGGTAGGTGGTGTCGGTCGGATCGCTCCGGATGAGCAGGGCCATGCCCTGGGTGTAGCCGCTGAGCACCAGGTAGGCGCGGAACGCCTCGGCGGGGTCGTAGCCGGCGCTGGTGAACGCCGCCACGACCCGGTCGACCATGGCGAGGATGGCCGGGCCGGTCGGTGGCCGGTCGGTGGCGAGGACGGCCAGCAACCAGGGATGCTGTCGGTACATCGTCCACTCCTCCTGGGCCAGCCGTTCGAGCTGTTGGCGCGGGTCGGCGCGCACGGGCGCGCCACCGGGCGTCTGCGCGGCGGTGATGCGCTCGGCCATCGCGCCGAGCAGCTCGGCCCGGTTGCGGACGTGCCGGTACAGGGAGTGGATGGGAATCGCGGCGCGCTGGCTGAGCACCCGCATGGACACCGCGTCGAGGCCCCCGGAGTCCGCCAGCTCGATGGCGAGGCCGACCAGCCGGTCGCGGGGATCGCCGCCGCCGACCGTGGGCGGCTCGGGGACCCGACGCGACGTCGCGGTGGGGCCGTGCTCGCGACGCCTGCGGTACGCGCGCGCCTGGCAGCGGCGGGAGCAGTAGCGGCGCGGGCGTCCCCGGCCAGCATCGCCGGGCAGCTTCGCGTCGCACTCGACACACCGACCGGCGCGCACCGCCACCCCCAGTTTCGTCACGGCACGTGGCGTGACGAAACTACTGCATCGGCCAGCCGCGCCGCCAGGATCGACTGCTGAGGGCCTACTGCCAGGTCGGCCGGCTGGCGAGGACCCGGTCCCAGTCGACCGTCCGGACCCACTCCGCGTAACGGTGCCAGGTCACCTCCGGGTACCTGGCGCGCAGCCCGTCGACGTCGACGAAGTCGGTGTTCTCCTCGAACCGCTGGAACATGTCGGCGATCTCGTCGCCGGCCCACTGCCGGACCTGGTCCAACGGCATCTGCTGGTACGGGATCTCGCGGCCGAGCACGTCGCTGAGGATGCTGGCCGCCTCGTCGCCGGTGACCCGGTCGGAGGCGACGTCGATCCGTTCGCCGACGAAGCGGTGCGGGTGCTCGATGGCGTGCACGGCGAGACCGGCGATGTCGCGTACGGTCACCTGGTCCAGCGGCTTGCCGGCGGTGAGCGGGTTGGCCAGGACGCCCTCGGTCAGGCGGCTGAACCCGACGTTGAGCGCGTTCTCCATGAAGTACACGGGCCCGAGGACGGTCGCCCGGACCTGCTGATCGCGCAGGTACGCCTCGACGAGCTGCTTGCTGTCGGCG
>NZ_JBEXHQ010000065.1:0-33004 GCF_040607915.1 Micromonospora sp. NPDC005215 | reverse complement strand
CTCGGCCCTGTGGGCCGAGCCGCCGGCTGTCCGTCGCGATGGCGGGACGTCGAGCGGGTGCCGGGGTCAGGTGGCCCGACTGCGGTTGTACAGCGCCTTGGCCCAGAAGAAGCAGCCCACGCTGATGACGACGCACCAGCCGACCGCGATGATCCCGTTGGCGCCGATCCCGGTGCCGAGCAGCAGGCCGCGAAGGGTCTCCATGACGGGCGTGAAGGGCTGGTAGTCGGCGAACAGCCGCACCGGCGCCGGCATGGATTCGGTGGGGACGAACCCGCTGCCGAGGAACGGCAGGAGGATCAGCGGCATGGGGAGGTTGCTTGCCGTCTCGACACTGTCGCTCACCAGGCCGAGCGCAACCGACAACCAGGTGAGCGCGAAGGTGATCATGGCGAGGACGCCGATCGCCGCGAGCCACTCGACCGGGTTGGCCGTGGGCCGGAACCCGACGAGCAGCGCCACGACGGTGACGGCCGCGAGGCTGAGCAGGGTCTGGACCAGGCTGCCCAGTACGTGGCCGGTGAGCACCGACGGTCGGAAGATCGCCATCGTCCGGAACCGGGCGATGATGCCCTCGGTCATGTCCATCGCGACCGAGATGGCGGTGCCCTGCGCCGCGCTGACCACAGTGATGAGCAGGATGCCGGGGGTGACGTAGTTGGCGTACTGGGAGCGGTCGCCGGTCGGCCCGAGGCCGGCGCCGAGCGTGCCGCCGAAGACGTAGACGAAGAGCAACAGGATGATGATCGGGATGCCGATGAGCAGGAAGGTCATCGACGGGTACCGCCGCATGTGCAGGAGGTTGCGCCGCAGCATGGTGCTCGAGTCGCGGACGGCGAGGGAGACGGTGCTCATCGCGCGGGGGCCCTTTCGTGGTCGGGTCGGCCGGCGCGGGAGTCGGGCTGACCGGTGAGGGTGAGGAAGACGTCGTCGAGGTCGGGGGTGTGCACGGAGAGCCCGGCCACGCTGATCGAGGCGCTGTCGAGTTGGTCGAGAAGCGAGCGCAGCGAACCGACCCCGCCGTCGCTCGGCACCTGGAGGGTGAGTGACGCGTCATCCCGCCGGCCGGTCGCGAACGTCCGGGCCGCCGAGTCGAGCCCGTCCTGGTCGGCGAACTGCAACACCACGTGACCACCCGGGATGAGCCGCTTGAGCTCGCGCGGGGTGCCCTCGGCGATCAGCCGGCCGTGGTCGAGGAACGCGACGCGGTCGGCGAGCTGGTCGGCCTCCTCCAGGTACTGGGTGGTGAGCAGGATGGTGACGCCCTCGGCGGCGAGCGCGCGGATGATGTGCCACATGGCCCGGCGGCTGCGCGGGTCGAGACCGGTGGTCGGCTCGTCCAGGAAGATCACGCGGGGCGTGCCGACCAGGGTCATCGCGAGGTCGAGCCGCCGCCGCATGCCGCCCGAGTACGTCGACACCGGCTTGCCGGCCGCCTCGGTCAGGTCGAACTGGTCGAGCAGCTCGGTGATCCGTCGCCGACCGGCACCCTTGTCGAGGTGACACAGGTCGGCCATCAGGTTGAGGTTCTCCCGGCCGGTGAGCAGGTTGTCGACGGCGGAGAACTGACCGGTGACGCCGATCAGGTCGCGTACCGCGTCGGGCTCTCGGGTCAGGTCGTGGCCGAAGACGCGGGCGGTACCGCCGTCGGCGTTGATCAGGGTGGAGAGGATCTGCACCGTGGTGGTCTTGCCGGCGCCGTTGGGGCCGAGCAGTGCGAAGATCGTTCCCTCGGTGATCATCAGGTCGACGCCGTCCAGCACGACCTTGTCACCGTAGGACTTCCGCAGGTCGGTGGCGACGATCGCGGGCTTCGTGGAACTGGTCATGGTCTCCTCTTTTGTGGTCGCGGTGCGACGGGTCAGGCGCGGCGGATCATGATGTCGCCGTAGGCGGTGTTCGCCCGGACCTCGACCGTCTCGTCGGTCTGCGCCGGGCCGTCGGTCGTCTCCAGGGCGTTGTGCACGCGGCCGTGCTTCGAACTGACGTCGAGCCAGGCGGCGGTCCCGCGGCGGATGCCGACCTCGATGGCCCCGTACGAGGTGGTCAGCTCGATCGCCCCCCGGACGACCTCACCCAGCCGGACGTTGCCGTAGGCGGTGCGTGCCGTCACCGAGGCCAGCGGCGCGTCGAGGGTGATGTCGCCGTACGCGGTGTTGACCCGGACGTCGCCGCCACTGCGGCCGATCCAGCAGTCACCGGAGGAGTTCTTGATCTCGGCGGAGCCGTCGACCGCACCGATGCGCACCTTGCCGGACGAGACCTTCACCCGGGCCGAGCCCGCGACCCGCTCCACCGCCACCTCGCCGTGACTGCTGTCGATGTCCAACGGTCCGGTCTCGTCGAGCCGGATCCCGCTCCCGGTCTTGATCCGGCACTCGCCCAGCCGACCCTCGCAGCGGAACGCCGCCCAGGACGACTCGGCGTGCACCCGCGACCCGGCCGGCAGCTCGATCAGGACGTCGACCGACGGCCCGGGGCCGAAGCCGTAGCGGCGCCAACTCTTCGACACCCTGATCAGTAGTTGCCCTGCGGCGTACTCGACGGTGGTCTGGTCCGCGGTGCTCACGTCGGCCTTGCTCGACGGATCGCGGGGCCGGACCGTCACCACCGTGTCGGTGCGGTCGGTCGCTTTGATCCAGACATCTCCCACGGGCAGCTCGACCCGGACGGCGATGGGTTCTGGCGTTTCGAAAACAGGCATGGTGGTCTCCCGGAAGGTGGTCGGCGAATGTCGCCGCTGGTCAGCGGCGCGAGAACGAAGGGGTACGGAGAGCTAGCGGGCCCAGCCGGTGACGTGCTGGCCGGAGCGCGGCTCCACGCGGCGGGGTGGGCGACGCTCCGTCTCGCCGGCGCTGACGGCACCGGCGACGGCGCGCACCAGCCAGGCGTTGACCGAGAGCCCGGCGCGCCCGGCGGCCTCCTCGACGCTGGCCTTGAGGTGGTCGGGGAGTCGGAGGTTGATCCGCGAGGTGCCGCCGTCCTCCCCCTCGGGCGCGGGGGCCGGGGCGGACAGCGTCGGCGGGCCGCTGGCCGCGCTCACCTCGTCGACCAGCGGGCTGGCCGGCGTCACCACGAAGTCCGGTTCGCGCCCGCGCAACCGGACGTGCACCGAACCCGGCGCGAGATCGCGGGTGATCTCGTCGGCGGCGTCGGACAGGGCCTCGAGCAACGTGAGACGGGTCGCCGCCTCCAACTGGGCAAAGAGCCGCTCGGCCAACATCCGGGCCTCGGGGTCGACCCCCTCCGCAGCCACGGCGAACTCGTCTCGCAGGTTCTCGACGTATGACCTCAGCTCCATGGCACCATCATGGCACCACTTTGGCTCAGAGTGCAACAGCCGTGGCTCAGGATGATGCCGGCGGATCAGTCCCGCTGCGGCACGCCGGGTGCTTCCAGCTCGCCGAACGTGCCCCGGACCAGGTGATTCGCCTCCTCCTGGGTCAGCCCGGTGGCCACCAGCAGGTCGCTGACGGTCGTCCGGACCTGTGCCACCACCACCGCTCCGGAGAAGCCGACCCCCTCCCGGTAGGCATGACCGGCCGTCCGGACCGCCCGCAGCGCCTGCTCGCGAGCCCGGTTCGGCTCGACCGCCGCGGCGAACTGCCGCTTGAGTAACCTGACGGCCTCGGCGAGATCGGCAACCGCCCCCGGCAGTGCGTCCGGGACCGGTTCACCGTCCTCGATCAGCGTCACCGACCGACGGATCAGCGTCCCGCTGTTGCGCATCGCCCGGTCGATCGGCTCTGCCGCCTGCGCGTACCGGCTCACCGGACCGTGCCGTTCGTGCCAGTGCACCGGCGACAGGATGCTGGCCTCCCGGGCGCCCTGGGTCGCCTCGACGAACGCCTGCAACTGGCCCTTGCTCTGCCGCAGTTCGCTCCGGGCGGTGCGGGCCCGAGCAGCGTCCCGCTCGGCCAGCGCGCTGGCGGTCGCGTCGAGTTGGGTGACGAGGAGATCCAACGCCGGCCGCGCTGCCCGGTTGAGCACCCGCAGCGGGTTCAGCGGCAGCAGCACGGTGGTGACCAACAGCGCCAAACCGCCCCCGACCAGCGCGTCCACGAACCGAGGGATCTCCAGATCACGGACGGACGGACTGAGCGTGGCGATCAGCACCGCCGTCGCTCCGGCCTGGACCACCACCGCCGCACTGCCCACGAGGAACAACGCGACAACGATGGCGAGCACGACGATCAGGGCGAGTTGCCACCACCCGGTGCCGATCACCAGGAGCAGCAGATCGCCGATCAGCACCCCCACTGTGACACCGATGATCAGCTCGACGGTACGGCGGAGGCGTTGACCGACGGACGCGGCGAGAGTCGAGACCGCGGAGATCGGCGCGAAGACCGGCTGCGACACGTGCAACAGCTCGTGCGCCACAAACCACGCCAGCGCCGCGGCCAGGCCGGCCTGCACAGCGAGCCCGCCGATCGCCCGTACCCGACGCAACCGGTCGTGCAGCGTGAGCATGGCGCGGTGCCAGAGCCGGACCACGATCGGAGCGCGGTCGTCCGCTCCGTGCCGACCGGCAGCGACCATGGCGGCGCCTACCCCGCCAGCACCCGACCAATCCCGCGCGCTGGTGGGTCGACACCCCGCCCGAGCGTACGCAGCGTCGACCGCGACGGATGTCAGGCCCGGGGCGTCCGTTCCGGCGTAGGTGGAGCGCGCCGCGATTGAGGCCGCCCGGTTCGGGTAGACCGCGGTCTGTCGCCGTCGCAGGTGGGCGGCCCCGGCACGGTGCTGGCAGGGCTGGCCTCGGGTGGATCGTGTGACATGGGGCTGCCGAGACGCCTCGGGGGGCCATCGGATGGATCAGCGCGGTTGAGCGGGCCAGACATCTCCGGCCGCATCGTGGAGCTGCGGGTGCACGGAGTCTCCGGCGCGAGCGTGGAAGACGTGCTGGACCTGCACCAGATCGCGCAGGTGGCGGGTGACCGCAGCGGAGGCTTCTACCGGCCGCAGCCCCGACATTCGGACACCGGTGGCGCGCACGGGGTGACGCTGGAGGCGTACCGCTGGGGTGATCTGCCCTCCGGGACCGTGGCCCGCGCCCTGGGGCTGGTCTTCCTGCTGCCGTTCATGCTTGTCAACGTGGCGATCTGGATGCGTCCCGCGACAGCCGGTTCCGAGGCGATGGTCAGGTCGTTGTGCCGGGTGCTGGCGCTCACGCTCACCGCGTTCTACGTGCTCGCCATCGCCGGCGTCGCCCTGGATCTCGTCGGCTGGAAGTGTCTGAACTCGCCGAACTGCCTCGCCGGACGCAGCTGGCTGTCCTGGTTGAGCGGGCGGCCGGTCGGGCTGCGACTGGCGGTGCTCACGCTGGTCCCGGCCACGGCGATCGGCCTGATCTGGCGCGTCAGCAGCCGCCCGGGACGGACGTTCGAGGCGTTTCGCGCACCCGAACAGGTGTCCGGGCAACGGCTCGGCGCGGTCGGTCAGTGGGACGCCGAGCCGCTGGTCGGCCGGCTGCGCTCGATCCACGTCGCCGCCGCGTTCGCGACGCTGGACCTCACCCTGCTCCTGGCCCGGGTCGCCACCGGGGCCACCGCCACCGGCGTCGCGTTGACGGTGGCCACCGTGGTGGTCCTGACCGCCTGCGTGGGATCGCTCTGCACACCGCCGCTGATCGACCGGGCCGCCACCGATCGACGACTCGACGGGATCACCCACGCGCTGCGGTCCACGGCCATCGTCCTGACCGTCCTCGTGGTGGCCTACGTGCTGGCCAGCCCGCAACCGTGGGACGGACGCCGCGAGCTGCCCGGCTACGACTCGACCCTGGCCGGGCTGTTCGTGGCGCAGACGATCCTGCTGGCCGCCCTGGGCGTGGTGCTGCTCCGGCGGCGGGACCGGCGGCGGGGCGCGACGCCACTGTTCGGGCTGGGCGGGCTCGCGATCGCGGCCGCCGGGATCAGCGTGGCGGTGGCGTACTCCGCCGAGCTGGTCTACCGGGCGGCGGATTTCCTCGACCGCGACGTGCCGACCGGTGCGGGCATCGCCGCCGGCCCACCCCGCGCGTACACGTGGGTGATCTTCGGCTTCCTGCGTGCGATCGTGATCACGCTGATCGTCGCCGGTCTGGTCATCGTGATCACCCGCCGCGGCCGGCGTCGCGACGCCGCGGCGATCGTCGCCCACGACTACCCGCACCCGCCGACGGAGGTCAGCACCCGACTGCGACAGGTCCGCGACGCGATAGCCCGGGCCCGGTTCACCGAGAAACTGGTGCCACTGGCGGTGCTCTTCGGCTGCCTCGCCGGACTCGCCACGGCCACCACCACCATCGGCCTACTGGGACAGTTCCCGAGCGACGTCGTCGAGAGGAGCGCCGGGTTGCCGGCGGACGCTGTCACCTTCGCCATCGCGTTCGGCAGTTGGCTGATCGCCGCGATCATCCTCGGCCTGATCATCGGCAGCGTCTTCGCCTACCGGACCGTCCCGTTCCGGCGGCACGTCGGCGTCCTCTGGGACCTCGGCACGTTCTGGCCCCGAGCCGCCCACCCCTTCGCACCGCCCTGTTACGCCGAACGCGCCGTACCGGAGTTGACCCGCCGGATCACGTACCTCGTCCAAAGCGGCAATGCCGTGCTGCTCACCGGGCACAGCCACGGTTCGGTCCTGCTCGCCGCGACGGTGCTCCAGCTGCCGCCGGAGGTCGGCAGCCGGGTCGCCCTGCTCACCCACGGGTCACCACTGCGTCGCCTCTACGCGCGGCTCTTCCCCGCCTACATCGACGAGGCGGCACTGCACGACATCGGCCGCCGGGTCGGTTGGCGCTGGGTGAACCTGTGGCGCGACACCGACCCGATCGGCGGCTGGGTCTTCTCCGCCCACCGGTCACCCCGGGCGGCTCCGAACAGCGACCCGGCAGACGCCGTGGATCGCCGACAACGAGATCCCCGCGACCTGGTGACGCCGGCCAGCGACAGCGTTCCCCCTCCCATCCACGGACACTGGCCGGACGAGGCGGACGAGTCGTTCACCGAGGCGGTGCGGGAGTTGGCGCGGCGCCTCGCCGGGCGGGCGGACCCACCCGTCTAGCGGGCCGGGTCACCCGGCGCTGGTCGTCCGGGTACGCCAGTCGTCCAGGCGCGTGGCGGCGATGCGGGCGTCGTCGGCGGGGACCAGCGAACGTTCGGCCAGCGTGGCACCGAAATACCGGGCACCCGGGTCGGCCACCACCGACCGGGGGTCCCGCTGGGACGCGAGGATGAATCGGCCCAGTTCGTCGAGGCGGAACTGCTCCGGCCCACCGATCTCGACCACCGCGTTAGTGGGCGCGCCGACCACGACCTCGGCCACCGCGGCCGCGACGTCGTCCGCCGCCATCGGCTGGACGAGGACCGGCGCGAGGTGCACGGTGTCGCCGTCCGTGGCGGCGTCGATGATCCCCTGGAGAAATTCGAAGAACTGCGTGGCGTGTACGACGGAGTACGGGATCCCGGCCGCGACGATGAGCTTCTCCTGGGCAACCTTCGCCCGCATGTACCCGCTGTCCGGGATCCGGTCGCAACCCACTATCGAGAGCGCCGCGTAGTGGCCCACCCCGGCCGCCGCCGCGGCGGCGAGGACATTGCGGGTGGACGTCTCGAAGAACTCGAGCACGGCGGCGTCCTCGAACGACGGCGAATTCGACACGTCGACCACGACATCGGCACCGGCGAGTGCCTCGGCCACTCCCTCGCCGGTCAGTGTGTTGACGCCGGTCTTCGGTGACGCCGGCACCGCCTCGTGCCCCCGGGCACCGAGATTGTCCACGAGCTTGGCGCCGATGAGGCCGCTGCCACCGATGACGACGATCTTCATGGTCGAACACGTCCTGTCTGCGCTGGGCTGTCAACCGCTGCCCACCAGTAAGACGGAAACCGTGCACCGATGCAGGACAATCGCTCAAGAACAGTTCAACGATGATCGTCTGCTCCCTGGAGGTCGACGTGGCCGTGGTGTCCCATCCGGTGTTCGCCCGGGTGTACGAAAGGCTCAGCGTCGCCATGGACCGCGCCGGCACGGCGGAGTTCCGACGGGACCTGGTCACCGGCCTGTCCGGCCGGGTGATCGAGATCGGCGCGGGCAACGGCCGGATGTTCGCCCACTATCCCCCCGGGGTGACCGAGGTCGTCGCGGTCGAGCCGGAACGCCGACTGCGCGCCGCCGCCGAGCGGGCGGCACCGAACGCGCCGGTACCGGTCACTGTCGTCGACGGTCTGGCGGACGCCCTCCCCGCGGGTGCTGGCGAGTTCGACGCGGCGGTCGTCGCGCTGGTGTTGTGCACCGTGCCGGATCAGGCGAGCGCGCTCGCGGAGGCCAGCCGGGTGCTGCGCCCCGGCGGCCAGTTGCGCTTCTTCGAGCACGTCGCCGCCGAGCAGCACAGCGGCCTGCACCGAGCCCAACGACTACTCGACGCGACACTGTGGCCGAAGCTTTTCGCCGGCTGCCACACCAACCGCGACACCGTCGCCGCCATCAGGGCCGAAGGGTTCGTGATCGAGGAGCTGCGTCGATTCCGTTTCCCGGCCACCAGCAACAGCCCGTCCGCACCCTGCGTGCACGGCCGGGCGATCAGGCCCGCTGCGGCACACCAGCCCTGAGAGCGGCCGCTGGGCTGCCAACAAGGACGACGGTCGATCCGATAGAAGCTCGCCTTTCGCGATGTCGGCCACCTGGTCCAGACAGGCCAGTCGCGGGTTGGGGCCAACATGAACGCGAATGGGTATTGCCCGATCTGGCATGCTTAATATCCCGTTTTGTGCGCATACGTGACCGTGACGTGATGTGGTGGTGAACGCACTTTCTCAGTGCCATTCAGGCCGTTTCACGCAGGGCGTGGCTCACCGGGCTCTCCTGCGAAGTAGTACCCACGGAGGGTGTTCTGTGACAGCAAAGCCCAATCATCATCGTCTTCGCCGACGGCTGCTACCCGCGCTCGCGACGTCAGCAGCAGCCGCCGTCGCCGCGAGCTTTCTGCTGCTCGGCTCAACGCCGGCCAGCGCCGCGGACGCACCGGTCAACCTGGGAACAGCCGGCAACTTCTCCGTCCTCGCCGGAGCCGAGCCGACCAACACCGGCCCGAGCTTCCTGGCTCAAAGCCTCGGACGATTCCCGGGAAGCACCGCGGCGGGCTTCGGCACGGCAACCATCGGCGGTGAGGTCCACCTCGGCGACGCGGTCGCTCTCCAGGCCCAGAGTGATCTGACCATCGCCTTCAACGACGCCGCCGGGCGGACACCGTTCACCAACCTGCCCGCGGAACTCGGGGGCAACACCCTCAACGCTGGCGTCTACCGGATCGGGGCCGCGCAGCTGACCGGGGCGTTGACGCTCAACGGCCAGGGCGACCCCGCAGCCGTGTTCATCTTCCAGGTCGACTCCTCGCTGACGACGGCGTCGAACAGCAGCGTCGTCCTGATCAACGGCGCTTCGGCCTGCAACGTGTTCTGGAAGATCGGCAGCTCGGCGACGATCGGCACGGGTACCACCTTCGTGGGCACCGTCATGGCCCAAGCGGCGATCACGATGGCCACGGGCGCGACCCTCCAGGGCCGTGCGCTGGCACGTACCGCCGCCGTCACCCTCGACACCAACGTCATCACAGCGCCGCTGTGCGCCGGGCCGACCGGCCCACCCGGACCCACCGGCCCACCCGGACCCACCGGCCCACCCGGACCCACCGGCCCTGCCGGACCGTCCGGCCCGCCCGGTAGTCCCGGCGCACCAGGCAGTCCCGGCGCACCCGGCAGCCCCGGAGCGCCCGGCGCACCGGGAGCACCCGGCAGTCCTGGCGCACCCGGCAGCCCCGGAGCACCGGGCAGCCCGGGAGCACCGGGAGCACCAGGCAGCCCTGGCGCACCGGGTAGCCCCGGAGCGCCCGGCGCACCCGGCAGCCCCGGGGGCGGCGGCAGGACGCCAGTCCTGCCGGTGACCGGCGGTGGCGCGATCCCGGCCATGACGGGCATCGGAAGTGCGCTGGTCGTGCTTGGCGCATTCGCATTCTTCCTCGCCCGGCGGCGCACCCGGGAGTCCTGATCGGAGGCCGGCCGGTGACCTGCCGGCCGGGCACCTCCAGCACTGACCATGCACACCAACCGTCGGCCCACTACCCGCTGGGAGTGGGCCGACGGTTGGTGTGCCATGTCAACGGGTCCGGGCGCCGCCGGGGCCCGGGTCAGTCGGTCAGACCCAGCCTCCGCATGGCGACCGGCACCTCGACCCACCCTGGCAGCCACAGCAGGTAGTCCACCGGATACCACGGCAATCCGAGGCGCTCGACCAACCGCGCGGCGAGAGTGGGCTCGCCAGCGCCCTGGACCCCGTAGGGCAGGATGCGGCGCGGCGTGCCACCGCGGCGGCGTCCGTCGCGACGGAAAATCGTTTGCCGCAGGCGACGGGCTGCACGAGAGTGACGGCCATGACGTACTGACGGAACCACCCCCGCATCCGCCCCCGGTGACACCTCCCGGAGGGCGTGGCGTCGTCCGTTCCTGCGTCTGCGTGAGAAGTGAGCCTCCTTGCACCAGCACCACTCCCCTCGGGAGTCCCTGCCCCCGTCCGCCCCGGCCACCGTCACGGTGTTCGCCTCACCCGCGAGCTGGATCGAGTCCGCCGCGCTCGCCCAGTGCCGGCAGGTTGCCGCCCTCGACGGCATGATCCACGTTGCGGCGATGCCGGACCTGCACCCCGGCAAGGGCGCGCCCATCGGCGCGGCCATGGCGTCGACTGTGCTGTACCCGTTCCTGGTGGGCTCCGACATCGGTTGCGGCATCGCCGTGTTCCCCATCAAGCTCAAGCGGGCCGTGCCGGAGCGCCTCGCCGCCCGGTTCCCCAACCTCGACCGCGCGATGGACCCGGACCAGGACGCCGGCGACCCGGCCTGGGCGGTCGTCAACTGTGACGTCCCAGCCGGTCACCTGGACGGTCTCGGGACGGTCGGGCGTGGCAACCACTTCGTCGAGCTGGCGCGCGTCGACACCATCCTCGACGCGCACCACGCGAGTCGTCTCGGGCTCGACGCCGGCGATCTCGTGCTCATCGTGCACACCGGTTCCCGTGGTCTGGGCGAGCGGATCCTGCGGGCGCACACCGAGGTGCACGGCGCCGGCGCCGCACCCGATCCCGCCGCCTACCTGACGATGCACGACGACGCCGTGCGCTGGGGTTCGCTCAACCGACGGGTGCTGGCGGCCCGGGTCGCGTACGCGTTGGGGGCAGAGCCCACCGCACCGATCGTCGATCAGTGCCACAACCTGGTCGAGGTCCGGGACGGGGTCTACCTGCACCGCAAGGGCGCGGCGCCGGGCGACGGCTGCGACGTCCTCGTCGCCGGCACCCGGGGCACGGCCTCCTACCTGGTCGCCGCCCACGCCGGGCCGGAGGCCAACCATTCGGTGGCGCACGGCGCCGGCCGCAAGATGTCGCGCGCCGACGCCCTGCGGCGGGGCCGGGCCAAGCACACGGTCGAGGAGCTACGCCGTACGCCAGTGGGCTCGCTTGTGGTGTGCGGCGACCGCCAACTGCTCTTCGAGGAGGCGCCCACGGCGTACAAGCGCATCGAGCAGGTGATCGCCGATCTCGTCGAGCACCGGTTGGCCACCCCGGTGGTCAGCACGACTCCCCTTGTCACCTACAAGACGCCCGATCTCGGGTCCACCTCCCGAACGCAGCGGCGGGGCCACCGCGACGGACGGGGCCGGTCGTGAGCGTGCTCCTGCTCGTGTCCGCCGGTCGTGGTCCGCGGGAGTGCGCCTGGGCACTGGCCCAGCTACTGCGTCGGCTGACCGAAGCTGGCACCCGCCGGGGTCTGACGATCGAACAGGTCCAGGTGGTGCCCGGTGATCAGCCCGGCACCTACCGCTCGGTGCTCATTCAGATCACCGGTACGGACGCCGACGCGTTCGCGGCCTCGTGGACCGGAACGCTGTGCTGGCAGGCCCCGAGTCCGTACCGGGCGAGCACGGGCCGAAAGAACTGGTATGTCACAGCGCAGCCGCCGTCACCCGACGCGACGCCGACGCCGTTCGCCGAGGCGGACGTCGACATCGTCGGCTGCCGTACCGGCGGTCCGGGTGGTCAGCACCGCAACAAGGCCAGCACGGCGGTCCGAGCGACACACCGTCCTTCGGGCCTCGTCGTCGTGGTGGACGAGGAACGGCAGTTCAGCCTGAACCGCCGGGTCGCCCTGGAACTGCTGCGGCAACGCGTCGAGCAGGGCGACGAGGCGGCCCGGCGTGCCGTCACCACCGCCCGGTGGCGGGTCCACGACGACCTCGTCCGGGGCGACCCGGTGCGGGTGGAACGTCCGGAGCCCCAGCGACCGGGCCGCCGCCGGTAGCGGCCCGGGTCAGACGTCCAGCACCGCGTCCGCGAACGCCTGAGGCGCCTCCTGGGGCAGGTTGTGCCCGACACCGCCGCCGACGGTCCGGTGTTCGTACCGCCCGGCGAACTGCTTGCCGTAGACGGCGGGTTCCAGGTGCGGCGCGCCGTTGGCATCCCCTTCCAGCGAGATGCTGGGCACCGTGATCTTCGGTTTCGCGGCCAGTCGCTTCTCCACCTCGTCGTACTGCGACTCGCCGGGGGCGAGGGCCAGCCGCCACCGGTAGTTGTGGATCACGATGTCCACGTGGTCGGGGTTGTCGAACGCGGTCGCGCTGCGGTTGAAAGTGGCCTCGTCGAACGACCACTTCGGGGACGCGGTCTGCCAGATCAGCCTGGCGAAGTCGCGCCGGTTCCGGTCGTACCCGTCCCGGCCGCGTTCGGTGGCGAAGTAGTACTGGTACCACCAGGCCAGTTCCGCCTTCGGGGGCAGCGGCACCCGGCCCGATGCCTGGCCGTCGATCAGGTAGCCGCTCACCGACACCAGCCCTCGGCAGCGCTCGGGCCACAGGGCGGCCACGACGTCTGCCGTACGCGCACCCCAGTCGAATCCGGCCAGCTTCGCGGTGTCGATCTTCAGGGCGTCCATGAGTGCGATGAGGTCGAGTCCCATGGCTGCCGGTTCGCCGTTGCGCATGGTGTCGTCGGAGAGGAACCGGGTCGTGCCGTAGCCCCGCAGGTACGGCACGACGACCCGGTGGCCGGCGTCGGTGAGCAGCGGCACGACGTCGACGAAGCTGTGGATGTCGTACGGCCAGCCGTGCAGGAGGATCACGGCGGGACCGTCGGACGGACCAGCGTCGACGTACCCGATGTTCAGGACCCCGGCGTCGACCTGTCGCACGTCCCCGAACGATGCCCCCATGCCGGCCCTCGCCATTGAACCTCTCCTCGCGTCCCAGCCTGTCGGATGTGCTGGCCACGCCTCAATGTAGGAAACCGCCGGGTGGGCGATCGGGGTTTGCCGGTGATCGGCCCCGGCCCGATCCGGACTGGCTAGGATCCACGTTGCGTCGCCCTGCGCGACTCCGACTGGGGAACGACCGTAGGGTGATGACATGGCTGAGCGACCTCTGACCCTGATGGCGGTGCACGCCCATCCCGACGACGAGGCGACGAGCACCGGCGGCGTCCTTGCCCGCTATGCCGCGGAGGGGATCACGACGGTGCTGGTGACCTGCACCGACGGGCGGTGCGGTGACGGCCCGGGTGGGGTCAAGCCGGGCGACCCGAAGCACGACCCGGCCGCTGTCGTGGCCATGCGCCAGGCCGAGCTGGAGGCCAGCTGCGCGGTGTTGAAGGTCAGCCACCTGGAGACCCTCGGTTACGCCGACTCCGGGATGATGGGCTGGCCGACCAACGACCAGCCCGGCGCGTTCTGGACGACGCCGGTGGCGGAGGCGGCGGACCGCCTCGCCGAGCTGATCCGGCAGTACCAGCCGGACGTGATCGTCACGTACGACGAGAACGGCTTCTACGGCCACCCGGACCACATCCAGGCGCACCGGATCACCATGGCCGCCGTGGAGCAGACGGATACCCCGGCGAAGGTGTACTGGACCACGGTCCCCCGCACCGCGTTCGAGCAGTTCGGCCAGATCATGCGGGACCTCGGCGTCGAGTGGGACGCACCGGACCCGGCGGCGGAGCCGATGCCGCAACTCGGCCTGCCCGATGACGAGATCAGCACCTGGGTGGACACGAGCAGCTTCGGGGCGCAGAAGTTCGACGCCCTGGCCACCCACGCCAGTCAGACCGAGAACATCTTCTTCCTGCAACTGGGCCGGGAGCGGTTCACCGAGCTGATGGGGGTGGAGACCTTCGTTCGGGTCCGTGACCGCACCGGCGCGCCGACTCCCGAAGACGATCTCTTCGCCGGCCTGCGCTGACCGCAGAGGTCAGCTCCCGTAGCGACGCCAGGCATCGTCGGCCACCCGGTCGACGATGTCGGCAGGGTGGCAGCAGCAGGCCGCCGGCCTCCGGAAGTTTCGCGGGCATCTCCAGCGAGCCCCCGCTGGTCATATGACGAATTTCCGGAAGTTTTCAGCGTTGACGCCGGACATTGACGGCCTTAACGTTTCGAGCAGGTTTCCGGTCGTCGGCCGGAACTACCGGCCCCCTGCCCCGAGCCGGGGCGCTCGATCGCGAACCCCGCTCCCATCCGCCAACACCGGACCCGCACCTTCTTGATCGATATTCGTCGATCAAGGGTCTGGAAAGGAAGGCACATGAAGCTGAGACAGTGGACGACCGTCGGCGTGGTCGCCGTCGCGACCGTCGCGGCGCTGAACACGGTGCCCGCCACCGCGAGTCGGCCGTACGACCCCACGGCGCAGAGCCTCGGCGCCCTCGGCCTGCGCCACGGCCTCCAGGTCGGCACCGCGGTCAACATGGATGCCCTCAACGACGCCGGTGACCCGCAGTACCGCGCGCTGGCCTCCTCGGAGTTCACCTCGGTCACCGCCGAGAACGTGATGAAGTGGGAGGTCCTGGAGCCCACCCGCGGCACCTACAACTGGGCGGCGGCCGACCAGTTCGTCGATTTCGCCAAGCGCAACCGGCAGAGCGTACGCGGCCACGTGCTGGTCTGGCACAACCAACTGCCCGGCTGGCTGACCAGCGGTGTCGCCGACGGCTCCATCAGCAAGCAGGAGCTGCGCGAGCTGCTGCGCAAGCACATCACCACCGTCGCCAACCGGTACAAGGGCAAGATCTGGCAGTGGGACGTGGTCAACGAGGCGGTCAGCGACCCGTGGGACACCCCGTCGACCCTGCACTACAAGGGCTTCTGGGCAGAGAACCTCGGGCCCGGCTACATCGCCGACGCGTTCCGCTGGGCGCGGGCGGCCGACCCCAAGGCCCTGCTGTTCTACAACGACTACAACATCGAGGCGTTCGGCTCCGGCAACCCGGCGGACGACAAGACCCAGTTCGTCTACGACATGACCAAGGGCCTACGGGCCCAGGGTGTGCCGATCGACGGCGTCGGCTCCCAGGGCCACCTGGGCACCCAGTACGGCAACTTCGACACCCTCCAGGTGACCGCCGCGCTGAAGAAGTTCAGTGGGCTCGGCGTCGCCACCGCGTTCACCGAGGTCGACGTCCGCAGTCAGATGACCGCAGGCGTCCAGGCCGGCAACGCGGAGGAGATCAACCCCCGGTTGCAGGCCTCGGCGGCCAACTTCAGTGTGCTGATGAAGGCGTGCCTCGCCGTACGCAGCTGCCTGTCGTACACGGTCTGGGGTTTCAGCGACAAGCACTCCTGGGTGCCGGGCTGGTTCGACGACCCGCCGGAGGGCCTGGCCACGATCTACGACGAGAACTACCAGCCCAAGCGGGCGTACCAGGAGCTGAAGTCGGATCTGATCATCGCTGGACCGCCGTACGTCCTACCGCGCAGCACACCCCGACCCCGCCGCTGACCCTCGGTCGCGGCTGACTCGACGGCATGTCCGTCGGCGTACGGCCGTGTGGGGCGCGGCGGAGCCCCACACGGCCGGTACGTCACCACGGTCGTCGACGTTCGACTCACGTTCAGCCGTTTCGCGTCGCCGTACGGACGCCATTGGAGTATTGATGCCGGTTCTACCTGCGTATTGATGGTGTTGGTGTAACCATAGTGGGCGTGGGAACTGCGAAAACTGCCATGCCTGCGATCTCGCCGCTCACCGGCGATCCAATCAAGCGGGCCGATGCCGAACGGCTCGCGGGGGTGCTGAAGGCCTTCGCCGATCCAGCGCGACTGCGCCTGCTCAGCCTGATCCAGTCCGCGCCGGAAGGTGAGGCGTCCGTCAGTGACCTCACCGGGGCGCTCAACCTGTCCCAGCCGACGGTGAGTCATCACCTGCGGATCCTCACCGAGGCTGGCCTACTCGAACGCGACAAGCGGGGGGTGTGGGCCTACTACCGCCTGGTGCCCTCGGCGATCGCCCAGATCGCCGACCTGTTGACGCCGCCCCGGAAGCGGGCGACGAAGAAGGTCCGCTGACGCCTCACATTCGCTCCGGGGTTCGGATGCCGAGCAGGTGCAGCCCCTGCCGCAGCGTCCGGGCCGTCAGCTCGGCGAGCAGCAGGCGGCTCTCCCGCAGCTCGTCTGGGGCCCGCAGCACTGGGCAGCGCTCGTAGAACGCGTTGAACGCGGTGGCGAGCCGGTGCAGGTAACCGGCGAGGTGATGAAACTCAAGGCTCCGCTCCACCTCGCCGACCACCGCGGCGAAGCCGAGCAGCTCGACCGCGAGCGCCCGCTCCGCCGGCAGCGTGAGCACGACGGGCGTGTCCGGCCGCGCGGTTGTCTCGGCGCGCCGGAACACCGACTGGATCCGGGCGTGCACATACTGGAGGTACGGCGCGGTGTTGCCGTCCAGGGCGAGCATCCGCTCCCAGTCCAGGACATAGTCCTTGGTCCGATCAGTTGACAGGTCGGCGTACTTGACCGCGCCGATCCCCACCGCGCGACCGATCTCGGCGGCAGCGTCGGCATCCAGCTCGGGGTTCCTCCGCCGGGCCAGGTCCGTGGCTCGGGTTACCGCCTCCTCCAGCAGCCCGACCAGCTTCACCGACTCGCCAGCCCGGCTGCGCAGCATCCGCCCGTCGCCGCCGAGGATCGACCCGAAACCCAGATGCTCGGCCCGGGCCGGCGGAGACAGCCAACCGGCCGCCCGGGCGACCGCGAACACCATGGCGAAGTGCTGCCGCTGCGGTAGCCCGACGACGTACAACAGCCGGCTCGCTCCCAGCTCACCGACACGCTGCCGCAGCGCGGCCAGATCGGTGGCCGGATAGCCGTACCCCCCGTCGCTCTTGCGGACGATGAGCGGCATCGGCTCGCCGTCCCGGCCGCTGAACCCGACCGGGAAGACACAGTCGGCCCCACCGCTGGACACCAGCATGCCCAGCCGGCCCAGGTCGTCGACGACCCCCGCGAGCAGATCGTTGTAGGCGCTCTCGCCCCGAAAGTCGCCCTCGGACAACGTCACGTCGAGCAGGTCGTAGACGGTCAGGAAGTACCGCTCGGACTGCGCCACCAACAGCTGCCACAACCGCAGCGTCCGCTCGTCGCCGCCCTGCAACGCGACCACCCGCAGCCGCGAGCGTTCCCGGAACGTCTCGTCTGCGTCGAACTTCACCCGCGCCGCCCGATAGAAGCCGTCCAGGTCACCCATCGACAACTCGTGCGCCGCACCGGCCTCGCCGAGGTCGGCCAGGTGCTCGATCAGCATGCCGAACGGTGTCCCCCAGTCACCCAGGTGGTTGACCCGCACCACCCGGTGCCCCAGCCAGTCCAGCAGCCGCACTGCCGCGTCGCCGATGACAGTGGAGCGAAGATGCCCGACGTGCATCTCCTTCGCCACGTTTGGAGCCGAATAGTCGACCACCACGGTCTGCGGGGCAGCCGTCACCGGCACGCCGAGACGGGCGTCGCCGGCCAGCCCGGAGACCATGTCGGCAAGTGCCACGTCGGCGAGGGTGAGGTTGAGGAAACCCGGCCCGGAGACCACCGCCGACACGCAGACGTCGTCGAGTACCGCGTGTTCGAGCACCTCGGCGGCAATGTCGCGCGGCGGACGGCCGAGCCGCCGGGCCAGCGCGAGCGCCGCGTCGGATTGGAAATCCGCCCGCGGAGAGCGCCGCACGAGCGGATCAACAGGTCCGCCGGCCACCGCGGAGAACGCCGGTGCCAGCCGGTCGGACAACAACCTTTCAAGATCCATGAGTACGCCGATCTCACTCGGACCCGCGCTGTCAGGCGGGCCTCTGACGACAGGAGATGCGGGCGGACCGAGGACGACCAGCGCACGACCGGCGGCTCGATCCGCCGGTCGCAGGAAACAGGTCAGCGCAGGCGGGCGACGGGTCGCCGGCGTCGCCGCGCACCGACCTGGACGTCATCCGACGCTCCGGTGCACTGGGCGATCACGCTGGTCATGCGGGCAGCTTAGCGGGCCGGCGGGTGTGTCGACATCCCGATTACCACAGCGCGGGTGAGCGTCCGGCGGCCACGAATCCTCGTTTGGGACGGTACGCCACCGGGAACTGCCCCCGACATCGACGAAGGGTGATCATGAGCCGACACACATCGCTACCGCCCGCCCGTACGCGACGCGCGCTCGCGCTGATTCCGTTGCTGGGCACCATGACACTTGCCGCCGCCTGCACCACCACCGCGGACCCGCCCGACCCGACCCCGTCGAGTGGGGCGCCGACATCCGCGGCGGCAGCGGTGGACCCGACAGGTCAGCCCTCGCCGAGCGTGAGCGGCCCGGTGACCATCCCGACGTCAGCGTTCGTCGAGTTGCCGCCCGAGCTGCGGAAGTCTCCGCGTCGAACGGTGCCGGTCGAGGAGGCCCTGCCGAAGCTCTGCGGTAACGAGTTCGGCACCGGGGGCCGCCAGGTCACCGCCGCCGCGGCGATGACAGTCACCTACAAGGGGCCCGACGACGGTCCCTCCTACACGCCCCAGGGGATGGTCCACCAGACCATCTTCACCTTCGCCGGCACCGGTGCCACTGACTACGTGGCCCGGCTGCGCACCGACCTGGAGGCGTGTCCCTCCTACCAGCAGTCCGGGAACCGGGCGACCGTCAAGACCGAGGCTCTGCCCGGCGTCGGCGACGAGGCGCTGCTGCTGACCCGGACGTGGCCCAACACGAACCCGAACGGAGAACACACGGGCGGCAACGGGTCCAGCCAGATCGCGGTGGCCCGCGTCGACACCGTGGTGACGGTGTTCAACGACCAGGGGTGGGAGGGCTCCAGCGGCAATCCCGCGGTTGTGGACCGGGTCATACGTGACGGCGTACGCGCCATCGACGCCTGGCAGGGGTAGTCCCACCACAACCGGCACCGGCGCGGGGGCTCGACCCTCAGGTCTTTCGGCGCGTCCCGCATCGGGACTCGTTCGATCGTCTCGATGCCCGCGCCGAAGACCTGCGCCGGACCGACGGGTAGCTCCCCCGGTGCGATGATGCGGCCCGTGACCGCCTCGCCCTCCGACCCCCTCGACCTGCGCGGCGTACGACGTGCCTACGACACCGTCGCCGAGGACTACGCCACCTGCCTGCCTGACACCCGCGCCGAAGCCCCACTCGACCTCGCCATGGTCGACGCGTTCGCCGAGGCGGTGACGGCGGGCGGCGACACCCGCGTCCTCGACGCCGGGTGCGGCCCGGGGCGGATGAGCAGGTACCTCACCGGGCGGATCTGCGGAATCCGCCGGGAGCCGACCCGTGTTCCCGTTTGAACGCGTGGGCGAAGGCGAACTCTGAGGTGTAGCCCACCTTCCTGGCCACTGTGGCCAACGGTGCGTCACCGTCGCGCAGTAGCCGGGCTGCGAGTGTCATCCGCCACCAGGTCAGGTACGTCTGCGGCGGCTGACCGACCAGCGCGGCGAACCGTCGGGCGAAGGCCGCGCGGGACAGCCCGGCCTGGGAAGCTAGTTCCCCGACGGTCCATGGCTGGCCAGGGGCGCTGTGGATGGCCCGAAGCCCAGCGGCGACGGCGGGATCGCGCACCGCTGCTGCCCAGCCGGTAGCGACACCGTGGGCGGGTTGTTCGTCGAACCAGGCGCGCAGGATGTGCAGCAGCAGCACGTCCAGCAGGGCGGGCAGCATGGCGTCGCCGCCCGGCCGTGGCTGCTCCAGTTCACCGCCGAGCAGGTCAACGGCGGCGCGGAGCTCCGGGTGGTGGCCGACCCGGGCCGGGAGATGGATGACCTCCGGCAGGTCGCCGAGCAGCGGATGTGCCCGGGACCGGTCCAGCAGGTACGCGCCGCAGAGCATGACCGTCGCAGCGGCCGAACCGTCCGGGTGCTGGTCGGCTGGTACCCCGTCGTCGTCTTGGCCGGGTGGAATCTCGGCCAGTGACGCGGCGGCGTCCACCAGCGGGGTCGACAGGCTGTCGGCTAGGCCGTGGGCGGACCCGTGGGGCAGAAATGCCACATCCCCCACGCCGAGGGCGATCGGTGCGCCGTCTGGTGGGAACAGCCAGCACGATCCCTGCAAGACGATGTGGAAGCCGGCTCCCGCGACCGGCGGGTTCCGCGTACCGAACGGCGCCGGCCAGTGCACCCGGCCGGAGTGCGGTTGGCCGGTGCGCATGGCGGTGACCGCGTCGGAGAGCACGTCCATTCAGCCAGCGTATATCCACGATCCGATGCGAAGACGGTCGCGCATGCGACGGAGATGCTCACGTATTGGACGTCTCGCCATGCCGCCATACGGTGAGTCACGGGCGAGTTGGTCAGCCGGCTCGCACGACATCACTCATCATCACTCATTGCTCAAACCAGGAGATCCACGTGAAGATTGCCGTCTACGGCGCAAGCGGCTACCAGGGAAAGCTCGTCCTCGCGGAGCTGGCCCACCGTGACATCGACATGCTGCTCGTCGGCCGCAACGCCGCACGCCTGCGCGAGGCCGCGACGACTGTGGGAACAGTCGACGCCGGGCAGCGGGTAGCCGACACCGACGACCACGACCGCCTGGTGGCAGCCTTCCGCGGATGTGACGCGGTCATCAACTGCGCCGGACCGTTCACCAGCTCCGGCTCCGCCGTGGTCCGAGCGGCCATCGCCGCCGGCTGCCACTACGTCGACACCGCAGGCGAGCAGCTCTACACCAAAGCGGTCTTCGACACCTTCGCCGGCGAGGCGGAACGCGCCGGGGTCACCGTCGTCCCCGCCACGAACGACGGCTGCGTCCCCGGGGACCTCATCGCGCACCTGCTCGCCGAGCGCCTCCAGCCAATCGAGGAGATCGCCGTCAGCCACTTCATCGTCGGCGGGGGTGGGTTCTCCCGCGGCTCGCTCCGCTCGGCCGTCGAGACGATCGACGCGATCAAGGCGGGCGGCCTCAGCTACGACAACGGTGACTGGCGTACCGGCGTCCCCGCCCGGCACGCCACGGTCGCCCTGCCCGACGCCCCGCAACCGACCGACGTGGTGAAATGCCCCTTGTCAGAGGTGGTCACCATCCCCCGCCACATAGAGGTCCGGCACGTCGAGAGCCTCGTCGACGCCGCGGTCGGCGCCCAGCTGGGCGTCCCGCTCGCTCCACAGCTCATCGACAGCCTGCCCGAAGGACCCACCGAGGAGGACCGCCGTACCCAACGGTTCACCTACCTCATCGACGCCGTCAGCCGCGACGGCCAATCAGCCCGCGGGATCGTACGGGGCCACGACACCTACGGCATCACCGCCGTGATCGCCGTCGAAGCCGCCCGCCGACTGGTCACCGACGGCGCCAAACCAGGCGTGCTCGCTCCGGCACAGGCATACGACCCCACCAGCTTCCTCACCTTCCTCGCCCCACACGGAATCAGCTGGACCATCACCGTGTCCAACACTCCAACCCCCCAACAATGACACCCGGGTGCGCACGGCCTTCACGCTGGGCCGTAGGTTTCCGCAGTTGGCGCACGGTTGCGGTGCGGCCAGGGCGTCGTCGACGATCTTCCGTTCTCGGCCACAGTCGGCGCAGGGTGCGTGATGGGTGGCTGCCCAGCAACGTTGGCACCGTGCCGAGCCGTCTTCGGTCCGGGCGATGACCGGCCGGAGCCGGACGCAACCATCGCAGACCCCGGGAGGCCGCTGCTTGCCGGAACATCCCGAACATAGCTAGCCATCACCGATCGGCTTGTGCGGGTAGCGGAGTTGCCCACAGCCGATGCAGGTGATCCGGCCGCGAGATCTTCGTCGAGCTCGCCGGGCTGTGGGCCACCTGGCCCGAGGTGGCACGCAGATGACCGAGCGGGAGTTGCCCCGGGCAGGCGCGCGTCTTCGCCGAGGCGGCTCGGGTCCTTCGGCCCGCGGGCCACCTGCTCGTCGGCTTCCAGGCCGGCGAAGGTACGCGGGACCTGTCCGGCCCCTACCGCCGCCGCTTCGGCCGCGAGATCCACCTGACACGGCACCGATACACGGCAGACCAGGTCGCCGCCGCGATCGGGGCCGCCGGCCTGCGGGAGGAGTGCCGCCTGGTGCGGCGGGCCGGGAGCACAGAGCGGGACGACCAGGCGTTCCTCCTCGCCACGGCCCGGCACGTCAGCGGTTGACGGCCACGGGCCGCCCGAGGTCGACGTTCCCCGCCGGGGCGTTCGCACCGACGGCGCACCCACGCGGTCCCGTTCCCCGATCGGAGAGCTGTCCGGCGACCGGTAGACCGGAGGTGCCGGGTGTACGTCGGCTGCCGGGAGAGACGACTGCGACGGTACGGCGTCCCGGACGCGTACCTCCTGGGTTGTGGGCCGATCGGCAACTCCGGCATGACGACCCGGGTGCGCTGCGCTACCTACGCTGCCACCGGTAGCCGTCACACCGTCGAAGGGATCCGTGATGTCCGTCCGTCTTCTGCTTGTCGCCGCCGTAGCCGCTCCGCCCGCCGGGATCGAGTTGGCCGCCCACGCCTCGGTCCAGCCGACCGCCGCCACGGTTCTCGCAATGAGCTCCGGACGACTCGGCGCGAGCGTGGGCGTCCTGTTGGGGCTCGTGGGCGTGGTCATCGGTGGACTGGCCCTGGCCCGCCCCACCAGTCGGGTCGGCACCGGCTCCGGGCTCGGCGGGGCCGTCCTCGCCCTGGCGGCGGGGCTGGTCGCGGTGGCGCTCGGTGGGCTGGTGGTGGCCACCTCCGACGGAGGCGTCGGTACGGGTAACGGGCTCGGCGGGGCCTTCGTGGCCCTGGCGGTCGGGCTGGTCGGTGTGGTCCTCGGTGGACTGGCTCTGGTCCGGGCCCGCCGCAGTGCCCGGCTGGCCGCCTGAGGTCGTGCTCAGGAGCGGGTGAGCCAACCGGGAACGGCCAGACCGCACTCGTAGGCGAGGATCACCAGTTGGGCGCGGTCCCGCACCTGGGTCTTGGTCATGATCCGGCTGACATGCGTCTTGGCGGTGGCGGGGCTGAGCACTAACCGCGCGGCGATCTCGTCGTTCGACAGGCCCGCGGCGACCAGTGCGAGCACTTCGCGCTCGCGGGTGGTGAGCACGCTCAGTCGCGGCCCGGGGTCCGGATGCGCGGCCCGAGCGCTGAACTCGGCGATCAACCGGCGGGTGATCGACGGCGCGATCAGCGCGTCGCCACGAGCGACCACCCGCACGCCGTGGATCAGCTCCGCCGGCTCGGTGTCCTTGACCAGGAAGCCGCTCGCGCCGGCCCGGAGCGCACCGTAGACATAGTCGTCCAGGTCGAACGTGGTCAGGATGATCACCCGGGCCGCGCAGGTCGCGACGATCTGCCGGGTGGCGGCGAGGCCATCCAGTACGGGCATCCGGATGTCCATGAGGACGACCTCCGGACGCAGCTGCCCGGCGAGCCGCACCGCCTCGGCGCCGTCGGCGGCCTCGCCGACCACTTCGATGCCATCCTCGCCGTCCAGAATGGATCGGAAGCCGGCCCGAACCAGAGTCTGGTCGTCGGCGAGCAGCAGCCGGATCACGCCGGCTTCCCCGCCGTCGTCGAAACGGGCCGCAGCGGCAGGCGGGCGCGGACCCGGAAGCCGCCGTCCGGCTGCGCGCCAGCGGTCAGTGAACCGCCGAGCGCGCCAGCTCGCTCACGCATGCCGATGATCCCGCTGCCCGGCGCGCCGGGTGTGGCGGTGCCGTCGTCCTCCACCTCCACCAGCACGTCGTCACGGTCGGGTCGCACCCGAACCACAGCGGCGGTGGCGCCGGCGTGCCGGGCCACGTTGGTGAGCGCCTCCTGGACGATCCGGTACACCGCCAGGTCGACCTCCGGGGGCAGCGACCTGATCTCGGCAAGTTCGGTGCTGATCGTCAGTTCGGGCCGTCCGGCCGTCCGGATCAGATCGCCAAGTCGATCGAGACCGGGGCCGGGCCCGGTCGGCGCCTCGCCCTCCCGCCGCAGGACGCCGAGTGTCGTCCGCAACTCCCGCAACGTGTCCTTGCTTGTCTGTTTGATCGCGGTGAGCGCCTGCTCGGAGCGGGCCGGGTCCGGCCGGTGCAGAGCGGCGCTGGCCTGCACATTGATCAGCGAGAGGTGGTGGCCGAGGGCATCGTGCAACTCGCGGGCGATGCGCAACCGCTCCTCCGTGGCCCGCCGCCGGGCCTCCTCCTCCATCCGCTGCTCGGCGACAACCGCGCGGGCCTGCGCTTCGGCGAGGTAGGCCCGGCGGTTGCGGGTCACACCGACGATCACCGCGACGAGCCAACCGGCGTGCAGCAGCGTCGCCCCGTTCATGGTGTCCGGGGATCGGTTGTCGCTGTCCGCGACGGCGAAGGCGATCACCGAGGCGAGACCGAGACCGATGGCGATCCAGAGATATCCCTCGTCGACAACGGTGTAGAGCGCCACGACGAAGACCAGCATGATCGGGCCGGGCGTGTGCAGCAACGCCCCGTACGCGCCGACAGCGGCCAGCGCCACCACACCCACCGGCACCGGATGGCGGCGGCGTACGCACAGCGCGGCGGAGGAAGCGAGCACCACCGGCAGTGCCGTCCACTCGGCGGCGGTGTCGATGCCGCGCGACTGCACCACCAGGCCGACGAGGGCGACCAGCCCGACGGCGAGCACCACTGCGACATTCGCCGTCCGGCCACGCCATCGCGCCCCTGACATACGCCGAAGCCTAGCCTCCGGCGGGCAGGCGGACGAACGCCCGAACCGTCGGACGTTGCCGGTGGACGTACCCCTCGTCCTGGCGTTGCTCCTCAGCGAGAGGAGGTGGTGTCCTGGTGCGGAAGTGGCGGGCGCTCGGTCAGGTTGGCGTCGTAGCCGGCGGCTTGGAGAGCGAACAGCTCGGCGTACCGACCGCCGGTGGCGACGAGATCGTCGTGGGTGCCGGCCTCGACCAGCCGGCCGTGGTGCAGGACGAAGATCCGGTCGGCGTGGCGGACGTTCGCGAGCCGGTGCGTGATGAGGATGGTGGTGGCTCGGCCTCGGCGGTCGCGGATGGCCTGGAACAGGGCATCCTCGGCCCGGGGGTCGAGGGCGGAGGAGGGCTCATCCATGATCAGCAGTTCGGCGTCGCGCAGGAACCCGCGGGCCGCGGTGATGCGTTGCCACTGCCCACCGGAGAGGTCCTGGCCTCTGGCGAAGGTCCGGTCGAGCAGCGTCTCGTACCCGTGCGGAAGCTCGTTGATCATGTCGTGGGCGACCGCGCGGGCGGCGGCGGCCTCGATGAGGTCCTGCCGGGCCTCGGTGTCGACGTCGCCGATGGCGATGTTCGTCGCCGCTGTGAACGGCCACTTGTGGTATTCCTGCGTCACCACCGCGATCCGGGCCCGCAGCCCGGCGACGTCCCAGTCCGCCAACGGTCGGCCGTTCCATTCGATGCCGCCCTCGGAGGGCGCCCGGAGGCCGGCGATCATCGCGGCGAGGGTCGTCTTGCCCGAGCCGTTCTCCCCGACGAACGCGACAGTCTGGCCGGCGGTGATCCGCAACGTGACGCCGTCGACGGCCGGGTTGTCCCGGTCGGGATAGCGCAGGCTGACCTCGCTGACTGTCAACTCCCGCAGCCGTTCCGGACTGGCGGCGGCCGAAGGTCGCGTGGCGTCCGGCAGGTAGGCGCCGGCACGGGTCATGAAGCCGGTGTAGTCGCCGAAGTGCTGACCCTCGGTGTAGACGTGATCGACCTGGAAGGTGGCGATGGCCAGGGACCGCTGCGCGGACTGGACCGCGATGACACAGGTCGCCGCGGCGGCGAGCGGGATCTGCCCGTCCAGGAGCAGCAGGCCGAGCAGGGCGTAGACGGTGCCGGTGGCGAGGCCGCCGATGATCGCCCCGACCGTGGTGGTCGTGGTGACCCGACGGGCCAGGGCGAGTTGGATGTCGGTCTCCACCTGCATCACCCGGTCGTACTGATCGAGGAGGAATCCGCGCAGCCCGTACGAACGCAACTCCGGTGCCGAGGCCCGTTCGGCCATCAGCTTGTGCAGCAGCCACAGTCGACGTCTGCGCACCGATCCGGCGGTGTACGTCTGGTACCGCAGGTGCCCGGCCCGCAACGACGCCCACGCGTTGGGCACAGTGGCCACCAGCAGGGCCAACAGCAGCAGCGGGTGGATGATGACGACGGCCGCCGCCACGGCGAGCAGCCCGGCCAGCCCGGCCAGCAGGTTCATCGACGCCTGCACCAGCCCGATCGTCGACTCGGTGCCCCGCGAGGCGCGTTCCATGTCATCGGCGAACGCGTCGGCGTCGAACGCCTCCAGCCGTACCGCCGTGGACACCTCGAACAGACCCCGCTCCACCTCGCGGCTCACCCGCGGCGTCAACCCGTTCTGCGCGTACCCCGTGGCGATGCCCATCCCCGCGCGCAGCGCGACCGCCGCCGCCAGCACGGCCAGGGCGGGCATCGCCGCCCGCACCTTGTCCGCGGTCGGCCCGCCGGCGAACAACTCCACAAGCACCCGCTGCGTGGCCAGCAGCCCGAAGGCCGCCATCACCCCCGCGCCGACCGTCGCCGCGGCCACCACGCCGGTACGGAGTCGGTCCGCGCGCCAACTGATGCCCAGGGCTGTCCGTACGAGCCTGGGCAGCTCAGCGAAGACGGCGAAGACACCGGCCTCGGCTCGCGCCCGTACCCCCGTCTCCCACCACATCTCCCGCAGCTCCGGCAACACCGACTCCGTGCTCGCGGGGCCGGGGCGGCCTGGTCGGGTGCGGTGGGCCTCTGCGGCGGCGGTCTCGATCATGGTCGTACCTCCCGGGGCGGGCGCAGCCGTCGCCGTCTCAGCCAGGGCAGGCGGATTGGCGGGTTCCTGGAGGATTGGACCACCCGGACATAGCCCTTCGCAATTGCCTGATCACTCCCAGTCATGGATGGAGGTGGATCACCGACACCACTGTGCTCGGACAGCTCGCCAGATGACGTGATCACCCCTCGCCCGGCGCGTCGAGGCGCGCGCGCAGTGCTGCCGCGATCTCGCCCGCCGCGACGATCTGCTCCGGCGTGAGGGCGTCGACGAAGAGTTCACGAATGGCGCGCAGGTGGGGAAATGTCGCGTTGCCGAACGCCTCGACTCCGGCCGCGGTGAGCAGCACCTCCGCCCCCCGGGGGACTGTCGCGCACTCCTGGCGGCGGATGAGGCCGCGCCGCTCCATCCGCCCCAGGTGGTGGGAGAGCCGGCTCCGCTCCCAGCCGATGTGCGCGGCGAGCGCCGACGAGCGCATCGCCTGGTCCGGCGCCTCGCTGAGCGCGAGCAGTACGGCGTAGTCCCCGGTCGAGAGGGCGGAGTCACTCTGGAGGCGGGACTCGAGCCGGGAACTCAGCGCCGCCGTCGTCTCGATGAAGTCCCGCCAGATCCGCAGCTCCTCCGCCGTCGGCAGTTTGCGTCCTCCCCGCCGGGCAGGTGTGGTCTCCGTCATGTCATTCTCCCGGGAATTGACGTGTCAATCGCCAAGTTAGCATCATTGACACGTCAACCGGTAGGTCCGTTCCCGCGGGTCACCGACGGGGAGCCGAGGAGGACACGATGACAGCTACAGGTTTCGAACTGGGGCTCAACTCGTTCGGGGAGGTGGCCACCGACGGCGACCGGGTCCTGAGCGACGCCGAGACCGTACGGCTCCTCGTGGACGAGGCACGACTCGCCGAGTCGGTCGGACTCGACGTCTTCAGCCTCGGTGAGCACTACCGGGAGGGCCACAACGACTCGGCGACACCGGTGTTGCTCGCGGCAGCCGCGACGGCGACCGAGCGGATTCGCCTCGGCACCTCGGTCACCGTGCTCAGCACGAACGACCCGGTACGCCTCTACCACGAGTTCGCCACCCTCGACGCCGTGTCCAACGGCCGCGCCCAGCTGGTCCTCGGACGCGCGTCGGCGACCGAGTCGTTTCCGCTGTTCGGCTACGACCTGGCCGACTACGAGCGGTTGTTCGAGGAGAAGCTGGACCTCTTCCTACGGCTACAGCGCGACGAAACGGTCACCTGGTCCGGAACGGTACGAAGCCCGCTCACCGAGCAGCGCCTGCACCCACGGATGCGGCCCGGCGGCATCCCGACCTGGATCGGCGTCGGAGGCAGCCCGAACTCGGTGGTCCGCGCCGCCCGACACGGCCTCCCGCTCATGCTGGCGATCATCGGTGGGCGACCCCAGCGGTTCGCCGGCCACGTCGACCTCTACACAAAAGCGCTCGACCAGTTCGGGCATACCCCGCAGCCAATCGGGCAGCACTCACTCGGCCTTGTCGCCGACACCGACGAGGAGGCGGTGGAGACGTGGTGGCGATACTGGCAGCCGGTCGCGGCGGCGCTCGCCGCGGAACGCGGCTTCTACAAACCGGACCGCGCGCGCTACGAGGCGGAAATCGACAGCGGAGCGCTCTTCGTCGGGTCGCCCGAGACGGTGGCGCAGAAGATCGCCGCGGTCGCCCGCGACCTGCGGCTGAACCGCTTCGACCTGAAGTACGACATCATGCACCTGCCCCGCGAGGCACGCGCGCGCACCATCCAACTGCTGGGCAGTGAGGTCGCGCCGCGGGTCCGGGAGCTGCTGGCGAAGGAGCCCACCCATGTCTGATCTCTTGTTCGGCCTCGACACCTTCGGCGACGTACCGGAGGACGACGCCGGCAAGCTCGTCTCCCACGCCGCGGCGATCCGCCAGGTCGTCGACGAGGCGGTGCTCGCCGACCAGCTCGGCGTCGACGTCATCGCGTTGGGCGAGCACCACCGGCCGGAGTACTCGGTGTCGACGCCGGAGACGGTGCTGGCGGGCATCGCCACCCGTACCTCGCGGATCCGGCTGGCCTCCGGGGTGACAGTGCTGAGTTCGGACGACCCGGTCCGGGTGTTCCAGCGTTTTGCCACTGTGGACGCGCTGTCGCACGGCCGGGCCGAGGTCATCCTCGGTCGCGGCTCGTTCACCGAGTCGTTCCCCCTCTTCGGCTACGACCTGCGCGACTACGACACGCTGTTCGAGGAGAAGATCGAGCTGTTCGTCAAGCTGCTCGACGAGAAGCCGGTCACCTGGAGCGGCACCCTGCGTGCCCCGCTGGAAAACGCCGACGTCTTTCCCAAGACGGAATCCGGGCACCTGAGCACCTGGGTCGGTGTGGGTGGCTCACCGCAGTCGGTCGTCCGCACCGCCCAGTACGGGCTCCCACTCATGCTCGCCATCATCGGCGGTGCCCCCGAGCGCTTCGCGCCGTACCTGGACCTCTACCGCAGGGCGGCCGAGCAGCTCGGTACGACGGCACACCCGGTCGGCATGCACTCGCCGGGCTTCGTCGCCGACACCGACGAGGAGGCCAAGGAGATCTACTGGCCGCACTACCGGATCATGCGGGACCGGATCGGCAAACTGCGGGGCTGGCCACCGATCCGTCGCCAGGAGTTCGACTCCGAGGTGGAGAACGGCTCCCTCTACATCGGTTCAGCGGAGACGGTGGCCCGCCGGATGGCCCGCGCGATCCGCAGCCTCGGTGTCGGCCGGTTCGACCTCATCTACTCGGCCGGGGCGCAACCGGCGAGCGCCCGGATGCGCGCCGTGGAACTGTACGGCTCCAAGGTGATCCCCATGGTCCGCGAGTTGCTGGCCTGATCAGCACGTCAGATTCGAAAGGACGACATGAACGAGTACGACCGGAGCCGGCCGCAGACCCTCGGTGTCCTCGGGGCCGGCAAGGTGGGCACAGTGCTCGCCCGGCTCGCCGTCGCCGCCGGATACCGGGTGCTGGTCGCCGGCTCCGGCGACCCGGCGAAGATCGCTCTCACCGTCGAGGTCCTCGCTCCGGGGGCGGCGGCCATTACTGCGGTCGACGCGGTGGCCGCGGCCGACATCGTCATCCTCGCCCTGCCGCTGGGGAAATACCGCAGTGTTCCCGCCGAGGCACTGCGCGGCAAGCTCGTCGTCGACGCGATGAACTACTGGTGGGAGATCGACGGCATCCGCGACGACCTCACCGACGCGCGTACCTCGTCGAGCGAGATCGTCAAGGCGTTCCTGTCCGGGTCCCGTGTCGTCAAGGCGTTCAACCACATGGGCTACCACGATCTCGAGGACGGGGCGCGGCCGACCGGGACGTCGGACCGGAAGGCCATCGCGATCGCTGGCGACGACGCCACGGATCTCGCCACGGTCGCGACTCTGGTGGACGCGCTGGGCTTCGATCCGGTCGTCGCCGGCCCTCTGGCCGAAGGCGTACGACTCGAACCAGGCAGCGAGTTGTTCGGTGCCAATGTGAGCGCCGACGAGGTGCGTGCCATGCTCGACCGCTTTCCCGAGTCGGAGCGTGGACGGACCATCGCCTCGGCCCGAGCCTCGGCACCGGACGCGGCAGGCTAGGCCGTCGCACACGACCAACCCCGCCACCCCGGGCGGCCCTCTCGGCGCGGCCGAACCGATCAGGAATCAAGAAGCCCCCGACGAGCCGTCCGGCCTACCCTTTTCCCAGGTCACCGGCATCGTGCCGAGCCTGACGAGAGGGAGCCCGACAATGTCCGCGAACACCACCACGACCACGTCCGACGGTTTCAGCCCCGAGGAGCGGGCCGCGATGAAGGAGCGTGCCACCGAACTGCGCGCCGAGGGCAAGAAGGGCGCCAAGAAGGCCGACGGGTTGGCGGCGCTCCTCGACCGGGTCGCGCAGATGGAACCGGACGATCGGGCGCTCGCCGAACGCGTCCACGTGGCGGTGACCGCCGCCGCCCCCGAGCTGTCGCCGAAGACCTGGTACGGGATGCCCGCCTACGCGAATGCCGACGGCAAGATCGTCGTCTTCTTCCAGGACTCCGGCAAGTTCAACTACCGGTACTCGACACTGGGCTTCCAGGACGCCGCCAACCTCGACGACGGCGACCTGTGGCCGGTGGCGTACGCGCTGCAGAAGTGGAGCCCCGCCGTGGAGAAGAGGGTCATCGAGCTGGTGCGGGCGGCGGTCTCCTGACCGTCGCCCGCCCAGCGCCGGGCGTGTCACCGTCATCGACCGCCGGGCACCTATGGTTCGTGCATGTCGATCACCGATCACGCGCTGGCCATCTCGGCGGCGGAAGCCGGAGCCGCGGTCGTCCGCTCGCAGTACGGCTCGTCGCTTGCACGTTTCATGAAGACCGCTGACGACTTCGCCACCACCGCGGACGTCGAGGCAGAGAAGGCCATCCTCGACGTCCTGCGCGCCGAACGCCCGCACGACGGCGTGCTCGCGGAGGAGAGCGGGCGCACCGGCACCGGCGAGAACGGACGTACGTGGTTGGTCGACCCGTTGTGCGGAACGTTGAACTACGCCGTGCGCAACATGCTGACCTCGGTCAACGTCGCTCTGCGGGCGGAGGCACGGGTCCGCGTGGCCGCCTCGGCGGACCCGTTCACCAGTGAGGTTTTCTGGACCGACGGCATCGCCGCGTATGCCCGGCGTGGTGGCGTCGACGAGCCGCTCACCCCGTCGGCCGAGTCACGACTTGTCGACGTCAATCTCGACCCGCCCTTTCCCCACCGGCACGTCTTCCTGGCCGCCCGGATGCTCGCGGACGAGGGATTCATCGAACAGTTCCGCCCACGCGTCGTCTCCACCACGCTGGCTGTGGCCTGGGTGGCCGCCGGGCGTCGCGCCGGCTACGTGACGGACGGCGAGCACCTGTGCGACAGCGTCCACTTCGCGGCCGGCATCGCCCTCGTTCAGGCGGCCGGTTGTGTGGTCACCGGGATCGACGGCAGGCCGGTTCACCCCGATGGGAAGGGTCTTGTCGTCGCCGCCGACGAGCGGACGCACGCGGCCCTGCTGACTCTCATCCGCCACCAGGCTTGACGGTCCTCGGCCCGCGTGTTCCGACCGGCTGACCTGGGCGGTGTGCCTGCCCACAAACCGGACCCGGCGGTCTACCTGCTGGCGCTGGAGCGGCTCGGATCGCCAGTGGATCAGGTGGTCGCGTTCGAGGACACCGCGCAAGGCATCTCGGCGTCCGCGGGCGAACCGACCCGACAGGCCCTTGACATGAAGCTTGGTTCAGGTTCTAGCGTCCCCATGTCGATCACGTTGCGGCCCGGAAGGCGGACGGGCGGCGAAGCTGTCCGGCCGGACGTTCGTCACCTCCGCACTGCTGTCGGAAGGACTCTGATGCACCTGCCACGCCCACGTCGCCCACGCACCGTCGCGAGCGCACACTGCGATCTCCCCTGCGGCGTCTACGACCCGGCCCAGGCCCGGATCGAAGCCGAGTCGATCAGGGCGATCGCCGAGAAGTACCAGGCCAGCACCGATCCGGAGTTCCGGACTCGGTCGCTGATCATCAAGGAGCAGCGCGCCGAGCTGGTCAAGCACCACCTCTGGGTGCTGTGGACCGACTACTTCAAGGCACCGCACTTCGAGAGGTACCCCGAGCTGCACGGCCTGTTCAACGAGGCCACCAAGCTGGCCGGTGCCAGCGGCGCGAAGGGAACCGCTGATCCGGCTGTCGCGGAGCAGCTGCTCGGGAAGATCGAGGAGATCTCGAAGATCTTCTGGGAGACCAAGCAGGGCTGACCAACCGCCGAGGTGTTCGACCTGTGCTCGACGAGCGGCAGGACGGGGCTGCGGGCGCAGTGCAGCGCGCTCGCCATCCGCTGTGGCTGGCCCACCATGTGATGTGCTGGTGAGCGGTATACCTCTGAGGTATGAATATGACTCAGAGGTATACCGCTCACTACCGCATCCGCCCCCACGGAGGTGACCGACGGTCACCGGTGTGCCGGTACTGCCAGAACGC
>NZ_JBEXHQ010000064.1:0-33190 GCF_040607915.1 Micromonospora sp. NPDC005215 | reverse complement strand
GAAGATCCGCGCAACATCGGGGATGTTGCTGCCTCCCGCGTACCGGAGGCAGCAACATCGGGGAAGTTGTGCGGATCTTCCGGCGTGGCGCGGGGCGGGGCGGCGGTTAGCGGGGTGGGCGGACGGCGGTGCTGAAGAGGTGTACGGCAAGGTCGGCGAGGGCCGCGGCGGTCTGGTCGATCGGGGAGCGGGGGAGCACGATGTGGCTCACCACCAGCCGGACGATCGTGTCGGCGGCGAAGGCCAACGCGGCCTGGTCCGCTCCCGGAAGGTGGTCGCCGGCCCAGTCGATCAGTGCGCCGGACGCCTCGGTGAGCACCACCTCGGCGCGGGTGGTGAGGTATGGAAGCAGCTCGTCCGAGCCGCCCCGGGCGCTGGTCAGGATGGCCTTGACCAGCGGGTTGTCCGCTGCGGTGGCGAGGGTGTGTTCGATCGCGGCGTACGCGCCGGCCCGGACGTCGGAGCCGTGGGCGAGGAGCGCGGCCCGGACGTTGCCGACGAAGCGGTCCACCTCGCGCCGGGCGAGCGCCTCGGCCAGGCCGGCCTTGGTGCCGAACTCGTTGTAGACGGTCTGCCGGCTCACCCCGGCCGCGGTGGCCACCCCGCCCATCCGTACCGCGTCCCAGCCGGCGGCGATGGTCCGCGCGCGGGCCGCGTCCACGATCGTGTCCCGCAGCCGCTGGCGTGGTGAGTCGGTCGTCGCAGTCATGGTGGTCGAATTCTACGGGCGCGACCCAGGCCCGCCCAGCGCGTGGCCCGGCCAGGCGCGTGGCCCGTCCGGCGCGTGGCCCGTCCGGCGCGTGGCCCGTCCGGCGCGTGGCCCGGCCCAGGCGCGTGGCCCGGCCCAGGCGCGTGGCCCGGCCCAGGCGTGTGGCCCGTCCGGCGCGTGGCCCGGCCCAGGCGCGTGGCCCGTCCGGCGCGGTGCGCGTCCGTGCCGGGGCGACCCGCTCAGCGTGGGCGCGACAGTCGCGCTGGCTGCCGGCAGCCTCCGAGCGGGCACACCGCTGGGGGTGCGGCACCTCCCGGGCGCGGTGGCCTCCCGCGTGGCGCATAGGATGTGCGGTCATGGCACGCGTGCTCACTCCCCGTGCGGAGGATTTCCCCCGCTGGTACCAGGACCTGATCGCCAAGGCGAAGCTGGCCGACAACGGCCCGGTCCGCGGCACCATGGTCATCCGCCCGGCCGGCTACGCCATCTGGGAGCGGATGCAGGCCGAAATGGACGCCCGGATCAAGGCGGCGGGTGCGGAGAACGCGTACTTCCCGCTCTTCATTCCGGAGAGCTACCTCAAGCGTGAGGCCCAGCACGTCGAGGGTTTCTCGCCGGAGCTGGCGGTCGTCACGCACGGTGGCGGCAAGCCCCTCGCCGAGCCGGTGGTGGTACGTCCCACCAGCGAGACGGTGATCGGCGAGTTCATGGCCAAGTGGATCGACTCGTACCGGGACCTGCCGCTGCTGCTCAACCAGTGGGCGAACGTGGTCCGGTGGGAGCTGCGGCCGCGGATCTTCCTGCGGACCAGTGAGTTCCTCTGGCAGGAGGGGCACACCGCGCACGCCACCCGTGAGGACGCCCGGGCGTACGCGCGGCGGATCCTGCACGAGGCGTACGAGGACCTGATGGTCAACGTGATCGGCATTCCGGTCGTGGTGGGCCTGAAGACGACGCGCGAGCGGTTCGCCGGTGCGACCGCCACGTACACCTGCGAAGGCATGATGGGCGACGGCAAGGCGCTGCAGTTGGGCACCAGCCATGAGCTGGGCCAGAACTTCGCCAAGGCGTTCGACATCAGCTACTCCTCGAAGGAGGGCGGCCGGGAGCACGCCTGGACCACCTCCTGGGGCACGTCGACCCGGATGCTCGGCGGCCTGATCATGGCGCACGGCGACGACAACGGTCTGCGCGTGCCGCCGAGGTTGGCCCCGATCCAGGCGTACGTCATGGTGGTCAAGGACGGCGACGGCGTGGGCGAGGCGGCGGCCAAGCTGCGCGACGGCCTGCGCGACGCCGGTGTCCGGGTGGCGCTCGACGACCGGACCGACACCCCGTTCGGCCGCCGGGCCGTCGACGCCGAGCTGCGTGGTTATCCGGTACGCGTCGAGGTCGGCCCCCGTGACCTGGCCGTCGGCAACGCGGTGGTGGTGCGTCGTACCGACGGCTCGAAGTCCCCGACGCCGGTGGCCGACGTGGTCGCCGCGGTGCTGGCCGCGCTGGAGACCGACCAGCAGGTGCTGCACGACCAGGCGTTGGCCAACCGCGAGTCGCGCACGGTGGAGGTGGCCACCCTCGCCGAGGCGATCGAGGCCGCCGCGACCGGCTGGGCCCGGGTGCCGTGGTCGGCGGTCGGCGTGGCCGGCGAGGCCGAGGCGAACGGGCAGGGCGTCACGGTGCGTTGCCTGCTGCGCGCCGACGGCTCGGTGCCGGACTCGGAGGACGAGCCCGACCTGGTCGCCATCCTCGCCCGCGCCTACTGAGGCTCCGGAAGGCAGTGCGCTTCGCGCCGGGTCGGCTGATCATGCACCGCAACGTGCGGCACGGTCGGCTCGGCTGGGTCCGGCCGGGCCGCGTGGTCAGCGATGACGAGCGTGGCCTGCTGGTGTGGATCGCCCGGGACTCGCCGGTGGCCCACGAGGTGACCGAGGCGGGGCTGGGGATGCGGGCGATGCCGTTCGCCCAGTGGATCTCGTCGTCGTACCGGTTGGCGCACGGACGTTGGAACGGCCCGCCACTGCTGAAGTTCCTGCCCACCGGGGCGGCGCACTCCGTCTGGTGGTTCCGCGACGCGCAGGGCCGGTTCGCCCACTGGTACGTCAACCTGGAGGAGCCCGGCGTCCGCTGGGACGACGGTCCGGTGGCCGGTGTCGACGTGGTGGACCAGGACCTCGACGTGGTGGTGCGTCCGGACCTCAGCTGGGACTGGAAGGACGAGGACGAGTTCGTCGAGCGGCTCGCCTTCGGCGCCGACTACTGGGTGACCGACGAGAAGGCGGTCCGCGCCGAGGGGGAGCGGGTGATCGCGCTCGCCGAGGCCGGCGAGTTCCCGTTCGACGGCACCTGGTGCGACTTCACCCCGCCAGCGGATTGGGACGTACCGGACGAACTGCCGCCGGGGTGGGACCGTCCGCCAATGCGCTGAGAGGTGTTCCAGGTCACCGCTGGCGCGGTGTCCGGGTCCGATGCGCGAGATCGGCGGCGGATCTGGCAGAATAGGTCGCTGGTATCCGGCGCGCGTCCGGCGCCCTCTAACCCGGGCACGTCGCCAGTCCACCGAGTAGTCTCCGGCCCAACCCCACGGGTCCGGTCGGCGCTCACCCATGCACACCGCCCATACGGGCCGGTGAGATCGCAACAGGAGCGAAACAACTGTGGCCGTAAAGATCCGGCTCCTGCGGATGGGCAAGATCCGCAACCCGCAGTACCGCATCGTCATCGCCGACTCGCGCACCAAGCGTGACGGTCGGGCGATCGAGTTCGTCGGGATTTACCAGCCGAAGGAAGACCCTTCGATCATCGAGGTCAAGTCGGAGCGGGTCCAGTACTGGCTGTCTGTCGGCGCTCAGCCGAGCGAGGCGGTGCAGCGGCTGCTGGAGCTGACCGGTGACTGGCAGAAGTACAAGGGCCTGCCGGCCCCGCCGCCGCTGCTGGTCGCCCCCGAGCGGGCCGACCGCAAGGCCGCGTACGAGGCTGAGGCGAAGGCCGCCGCCGGGCTCGCCCCGGAGACCCCGGCCAAGCCGGCCAAGAAGGCCGCCAAGGCTGCCGAGGCTCCGAAGACCGAGGCTCCGAAGACCGAGGCTGCGGCCGAGGCGCCGAAGACCGAGGCTCCGGCCGAGGCTCCCGCCGCCACTGCCGACGCCGGTGAGCAGGCCTGACATGCCTCTGCGTCCGGCGTTGGAGCACCTGGTCAAGGGCATCGTCGACCACCCGGACGACGTCCGGGTGCGGATGGTCGATTCCCGTCGGGGCAAGCGGCTCGAAGTCCGCGTGCACCCCGAGGACCTCGGCACCGTGATCGGGCGGTCCGGTCGGACCGCCAAGGCGCTGCGCCAGGTGATCGGCTCCATCGGCGGGCGCGGGGTACGCGTCGACATCGTCGACTCGTACTGATGCAGCTCGTCATCGGAAGGATCGGCAAGCCGCACGGCGTCCGCGGTGAGGTCACCGTGGAAGTGCGGACCGACGAGCCTGAAGCACGGTTCGCCCCGGGTACGGTGCTGCGCACCGAACCCGGGGCGGTTCCGCCGCCTGCGCCGGACGGTCCGGGCGTTCCGTTCCGGGTTCCGGCCGAGCTGACCATCGAGGAAGCCCGCTTCCACCAGGGCCGGGTGCTCATCGCGTTCGCCGGCATCCCGGACCGCGACACCGCCGAGGCGCTGCGCGGGACGCTGCTCGTGGTGGACAGCGCCGACGTGGACCCGCCGGACGACCCGGAGGAGTTCCACGACCACCAGTTGGTCGGGTTGGCCGTGGTGACGCCGACGGGCGAACGGCTGGGCGAGGTTGCCCGGATCGACCACGCGCCCTCCTCGGACCTGCTGGTGCTGCGACGCCCCGAGGGGCGTACCGCGTTGATCCCGTTCGTCCGGGCGATCGTTCCGGAGGTCGACCTGGCCGGTGGACGTGTGATCGTCGACCCGCCGGCCGGACTGCTCGATCTTTAGGACCACCCCCATGCGCGTCGACGTCGTGTCGATCTTTCCGGAGTACTTCGCCCCGCTGGACCTGTCGCTGATCGGGCGGGCGCGGGCCAACGGCGTACTCCAGCTTGCCGTGCACGACCTGCGGACCTGGACCCACGACGTGCACCGCACTGTCGACGACACCCCCTATGGCGGCGGGCCGGGGATGGTGATGCGCCCGGAGCCGTGGGGAGAGGCGCTGGACGCGCTCGCGCCGGCCGAGGCCCCGCCGCCCCGGCTGCTGGTGCCGTCGCCGGCCGGTGCCCCGTTCACGCAGGCCATGGCGTACGAGCTGGCGGCCGAGTCGCACCTGCTCTTCGCCTGCGGCCGGTACGAGGGCATCGACCAGCGGGTGTTGGCGCACGCCGCCACCCGGATGCCGGTCACCGAGGTCTCGCTCGGTGACTATGTGCTCTTCGGCGGCGAGGTCGCGGTCCTGGTGATGCTGGAGGCGGTCACCCGGCTGCTGCCGGGCGTGCTGGGCAACGCGGGCTCGCTGGACGAGGAGTCGCACGCGCACGGGCTGCTGGAAGCCCCGATCTACACCAAGCCGCCGAGCTGGCGCGGGCACGACGTGCCGGAGGTGCTCCGCTCCGGTGACCACGGCAAGATCGCCCGTTGGCGGCGCGAGGAGGGCCTGCTCCGGACCGCGGCCCGCCGCCCGGATCTGCTCACCGCGCTGCCGGCGGATCGGCTCGACAAACGGGACATCGCGGCCCTGGACCGGGCCGGATTTCAGCTGCCACCGGGGGATGTGGCAAAGTAGAGGGGTTGCCGCATCCGTCCGCGCCCGTGGGCGGCTGCGAGGATCCCCGACCGGGGTCGGCCCGCCGACCACCACCCGGGGATCAGAATCACCCACCCGCGCACCGAGTGACGGTGCGCCGTGAGCCTTACGAGGACACAGCGATGAATATCCTGGACGCCCTTGACGCCCAGTCGAAGCGGACCGACCTTCCCGACTTCCGGGCCGGTGACACCGTCAAGGTGCACGCCCGCGTTGTCGAGGGCGCCCGGTCCCGTGTCCAGATCTTCCAGGGCGTCGTGATCCGCCGCCAGGGTGACGGTCTGCGCGAGACCTTCTCGGTCCGCAAGGTCAGCTTCGGCGTCGGCGTCGAGCGGACCTACCCGATCAACGGCCCGGGCATCGACCGGATCGAGATCCTGACCCGCGGCGCCGTGCGTCGCGCCAAGCTCTACTACCTGCGTGAGCTGCGCGGCAAGAAGGCCAAGATCAAGGAGAAGCGGGAGAAGCAGCCCAGCTGACTTCCCGCTCGCCACGCCGCCTGAGCTGCACGTATGCCGTAACGACCAGATCGCACTACCCTGGTCGTTACGGGCGCAGCACAGCGGCGGTCCCGCCCACCCGGGCGGGTAGCCGTCCACTGCCGCCCGTGGAGCCTCGACGAGGCTCCCGGGCGGTGGTGTTTCTGCGGACCGGGGAGTGGCGTGGTGCAGACGCTTGACGAGGACGGCACCGTCGATCCGTGGCGTCGGCGCGCCCGCCGTGGCCGCCGACAGATGCCGCTCTGGCAGGAGCTTCCGCTGCTGCTGGTGGTGGCGTTCTGCCTCGCGGTGCTGATCCGCACCTTCCTGCTCCAGGCGTTCTTCATCCCGTCCGGCTCGATGGAGGACACGCTCCTCATCGGCGACCGGGTGCTTGTCAACAAGGTCGTCTACGACGTCCGTGACCCGGTCCGCGGCGAGGTGGTGGTCTTCCGGGGCACCGACCGCTGGGCGCCGCAGGTCGACGAGCAGCCGGAGCCGGGCTTCGCCGGCAAGCTGACCCGGACCGTCGGCGACCTGGTCGGCGTGAGTCGTCCCGGTGAGAAGGACTTCATCAAGCGGGTGATCGGTCTCCCCGGCGACCGGGTCAAGTGCTGCGACAGTCAGGGGCGGGTGACCGTCAACGGCACGCCGCTCGACGAGCCGTACGTCCTGCGGGACTCCCCGCTGGACCTGCCGCCCAACCCGTCGGAGTGCCGCTCCCGGCGCTTCGACGAGGTCGTCGTACCGCCGGGTCAGATCTTCGTGATGGGCGACCACCGTGAGGTCTCCCAGGACGCGCGCTGCCAGGGCCCGGTGCCGATCGACAACGTGGTCGGCCGGGCCTTCATGGTGGTCTGGCCCTCGTCGCGGTGGAACCCGCTGTCGGTGCCGTCGACGTTCGACGACGTGTCCGATCCGAGCGCGGCGTCCTCGGGCGCGCCCCCGGTGCGACCGACCCCGCAGGGCGGTGTGCTGCTGATCCTCCCGTTGGCGGCCGCGCTACGTGCTTCCCGCGCGTTCCGGTCGGTGACGTCCAGTTCGGCAACGTAGGCTCCTTGGCGTGATTGACGAGCAGACCGACAAGCCGCGCAGCTCCTTCTGGAAGGAGCTGCCGATCCTGCTGGGTGTGGCGATCCTGGTCGCGGTGCTGGTCCGCGCCTTTGTGCTGCAGACCTTCTTCATCCCCTCCCCGTCCATGGAGAACACTCTCAAGATCGATGACCGGGTGCTGGTCAACAAGCTTGTCTACGATTTCCGATCGCCGCACCGCGGCGAGGTGATCGTCTTCAAGGCTCCGATCGAGTGGAGCGGCAACCCCGACGGCGAGGACTTCATCAAGCGGGTGATCGGCACCCCCGGTGACCACGTGGTCTGCTGCGACCCGCAGGAACGGCTGATGATCAACGGCAAGTCGTTGGACGAGCCGTACATCTTCTCCCTGAAGGGCGTCCGCGACAAGCCGGCCGACCAGGAGTTCGACATCACCGTGCCGAAGGGTCGGCTGTGGGTCATGGGTGACCACCGCTCGGCTTCCGGTGACTCGCTGGAGCACTGGCAGCAGTCCGGGCAGAACATCACCGAGGCCACCATCCCCGAGGACGACGTGGTCGGGCGGGCGTTCACCGTCTTCTGGCCGGTCAGTCGGGCCACCTGGCTGACGGTGCCCGATCCGTTCGACGGCATTCCCAAGCCGTAGCCCGGTGGGGCCGTGGGCGATCCGCCGCCGGTCTGGCAGGCTGGGGCGGTGACCGTCTACACCCCTCGACGCGCGGCCCGCGTGCTGCTCGTCGACGCGGCCGGCCAGGTTCTGCTGTTCGAGGGCTTCGACCCGGCTCGACCAGCGCACCGCTACTGGTTCACCCCGGGCGGTGGGCTCGATCCGGGGGAGGCGCCGGCAGTGGGCGCGGCCCGGGAGTTGGCCGAGGAGACCGGGCTGCGGCTCGACCCCGCCGAGTTGGGCGAGCCGGTCTGGTCCGACACGACCGAGTTCCCGTTCGACGGCGTGTGGTATCGCCAGGTGCAGGACTTCTTCCTCCTCCGGGTGCCGTCCTGGCAGGTGGACACGGCTGGCTTCAACGACGTCGAGCAGCGCAGCATCGCCGGCCACCGCTGGTGGCTTCCCGACGACCTGGCGGCCAGCGGTGAACGCTTCTACCCCGGCGAGCTGCCCGCCCTGCTGAAGCGGTTGGGGCAGTCGACCGCCACCGACCGGGACGAGGCGTCGTGCTGACCCCGCCGCGCACCGTCGTGCGCCGCGAGGCCGGCCTGTACGCCCTGGAACGGGCGCTGCAACGGCGCGGCTTCCGACACGTCGCCGGCGCCGACGAGGCGGGTCGGGGCGCCTGTGCCGGTCCGCTGGTCGCCGCCGCGGCGATCCTCCCCGAGGGGCGGCGTTGCGAGATCGAAGGGCTGGCCGACTCGAAGCTGCTCACCCCGGCCAGCCGGGAACGGGTGTACGCCGAGGTGGTGGACCGCGCGCTCGCGTACGCCGTGGTGGTCATCCCCGCCGAGGAGGTCGACGCCCGGGGGCTGCACGTGTGCAACGTGGCCGCGATGCGCCGGGCGCTCGCCTCGCTCAGCACCCGGCCGGAGTACGTGCTGACCGACGGCTTCGGCGTGGACGGCCTGGGCGTGCCGGGGCTGGCGGTGTGGAAGGGTGACCGGGTGGCGGCGTGCGTGGCGGCGGCCAGCGTCCTTGCCAAGGTCACCCGGGACCGGATGATGGTGGAGCTGGACGAGGTGTTCCCGGCGTACGGCTTCGCCGTGCACAAGGGTTACATCACCCCGGAGCACTCTGCGGCGCTGCGCGAGCACGGGCCGTGCCGGGAGCACCGGTTCTCGTACGTCAATGTCGCAGCGGTCTCCGGCCGCGACGGACGGCCGCCGCGCGCCAGACGTCCCGGCGGTCCCGGCCGGGAAGAGCCGATGGAGCGCTCCGGGGCGTCAGGGGGTACCGTCGGCGTGGCGTTGGGCGAGCAGCCTCGGCCTCCGACGCCGGTGGGGGAAGATGTGGCCATGGAAGGCGGAGTGCGATGAGCGCGGAAGATCTCGAGAAGTACGAGACCGAGATGGAGCTGCAGCTCTACCGGGAGTACCGCGACATTGTCCGCCAATTCTCGTACGTGGTGGAGACGGAGCGTCGGTTCTACCTGGCCAACCAGGTCGACCTGCATGTGCGCAACTCCGACGGCGAGGTCTACTTCGAGGTCGAGATGCACGACGCCTGGGTGTGGGACATGTATCGTCCTGCCCGTTTCGTCAAGAACGTCCGGGTGATGACCTTCAAGGACGTCAACGTCGAGGAGCTGGAGAAGCCCGACATCTCGTTGCCCGCCGACTCCGGCTTCGGCGGCTGACCGCAGTCACGCCGCTCGGCCGCACCGCGGGCCCCCGCCGCTCGGCCGCACCGCGGGCCCCCACCCGTGGCGCAGCACCTCTGCCGGTCACTCGGCCGGCACCACGACCTCGACCCGCTGCACCAGGTTGTTGGCGAAGCCGCCACGATTCCACTGCTGCTCGACCGGCTGGGTCCGCCCGGACGCGTCGGTCGCCCGCGCGCCGAGCACGTGCCGGCCCGGGGTGGCGGTCCACTCGTACCGCCAGCGCCGCCAGGCGAAGTCGCCGCCGTCCGCCGGGTCCAGCTCGGCCGGCGACCAGCTCTGCCCACCGTCGGTGGTGACCTCCACGGCGACCACCGGCGCGTGCCCCGACCAGGCCCGACCGTCCACCGTGCACGGTCCGGCCCGCACGACCCGGCGACGGGACATGAAGTCGGGAAAGCCGGGCGGTCGGACCAGCGCACGCGGCTCGATCCGGGTCACCGGGACGCCCGGGTCGTCGGCGTCGGTGCGCACCCGGTAGGCGACCGCGTTCTGATAACCCTCGAACGGCTCGGTGCGAACCTCGACGGAGTGGACCCACTTCACGTGCGCCATGCCGTACCAGCCCGGCACGATCAGTCGCAGCGGCGCGCCGTGCTGCGGCAGCAGGGGAGCGCCGTTCATCTCGTACGCCAGCAGCACCTCCTCGCGCAGCGCGTCGGCGACCGGCAGCGCCCGCTGGTAGTCCTGCTCGATCCCGCGCTCCACGCCGTGGTCGGCGCCGGTGAAGACCACGTCCACCGCGTCCGGGTCGAGGCCCGCCTCCCGCAGCAGCGGAGCGAGGGGGGTGCCGGTCCACTCGGCGTTGCCGACCGCCTCGACCAGCCACGGCTGGCTGACCGGCCGAGGATGCAGCAGGGCACGGCCGTTGCCGGCGCACTCCAACGTCACCCGGTGGGTGACCCGCTGTCGCTCGCGCAGCTCGGCGAGCGTGACCGTCAGCGGCCGGTCCACCGCGCCGCCGATGGTCAGCGTGTGCGTCGCCGGGTCCAGCTCCGGAATGTCGTAGTGGATGAGCAGGTAGTGCAGCCCGGCCGGGGTGACGTCGTAACGCAGCGCCTCCAACGGGATGCCGTGGTTGCGGGCGGCGAGCTGCAACTCCTCGGCGCTGATCGCCTCGTCCGGCCCCGCGAGCCGGGACGGGCCGCTCACGTCGGCCACCGTCGGCGTCCGGTCATCGACAGTGGTCATACCTGGGCCTCCCCGGTCCACACGGCGGCACCCGCCGTACGCGGCCCAGCCTAGGCCCTCCGTCAGCGCCGGAAAACGGCCCCGTCGTGCTGGCCGACGCCGCGACGTTCGAGCGCCTCACCGGCTGACCCAGGCTCGTCCCGGCATAGCAGATCACCGAAGCCGCCGGGTGGTCGTCCACAGGGCCCTCGGTTGTCCACAGCTCGGTCGGCCGGGCTGGCGGACGACCCGTCCTTGGCCGGAGGCTGCCGTCATGCGACCGCCATCCGCCCCGCGTGTCAGCTCGATCCGCCGTGCCCTGCTGCTCTGCGCCGCGATCCCACTCGCACTGACCGTCCAGCTCGGCGGGCTGGCCGTGCTGGTGGCGGCGGTGCCCGACCGGGCACCGGCGTCGACAGTGCCGGTCGCGGCCCTGGCGTCCGCCCCAGCGCCCGCCGGGCGGTTCCGCTGGCCGGTCGACGGGCCGCCTCGTCCGGTGCGCCGGTTCGACCCGCCGCCCCGGCCGTGGCTGCCCGGCCACCGGGGTGTCGACCTGGCCGCCCCGGCCGGTGCGGTGGTCCGCAGCGCCGGGTCGGGCACCGTGCTCTTCGCCGGCCTGGTGGCCGGCCGACCGGTGATCACCGTGGCGCACGCCGACGGGCTCCGGACCACCCACGAGCCGGTTCAACCGGCGGTACGCCCCGGTCAGCCGGTCGCCGCCGGCACGCCACTGGGCGAGCTGCTGCCCGGACATCCAGGTTGCCCGGCCGAAGCCTGCCTGCACTGGGGCCTGCGCCGCGGCCAGGAATACCTGGACCCGCTGGCACTGCTCGGCCTCGGCCCGGTGCGACTGCTCCCGCTCGGGGGAGCCGGCGCCCGCGAGGTCAGCGCTGGGCGAGCAGAGCCGGCAGCCGCACGGCCAGCCTCTCGTACTCGTCGGCGGTGTTGTAGACCTGACCGGTGAGCCGCAGCCACCCCCGGCCGTTCCAGCTCATCACCGCCACCTCGGCGGCGAGCCGCTCGCCGATCCGCGTCTGCAACGCCCGCGCCGCGTCGATGGTGGCGGCCATGCCGGCCGGCAACGGAATGAGGCGCAGAGACACCCCCGGCCCGCCGGGGTCGGGCAGGTGGGCGGGAGGCACCCCGAGCGCGTCCCCCACCACCCGCTGGCCGTACGCGGCGAGCGCGGCGTTGTGCGCCCGTACCCGGTCGACGCCGAGACTGCGCAACGTGAACAGCCCCGCCGGGGCGGCCAGCCAGGACGTGTAGTCGAGGGTCGCCTGCCACTCGATCCGGGCCGGGAAACCCGACTCCTGCTCCCAGGAAACCACAAGTGGTTCGATCCGGTCTCGCCACTGCGGTGCCACCGCCAGCAGGGCGGTCCCGCGTGGGGCGTACGCCCACTTGTGCAGGTTGCCGACCCAGAAGTCGGCACCTATGCCGCTGACCGGGGTGGCCAGCATTCCGGGGGCGTGTGCGGCGTCCACCAGGACCGGCACACCGTGTTCGCGGGCCGCCCCGACGATGGCGGCGATCGGGAAGAGCTTCGCGGTGGCCGAGGTGAGCTGGTCGACGACGAGCAGCCGGGTCCGTCCGGGGCGCAGGCCGGCGCGGATGATCTGCACGATCTGCTCGTCGGTGGCGGCCAGCGGGATCGGCAGGACCCGGCCGACCGCCCCGGTGCGGCGACACTCCCGTTGGATGGCCAGGCTCACCGCCCCGTACCCGTGGTCGGTGCTGAGCACCTCGTCGCCGGGTCGCAGGCCCAGCGACTGCAGGACCACTGCGACACCGGTGGTGGTGTTGCCCACCAGGGCACTGCCGTCGGGGTCGGCGCCGAGGAACCCGGCGAGGTGCCGGCGGGTGTGCGCGATCCGGTCGACCAACCCCTGGGTGAAGAAGCGCAGCGGGTTGGCCTCCATCTCGTCGCGCAGCCGCTGCTGGGCTCGCTGCACGCCGATCGGGACCGCGCCGAACGAGCCGTGGTTGAGATGGCTGACCGCCGGGTCGAGTGAGAAGAGCAGGCGGGCGCCCGGGATCGGCTCGGGGGGCTGCGGGACGCTCACGTGATGATCGTAACCGCCGGGGTCGTTCGCCTCCGGGCCCTCGATCAAGCGCGCGGGTGGGCCTGGCGGTACGCGGCGCGCAGTCGCTCCACCGAGACGTGCGTGTAGATCTGCGTGCTGGCCAGCGACGAGTGGCCCAGCAACTCCTGCACGGCGCGCAGGTCAGCGCCACCCTCCAGCAGGTGGGTGGCCGCGGAGTGACGCAGACCGTGCGGGCTGGTCCGGGGCAGCCCGGCGGCCTCGGCGTAGCCGCCGACGATCTGCCGCGCGGTCGTCGGGTTGAGCCGCCCGCCCCGGGCACCGAGCAGCAGCGCGTCACCGGAGTGGCTGCCCAGCAGCCCCGGGCGGCCCTGGCGCAGCCAGTCGTCAAGCGCCCGTTGGGCGGGCACCCCGTACGGCACCGAGCGCTCCCGACCACCCTTGCCGAACACCCGGATCACCCGCCTTGCGTGGTCGACGTCGCCGACGTCCAACCCGCAGACCTCGCTGACCCGCACCCCGGTCGCGTAGAGCAGCTCCAGGAGCACCCGGTCGCGCAGCGGCACCGCCACCGTCGCGGTGTCTTCCGCTGCGCCCGATCGTGGCGCGGTCCCGAGCGGGGCCTGTCGGGTCGGTGCCTCGCCCGGTCGTGGCGTGGCTGGTGGCGCGGTCCCGAGCGGGGCCTGTCGGGTCGGTGCCTCGCCCGGTCGTGGCGTGGCTGGTGGCGCGGTCCCGAGCGAGGCCCGCCGGGCCGGTGCCTCGACCAGAGCGGCGGCCTGGTCGGCGCGCAGGACGGTGGGCAGCTCGCGGTGCGCCCGAGGGCTGGCCAGCGCGGCTCCCACGTCGGCGGGGAGCAGCCCGGCTCGGTGCGCCCAGGCGCTGAACGCCCGCGCCGACGCGGCCCGCCGGGCCAACGACGTGCGGGCCGCCCCGGTGGTGCGCTGCCGCGCCAACCAGCTGCGCAGCACCGACAGGTCCAGGTCGGCGAGGTCGACGCAGCCCATCCGGACGGCGTGGTCGAGCAGCGAGACGAGATCGGTGACGTACGCGCGGACGGTGTGCGCCGACCGGTTACGCACCCGGGACAGGTGCTCGGCGAAGTCGTCGACCGCGTCACGCAACGCTGGCGGCAGCGCCTGGTGCAGGGCCCGGGTGCTCCGGTCGGGCCGGCTCATCGCCGCCGCGCCAGCCTGCTGACCGGCTCACCGGCCCTGGCACCCGTACTGACATCTGGCACCGCACCAGCCTACGGCCGATGGTCGCCCGTGACCCGCCGCGCGGTACCGGTGTTCGTCGGCCCTTGCTGTCGGCGGTTGCTCCGCTTGACCAGGAGCGCCCTTCTCGCCCAGGGCGTGCCCGCGCGCGTGGTGCGCCACCACACCGCCGAGGGGTGCGACGGACGTGAGGCGAGCACCCCCGACCGGCCTGCCGTGCCGCACCCGCCCGCGGCTCTAGGTCGACGCCGATGTCGCCGTCGCACCCTTCGGTTTGACGGGCGGGGTGAGGGCGTAGCCGTCGTCTCGACGGACCACCATGGACAGCTCCTCCAGCAGGGACAGCTTGCGCAACGCGGTCCGTACGTCGACACCCGCCCGGGCGGCGAGCCGGTCCACGCCCATCGCGCGGCGGCGTGGCAACGCCTCCAGCAGTGACCGCGCTTCGTCGTCGAGCGCGTCGGAGGGCCGCTGCGGGCCGCGCGCCAGCGGGGCCAGGTCCGTGCCGATCCGTCCCACCTCCTCCAGCACGTGCGCCACCCCGGTGACCAGCCGAGCCTTGGGAAACTCGCGGAGCAACTCGTGCGCGCCGACGGACATCGCCGAGGTCACCGGCCCAGGCACCACCATGGCCACCCGATTGGTGTAGATGGCCCGCCGAGCGGTCTGCGTCGCGCCACTGCGGGCCGACGCCTCCACCACAACGGTGCCCAGGGTGCCTCCGGCGATCACCCGGTTGCGGATCAGGAACCGGGGCCGCAGCGGTTCGGCACCGGGCGGCCACTCACTGACCAGCAGGCCGGTGTCAGCGATCCGGTCGAAGAGGGCGGCGTTGCCCATCGGATACGGCCGGTCCAACCCGCAGGCGAGCACCGCGACGGTCAGGCCGTCCGCGTTGAGGGCACCCCGGTGGGCGGCGGCGTCGATGCCGAACGCGCCACCGGAGACGACCGTCCAGTCCCGTTCGGCCAGTCCGTATCCCAGCTCAGTCGCGACGTGCTGGCCGTAGCCGGTCGCCGCCCGCGCTCCGACCACGGCCACCGAACGATCCAGCGCCTCACCGAGCGGCCAGCCGCCGCGTACCCAGAAGCAGAGCGGTGGGGCGGTCTCACCGTCCACCCGGCGGGTGACGTCCGGTAGGCGCAGCGTGGACAGGCCGGCCACCCGTGCCGGCCACTCCTCGTCGTCCGGTGTGACCAGGCGGGCACCGAGCCGGTCCGCCCGGTCCAGCGCCTCGGCCGCCACCGCCCGGGCGTCGCCGGCCGCCGAACGGGCGGCCACCGTGGTGTGCAGCCAGCCGTCCGGGCTGCCGCCGTCGAGCAGCAGGTCCAGGGTCGCCACCGGGCCGAGCCGTTCGACCAGTTGGTGCACCACGCGGGTGCCCGGCTCGGCCAGCCAGGTCAGTGCGACCCGGGCCAGCCTGCGTTCGTCATCGGCGCTCACGTCGCCTCTCCCGTCCGTAGTTGAAGCGCCTCCCGGACGTCGTCCAGGTCTGGTCGGTCCCGGCCGTCCAGGTCAGCGATGGTCCAGGCCATCCGGATCACCCGGTCGAAGCCGCGGGCCGACAGCGAGCCGGAGTCGAGCCGGCCCCGCAACTCGGCGGTGACCCGGGCGGGCAGCCGCCACGGCGGCCGGCGCAGGTGCTGTCCTTCCACCTCGGCGTTGAGCCGCCGGCCGAGGTCGGCCCAGCGGGTGGTCGCCGCCTGCCGGGCCGCCGACACCCGGGCGGCGACCGTCGCCGAGGGCTCGACGCCGCCGTCGGCTGCCATCAACTCCGCCGCCCGCACCGGCATCAACCGCACCTGTACGTCGATCCGGTCGAGCAGTGGCCCGGAGAGCCGGCCCAGATAGCGGCGGCGGGCCAGTGGGGTGCACTCACAGTGCGAATCGCCGGCCGGGTTGGCGCACGGGCAGGGGTTGGCGGCCAGCACCAACTGGGTCCGGGCCGGATAGACAGTGCCGCCCCCGCTGCGACTGAGCTGGATGCGGCCGTCTTCCAGCGGTTGGCGCAGCGCCTCCAGTGCGCCCTTTGTGAACTCGGGGGCCTCGTCGAGGAAGAGCACGCCGCGATGCGCCAGCGACACCGCGCCGGGTCGGGCCAGCCCCGAGCCACCACCGACAAGCGACGCCACGGTGGCGGTGTGGTGCGGCGCCTGGAACGGTGGGCGACGCAGCAACCGGCCGCCCGGCGGCAGCAGCCCGGCGACCGAATGCAGGGCGGTGACCTCCAGCGCCGCGTCGTCGTCCAGCTCGGGCAGGATCGACGGCAGCCGTTCGGCGAGCATCGTCTTGCCGACGCCTGGCGGCCCGAGCAGGGCCACGTGGTGCCCGCCGGCCGCGGCGACCTCCAGTGCGCGCCGGCCCAACTGCTGCCCGGCGACATCGGCGAGATCCGGTCCGTCGACGACCGGTGTCGAGGGGGCCTCCGGCGGCTCGATCAGCGGGGCGCCGTCCCGAACGAAGGCGACCAGCCGGTGCAGGTTATCCACCGCTCGCACCCGTACCCCGGGGATGACGGCGGCCTCGGCGGCGTTGCCGACCGGGACGATCACCCGCTCGACGCCGGCCTGAGCCGCGGCGGCGACCATCGGGAGCACGCCGCGCACCGGCCGGACCGTCCCGTCGAGCCCCAACTCGCCGAGGACCACCACCCCCTCCAAAGGAAGCAGCGGCAGCTCACCCGAGCCGCCCAGGAGTGCCGCGGCGATGGCCAGATCGAAGGCCGAGCCGAATTTCGGCAGCGTCGCGGGCAGCAGATTGAGGGTGATCCGCCGGTTGGGCCAGCGTTGGCCGGAGTTGACCACGGCGGCGCGGACGCGGTCGCGGGCCTCGTGCAGGGCGGTGTCCGGTAGACCGGAGATCACCACCGCCGGTAGGCCGGCGGCCAGGTCGGCCTCGACCTCGACCAGGTGGCCGGTGACCCCGACCAGCCCGACGCAGAGCACCTTCGCGTAGCTCACGGCCGGGTCACCGACCCCTTCGGGTCGCGCATGTCAGAACGCGCCCTTGAGGTGGTCCACCCGCGCCGGACCGGCGTCGGGCAGCCGCACCGACAGCACGTCGAAACGCACCTCGTCGGCGGTCGTGCCGGTCTCGGTCAGCCAGCGCGCGGCGAGCCCCCGCAGCCGACGGGCCTTGGCCGGCACGACCGCCTCGGCCGGGGTGCCGAAGTCGTCGCCCCGGCGGGTCTTCACCTCGCAGAAGGCGAGCACCGGCCCGTCCCAGGCGATGATGTCGATCTCCCCGGCCGGGCAGCGCCAGTTTCGGGCGATGGGGCGCAGACCCGCCTCGGTCAGGTGCCGGGCGGCGCACCGCTCGCCGTACGCGCCGACCGCCTGGTTCCGCTTCGTCATGGCCGGCACGTTGCCCGCCGGAGGGCGAGTGTCGCGACCTCGGCGATGGCTCAGCTGTGGACAACCAGTGACCTGTGGAAAACCGGACGATCAAGCCGCACTGTGCTACGAGGCCACGGCCGGGTCTGGCGTGACTCCCCGTCCGCACGGAGGTGAGTTCCGGTTGGTGGCCTCACCATGATCAGGTGATGGAAAGTAGGTTCCAGGACAGCTGCCGACCTACTTTCCATCACCTGATCAACGCTGATGGCGGACGCAGGGTGATCAGGGCGCGATGTCGCCAGCTTCCGTCTGATCGCGCTACCCGCCGTGCGGTCGGCAGCGGTGGGTTGGGCCGAAATGGCGCGGGCGTGGCCGGTCGCATACGGTGCCTGACGTGGACGGACGACGGAGCTTTCCGGAAGATCAGGAGTCACGCTGGTACCCCGACGAGCGGGGTCCCGGTTACGGCGAGTCGGAGTGGCGCGGCGCGGACGAACCGCGGTACCGGGACGACGAGATCCCCGAGCAGCGTGGCCCCAACGAGAGCCGCTCCGTCGAGGACACCGGCGTCGGCCGACGCCGAGAGCCGGACTCCGGTCGCTTCGGCGCGGTGGACGCGGGGCGTTTCGGCGGTGCGGCGGAGTCGGACTCGGGTCGGCTGAGCGCGGTGGACACCGGTCGTTTCGGCAGTGCGCCGGAGCCGGACTCCGGGCGCTTCGGCGCTGTCGATGCCCAGTCGGGTCGGTTCGGCGCGAGCGAGTCCGAGTCGGGACGGTTCGGCGCGGTCGACCCGTTGGGGGACGGACGGCCGGAGATTGACGGATACCGGGCCACCCGGTCACGGCGGGCCGACCGGGATCCCTCGGAGATCTCCGGGGAGTTGCCCGGTCGTCGGGCGGCCCAGGAGTCGGCCGGGGTGGGACCACCGCTCACCGTCCGGGACCCTTCGGAGATTTCTGGGGAGTTGCCCGGTCGTCGGGCCGCCCGGGCGCCGGCCGGGACGGATGCGCCGCTGACCGTCGGCCGCGAGGAGGCCAGCCGTTCGTCGACACCGGGAGGTGACACGCCGACCGGCGTGCTCGCCGACCAGGCCCGTCCCGCTCCGTTCGGCGGGTATCCGATCATCGAGCCCACTCGTGGCGGTGGCGACACGCCGAACCCCCTGGAGATGCCGACCGGCGCGATGCCGGGGATCGGCCCCCGCCCTGACCTGCCCACCGCGGAGCCGCCGACGTACCCCCCGGTGGCCGACGGCGTCTACCGGACCCGCCGGCCGGTGCTGGCCGTACTCTTCGCTCTGCTGGTGTTGATCTTCGAGGTCCCCGCATTGCGGGTGCTGCTGGCCGGCGTGACCGGCGATCCGGTGGACGCCGGGAACGTGGTGGTGGGTATCGCCCTGGTTGCCGGGCTGCCGATCTTCGCGACCGGGCTCTACGGGCTCCGAACCGGCGGCCTGGCGCTCGCCGACGGTGGTCGGGGCTGGTTGCGCCCGCCCACGGCCTACCTGACCGTCGGTCTGGTGCTCTTCCTCGCCGCCGCACTCGCGGCCGGCTGAGCCGCGCGCGGCACCCGGGCACACCCGCGCACGCCGGGGCCGGTGGACCCGCGCGCGGCACCCGGGCACACTCGGGCACACCCGCGCACGCCGGGGCCGGCTGACCCGCGCGCGGCACTCGGGCACACCCGCGCACCCCGGGGCCGGTGGACGGGTGAGGGGCGTACACTGGCCAACTGGCGACCGCCTCGTGCGGTCGACCTCGCGCGCCCTCTTCACGAATCGTCGTGGAGCGACGGCCTCCCTGGTCCCGATCTTGGTCGGGTCCACCATGGGTCGGCGACCAGGCGCCAGGACGCCCGGCCACCGGCCGGGCGTGACAACCAGGGACCTTGAGGAGTACCCCAACCATGGCCGTCGTGACCATGCGTCAGCTGCTGGAGAGCGGTGTCCACTTCGGGCACCAGACCCGGCGCTGGAACCCGAAGATGAAGCGCTTCATCATGACCGAGCGCAACGGCATCTACATCATCGACCTGCGCCAGACCCTCGAGTACATCGAGAAGGCGTACGAGTTCGTGCGTGGGACCGTCGCCGAGGGTGGCAGCATCCTGTTCGTCGGCACCAAGAAGCAGGCCCAGGAGGCGATCTCCGAGCACGCGACCCGGGTCGGCCAGCCGTACGTCAACCACCGCTGGCTCGGTGGCATGCTGACCAACTTCCAGACGGTGTACAAGCGGCTCCAGCGGATGAAGGAGCTGGAGGGCCTGGGTGACCTCAGCGGCACCGCCGCCGGTTACACCAAGAAGGAGACCCTGCAGCTCTCCCGCGAGAAGATCAAGCTGACCCGCACCCTCGGTGGTCTGCGGGACATGCAGAAGCTTCCCGCCGCGGTCTGGATCGTCGACACCAAGAAGGAGCACATCGCCGTCGACGAGGCCCGCAAGCTGGGCATCCCGGTGATCGCGGTGCTGGACACCAACTGTGACCCGGACGAGGTCGACTTCCCGATCCCGGGTAACGACGACGCGATCCGCTCGGCCGAGCTGCTGACCAAGGTCGTCGCCGCCGCCGTCGCGGATGGTCTGATCGCGCGTTCCGGCCGTCGCCGGGGCAACGACGAGAAGCCCGAGGGTGTCGCGACCGACGAGCCGCTGACCGAGTGGGAGCGCGAGCTGCTGGAGCCGAAGAAGGCCGACGAGTCGGCCGCCCCGGCCGAGCAGCCCGCCGCCGTAGCGACCGAGCAGCCCGCCGCTGTCGCCGCCGAGCAGCCCGCCGCCGCCCCGGCCGAGCAGCCCGCCAGCCCGGAGCAGCCGGCGCAGGCCGCCACCGAGCAGCCGGCGGCCGCCACCGCGGAGTGACCGCACCGTCGCTGCCCCGCCGTCCGTTTTCGCAGACGGCGGGCAGCGGCGGTACACCGGGCACGATCCGCCCGGATCCGGGTAACCGGCACCTCTGACCATCCACACGCCGTCTCAACACCGAAGAGAGAGCCATGTCCCAAATCACCGCCGCGGACGTCAAGAAGCTCCGCGACCTCACCGGCGCCGGCATGATGGACAGCAAGAAGGCGCTGACCGAGGCCGAGGGCGACTTCGACAAGGCCGTCGAGATCCTGCGCGTCAAGGGCGCCAAGGACGTCGGCAAGCGGGCCGGCCGTACGGCCGCCAACGGCCTGGTTGCCCACTCCGGCAAGGCGCTGCTCGAGGTCAACTGCGAGACCGACTTCGTCGCCAAGACCGAGTCGTTCATCGCGCTGGCCCAGCAGCTGGTCGAGCACGGCGAGCGCGCCGGCGTGAACAGCGCCGAGGAACTGCTCGCCACCGAGCTTGACGGCAAGGTCGTCGCGGACCTGATCCAGGAGCAGTCCGCCAAGATCGGCGAGAAGCTGGTGCTCAACCGGTTCGCCCGGGTCGAGGGCACCACCGCCGTCTACCTGCACCGCAAGGCCCAGGACCTGCCGCCGGCCGTCGGTGTGCTGGTGTCGTACACCGGCAAGAGCGACGAGGCCGGCGACGCCGACGCCCGTGGTGTGGCAATGCAGATCGCCGCGATGCGGCCGAAGTACCTCACCCGGGACGAGGTTCCGGCCGAGGTCGTCGAGTCCGAGCGGCGCATCGCCGAGCAGACCGCCCGCGAGGAGAACAAGCCCGCTGCGGCCCTGCCGAAGATCATCGAGGGTCGGGTGAACTCCTTCTTCAAGGACTACGTCCTGATCGAGCAGGCGTCCGTCGCCGACAACAAGAAGTCGGTGAAGCAGCTGCTGGCCGAGGCCGGCATCGAGGTCACCCGCTTCGTGCGGTTCGAGGTCGGCCAGGCCTGAGCCGTCACCGGGCGCCACGTGCGCCCGTGGGCAGAAGACGTCAACGAGGAGGCCGCCGGTGTACGTGACAGGCACCGCGGCCTCCTCGTCACATAGGGTCGGCAGCGGCAGGTTCGCGGTACGCGCCGCACGGGGCGTGCGCGTGGGGAAGGGCGGGGCGGATGACGCAGGTTGTGAGTGACCGGACGCTGGCGATGGACGATCCGACGGCACCGCCGCCGGGGCGCGCCCGCCGGGTGGTGCTGAAGCTCTCCGGTGAGGTGTTCGGTGGCGGCGCGATCGGCGTCGACCCGGACGTCGTCCAGGCCATCGCCCGGCAGATCGCCACAGTGGTCCGTCGCGGCGTGCAGGTCTCCGTGGTGGTCGGCGGCGGCAACTTCTTCCGCGGCGCGGAGTTGCAGAAGCGCGGGATGGACCGGGCCCGCGCCGACTACATGGGCATGCTCGGCACGGTGATGAACTGCCTCGCGTTGCAGGACTTCCTGGAGAAGGAAGGCATCGAGACCCGGGTGCAGAGCGCCATCACGATGGCCCAGGTCGCTGAGCCGTACATCCCGCTGCGGGCGATCCGGCACCTGGAGAAGGGCCGCGTGGTCATCTTCGGCGCGGGCGCGGGGATGCCGTACTTCTCCACCGACACGGTGGCCGCCCAGCGGGCTCTGGAGATCCGGGCCGACGTGGTGCTGATGAGCAAGAACGGCGTGGACGGCGTCTACACCGCCGACCCGCGGATCGATCCCACCGCCAGCAAGCTCGACTCGATCACCTTCTCCGAGGCGCTGCGCCGCAACCTGCGGGTGGCCGACGCGGCGGCGTTCAGCCTCTGTATGGAGAACGGCCTGCCGATGCTGGTCTTCGGCGCGCAGGGTGACGACACGATCATTCGCGCGGTGGGTGGCGACAAGATCGGCACCCTGATCACCGCCTGAGCCCCGCCGACGGCGACGGCAGCGGCGGCCCTGACGACTTTCAGCAGAGCCCACCACGAGCACAGAAGGAGGCGAGGAGACCGGTGATCGACGACACCCTCCTCGAGGCCGAGGAAAAGATGGAGCGTGCGGTTGAGCACGCCAAGGAGGAGTTCGGCGCCATCCGTACCGGTCGCGCCAACGCCGCCATGTTCTCCAAGGTCATCATCGACTACTACGGCACGCCCACGCCGCTGACCCAGATGGCGTCCATCGCGGTTCCCGAGCCGCGGATGGCCATCATCAAGCCGTACGACAACTCGCAGATCAATGCGATGGAGAAGGCGATCCGCGACTCGGACCTCGGGGTGAACCCGAACAACGAGGGCAACCAGTTGCGCATCCTGCTCCCGCAGATGACCGAGGAGCGCCGCCGAGACATGATCAAGGTGGCCCGGCACAAGGGCGAGGAGGCCAAGGTGGCGATCCGCAACGTCCGCCGCCGTGGCAAGGAGGAGCTGGACCGGATCGTCAAGGACGGTGAGGCCGGCGAGGACGACGGTCGCCGCGCCGAGAAGGAACTCGACGACCTGACCCAGCGCTACGTCGCCAACATCGACGACCTGGTGAAGCACAAGGAAACCGAGCTGCTCGAGGTGTGACAGTCCGCCCGCCGCTCGGGTGCGATGCGCCGAGGCCCGACCCCCACCGGGGGTCGGGCCTCGTGTCGTCGGTCAGCAGGGGTTCTCGCCGGCGCCGTGATGGCTGCGGATCTGCGTACCGGATGGGTGTGTCTGGCTTCGCGATGGCCTGCTGGCCAGGGGCGACGCCCGTCGCCGTGCCTCGTCCGCCGTGCCGGTCCGGCGGGTGCAGTAGGCTCGGCAGGATTCCCGGCCACCGGGCGGTGAACACCGGGGATCGACCGACCGTCGGGGCGGTCAATCGGAGGAACATCGCGCGTGTAGGGGATGCTTGTGGTCTTGCGTCATGTGGTGGTTCTCGCGCCTCGTCGCGGTGCGTGATGTCCCACCCCGACCCCTACGGCAGCGAGCCTCGCGGCTGGGACCGCCCGGAGCGTCCAGCGGCCCTGCCCTGGCCCGAGCAGGACCTGGACGCCGGCCAGTGGAGCCGCCGTCCCACCGCCGGCCCTGAGCTGTACGCCGACCCGCGCACCCGGCCGCACGCCGACCCGCAGCCGACGGACCCGTACGACGAGCGTGGCCGCGCGGTCCGCCCGGAGGACCGCTTCGACGACCGCGACCGGCACGACCGTTTCGACGACCGCGACCGGTACGAGGACGACCGGAACCAGCCCGACCGGTACGACGAGCGGGGCCGCGCCGGCCGGTACGGCGATCGCGCGCCGGTCGGCCCGGACGGCGCGCCGACCCGCCACGGTGACCCGGAGCGGCACGACGAGCCCGGCCGGTACGACGGCCCGCCACCGTTCGACGGGCCAGTCCGCTTTCACGACGACGCCGATTACCCGACGGCGCAGCTCGCGCCCATCGGGGCCGAGCTGGCACCGGACCTGGAGCCGACGACCGAGCCGGAGCCGTCGGGTGGCCGACGGACGAAGGGTCGACGCCGGGCGAGCGCCGACCGGCCGGCCACCCAGCAGGTGGGCAACGGGCGGGCCGGCCGCAACCTGCCGGCGGCGATCGGCGTGGGGCTCGGCCTCGGTGCGCTGATCGTGGTGCCGCTGATCTTCTACCCGTTGGCGTTCCTGCCGGTGATCGCCGCCGCCGTCGCCGTCGGCAGCTGGGAGATGGCGCGGGCCGTCCGCCGCAGCGGCGCGCACCCGCCGTTGGTGCCGTTGATCGCCGGTGGAGTGTTGACAGTGGGTCTGGCCTGGTTCGCCGGCCCGGACGCGCTCAGTCTGGGGCTGCTGGTCACAGTGCTCGGCACCATGATCTGGCGGTTGGGTGACGGTCCGGCCGGCTTCCAGCGGGATGTCACAGCGGCCACCCTGATCGCCGTCTACGTGCCGTTCCTCGCCGGTTTCGCGGCGCTGCTCGCGGCGGCCCCCGTCGACGGTTGGATGCGGATCCTGGCCACCCTGATCGCTGTGGTCCTCTCCGACACCGGCGGGTACGCGGCCGGCGTCTCGTTCGGTCGTCATCCGATGGCGCCGGCGATCAGCCCGAAGAAGTCCTGGGAGGGTTTCGCCGGTTCGGTCACCGCCGCGGCCCTGGGTAGCGCGTTGCTGCTGTGGTTGATGTTCGAGCTGGAGCCCTGGTGGGGTGCCCTGTTCGGGGTGGCCGTCTCCGGCGCGGCGGTCCTCGGCGACCTGGCCGAGTCGATGATCAAGCGGGATCTCGGTGTCAAGGACATGAGCAACCTGCTGCCCGGCCACGGCGGCCTGATGGACCGACTGGACTCGATCCTGTTCGCGGTGCCGACCGCCTACCTGCTGCTGGCGATCTTCGTGCCGATGGTGAACTGAGGTATGAATCACGGCGTCCTGGTCTTCCGGCTCCGGCGGTCGCGGCCCGTTCGACACCTCCGGACCGGCGGCTGCCGCCGAGGGCGTGACACACTGGACCAGCCATGACGAGCCTGCCGTTGATCCCCGTCCTCTCGGATGCCCCCGCCGCGCGCCGGGCCTCCATGCCGCCACGACACCTCGCCGATCTGGACCTGGCCGGCCGCCAGGCGCTGGTGACCGAGTTGGGTGAGCCGGCGTTCCGCGCCAAGCAGGTGTCGAACCACTATTTCGGGCGGCTGGTCCGCGACCCGCAGGCCATGACCGACCTGCCCGCGGCGACCCGGCAACGGCTGTCCGAGCAGTTGCTGCCCACGCTGCTCAATCCGGTGCGCGAGCTGGCCTGCGACGACGGCGCGACCCGCAAGGCGCTCTGGAAGCTGCACGACGGCGCGCTGGTGGAGAGCGTGCTGATGGGCTATCCGGACCGGGTGACGGTCTGCATCTCCAGCCAGGCGGGCTGTGGCATGGCGTGCCCGTTCTGCGCGACCGGCCAGGCAGGGCTGACCCGCAATCTGTCCACCGCCGAGATCGTCGACCAGGCGGTGTATCTGGCCGGCGTGGCGGCCTCCGGCGCCGTGGCCGGCTCCCCGCCGCGGTTGTCACACGTCGTGTTCATGGGCATGGGCGAGCCGCTGGCCAACTACAACCGGGTCGTCGCGGCCATCCGCCGCCTGGTCAGCCCAGCTCCGGAGGGGCTCGGCCTGTCCCAGCGGCACATCACCGTTTCCACGGTCGGCCTGGTTCCGGCCATCCGCCGACTGGCCAGCGAAGACCTCTCAGTGACCCTTGCGCTGTCGTTGCACGCCCCCGATGATGATCTGCGCGACGAACTCGTGCCGGTAAACCAGCGCTGGAAGGTAGCTGAGGTGCTGGACGCAGCGTGGGACTACGCCGCCCGGACGGGCCGTCGCGTGTCGATCGAGTACGCGATGATCAAGGACGTGAACGACCAGCCGTGGCGAGCCGACCTGCTCGGGCGGCTGCTGGCCGGCAAATTGGCCCACGTGAACCTCATCCCACTCAATCCGACGCCGGGCAGCCGCTGGGACGCGAGCCCGAAGCCGGTTGAGCGGGAGTTCGTCCGTCGGTTGCGCGACGCCGGGGTGTCCACCACCGTACGGGACACCCGAGGTCGCGAGATCGACGGCGCGTGTGGTCAACTCGCCGCCGCCGAGGACAACGACACCTTCACCGACCGCGCCGGAGAGGCACCGGCGTGACCGGGCGTGGCGAACGAGACCAGGAGACATAGTGGCGAGTCAGGGTCAGCGTTTCCGGCGCAAGGCGCTCCGCCGGGGATACAAGGTCGACGAGGTGGATGCCTTCCTCGACCGGGTCGAGGCGACGCTCGACGGCCGGCAGGTCGGCGCGCCGGTGGCCTCCCAGGAGGTCCACGACGTCGTCTTCCGGGTCCGCTTCAACGGCTACGACGAGTGGCAGGTCGACCTGCACCTGGACCGGGTCGAGCGGCAGTTGGCCGAGCTCGAGGAGCGCACCGCCGCCGGTCGCGGTGGCGACCCCCGAATGGGTGACCGGATGGGTCCACCGGATCGCATGGGGCCACCGATGCGCGATGACCGGGGCATGATCCCGCAGCCAATGCCGCCCCGGCCGATGCCCGCGCAGGCCGGTCCGCCCGCCGACCGCTACGGCCGCTACGACGAGCCGACCGGTGCCTTCACCGGCGGGTACGACGCCCCCCGGGGTGGCTACGACGCGCCGCGAGGCCCGGCCGGCCCCGGCCCGATGGGCCCCGGCGGCCCGATGGGCCCCGGCCCGATGGCGGGCCACGGTGTTCCGCCGCGCAGCCTGCCCGCCGGCCCCAGCGGTTACGGCCCGGACGACCAACGTGCGCCCGGCGGTTACGGCCCGGACGACCAACGTGCGCCCGGCGGTTACGGTCCGGACGACCAGCGTGCGCCCGGCGGGTACGGCCCGGACGACCAGCGCTCTCCCGGCGGGTACGGCCAGGACGATCACCGCTCTCCCGGCGGGTACGGCCCGGACGACCAGCGTGCGCCCGGCGGCTATCCCCCGGAGGAGCCGCGCTTCGACGGCTTCGAGGCCGGGCGGCACGGCCGCACCGACATGACCGCCGAGATCCGGATGCCGGAGCGGGACCTGCGCGACATGCGCCGGGGCCCCGCCGGTCCGCCCCCGCTGCCGCAGCCGGGTATCGGTGGGCCGCCGATGGCCGGTCCGCCCGCCGTTGCCGGTCCGCCGATGGGTGGTCCGCCGATGGGTGGCCCCCCGATGGCTGGCCCGCCCGGCAGCGATCTCTACCGGGTCGACCAGATCCGCCGGAGCTTCCAGGTTCGCCGGTTCGGCAGCGGGTACGACCCCGACCAGGTGGACCGGTTCTTCGACACCCTGCTCGGCGGCATGCAGCGCCGCAACCCGATGCCGGTCGACCCGAAGGACCTGGACACGCTCCGGTTCGGCCTGGTGCCCGGTGGCTACTTCGAGGCTGAGGTCGACGCCGCGCTCAAGGACGTGCAGGACATCCTCTTCGGGCGCTGACCCCGACACGTACGGACGAGGGCCCGTCCCCCGGGTGGGGGCGGGCCCTCGGCGTTGTCGTCCGGTGCGGGTCGGGTCAGGAGCGCAGACCGTTGCGCCGCAGCACGACGTCGCCGATCACGATGATCAGCAGCAGCGCGGCCAGGCCGACCAGCCAGATGTCCTCGACCTTGCCCTCGTGGTTGCCGCAGATCATCGCCAGCAGCGCCAGTGCGGAGAGCACCGCACCGATCTGCCCGGCCTTGCGGTGCCCGGGCTTGCGCTGATCTGGCGACGTTACCGGCTCGCTTCCTGCCACTGTCGGTCCTTCCCTCGCGATCGGATCTTTGGTTAGTCTGGCACGCCTCGTGCCGGCCCCGGCGCAGGGTCCGACTTGAAGAGGGGGACGGCAGGCCGTCCGAGCCCATTCCCAGCTGGGTCGAACGGCACTACCGGCGTCGCGGGGCGGCGGTCAGACTGGCTCCGGTAGCGTTTGGCGTACACCTGATTGTCTGTTTGAGGGGGACTGTGCGGTGCGAGTGACCGGAACCGGGCACGCCAGCATGCGGATCGACACGGCTGCGGGCAGCATCCTGTGCGACCCGTGGGTCAACCCGGCCTACTTCGCGTCGTGGTTCCCATTCCCGGACAATTCCCTGCTCGACTGGGACAGCCTGGGCCAGGTCGACTATCTGTACGTCTCCCACCTGCACCGGGACCACTTCGACGCGAAGCACCTGCGCGATTTCGTCTCGAAGGACGCCACCGTCCTGCTCCCCGAGTTCCCCACCTCGGAGATGGAGGACGAGTTCCGGGCGCTGGGCTTCACGAAGTTCCTGAAGACCCCCAACGAGCAGGTGGTGGAGCTGCCCGGCGGTCTGAAGATCATGATTCAGGCGTTGACCAGCCCGACCGACGGGCCGATCGGCGACTCCTCGCTCTGGGTCGAGTACGACGGGGTGCGGCTGCTCAACCAGAACGACGCCCGCCCGACGGACCTGACCGTCTTCGCCGAGTTGGGGCATGTGCACGCGCACCTGCTCCAGTTCTCCGGGGCGATCTGGTACCCGATGGTCTACGAGTTGCCGCAGGCGGCGAAGACCGCGTTCGGCAAGCAGAAGCGCGACCGGCAGTTCGACCGGACCTGGCGTTACATCGACGACCTGAAGGCCGATCACGTCTTCCCGATCGCCGGCCCGCCGTGTTTCCTGGACGACGCGCTGTGGCAGTTCAACGACATCCACGGCGACGAGGGCAACATCTTCCCCGACCAGTCCGTGTTCCTGTCGGAGTACGCCAAGGTCAGCGGCACCAACGGCATCGTGCTGCTGCCGGGCAGCGTCGCCGAGGTCACCACCGAGGGCGCGAGCACCACCCACCCGGTGCCGGTCGAGGAGTTCTTCGCGAACAAGGTCGCCCACCTGGAGGAGATGCGGGAGCGCAAGCGCCCGATCATCGAGGCGGAGAAGGCGTCCTGGCGGCACCCCGAGGTGGACGTGCTGGGCGGAATGAAGCGTCGGATCGAGCCGCTGCTCGACGAGTCGATCTACCTGGCCAAGGGTGTGGGCGGTCCGGTTCGCTTCGACCTGGTCGGCTACGACGGCGAGAGCGTCGAGTCGATCGTGGTGGACTTCCCGGGCAAAGAGGTGCGGCCGTACGCCGACGAGAAGGTCCGCTACCGGTTCCGTACCGAGCGGTCGCTGATCGAGCACCTGCTCTTCATCGACGAGGTCGACTGGGTCAACTCGCTCTTCCTGTCCTGCCGGTTCTCGGCGGCCCGGATCGGCCAGTACAACGAGTTCGTCTACGCGTTCTTCAAGTGCCTCTCCGAGGAGCGACTCCAGTACGCCGAGGGCTGGTACGACGAGCACGAGCGCAGCACCGACGCCGAGGACATCACCCTGGGCGACTGGGTGGTGCAGCGGCGCTGCCCGCACCTGAAGGCGGACCTGACCCGGTTCGGCATCGTCGAGGGTGACCAGCTCACCTGCCAGTTGCACGGCTGGCGCTTCGACCTGCCCTCCGGCCGGTGCCTGACCAGCGTCGGTCACAAGGTCCGCGCCCACCGGGTGGACGCGGAGACCCCGGCCCCCGCCGGCGAGGCCGTGATCTGACCCGGGTGGCCGGGGCGCGCGACGTCGTGCCCGGCCGCACCGGTTCCGCGTTCACGCCGCCCCCGCGTACGCCACGATGCAGTGGTGTGGTGAGAGCCGCAGACCGGCAGCAACCGGGCATGGGGGCGGGTAGTGGCGGGGGCGGACGCGCGGGAGAGCGAGTACCGGTACGGGCGCGGCCGGGAGAAGGCCCGGGACGCTGCCCGGGTGGAGACGTTCAGCGACGGGGTCTTCGGGGTCGTGCTGACGGTGATGGCCGTCGAGCTGCTGCAGAGCGGCCCGGCGCGGGAGAGCGGGCGAGAGCTTCCGAACGCCCTGGCCCACGCCTGGCCGTCCTACCTGGCGTACGTCATCACCTTCGCGATCGCCGGGCAGGTCTGGCTCACCCACCACAACCTGTGGCGGTACGTTGCCCGGGTCGACCAGATGCTGCTGGTCCTCAACCTGTTCGTGTTGCTCTTCATCGCCACCATCCCGTTCACCGCCGACCTGCTGTCGGACAACCTGCGCGGTGGTGTGACCGAGCAGCGGCTGACCGCCGCGCTCTACGTCGGCACCGTGCTCGGTGAGTCGGTCTTCGTCAATCTGACCTGGTGGTGGGCCGATCGGCGACGGCTGCTCCATCCCGACCTGGATCCCCGGTTGGTTCGGGCGATCGCCCGGAGGGCGCTGCTCAAGCCCCTGCTCTACCTGGTCGCCTTCGCCGTCGTCTTCATCGACCCCATCCTCAGCCTCTGCGCGTACCTCCTGCTGGTCGGCTTCTACCTGATCGGCGGCCCGGGCGACCTCCGACCGTCGGCCGGCCGGACCGAGGACAGGTCAGCGGCCTAGGTCGGACAGGATTCGGCGGGCGGCGTTGTGGCCGGCCGCGCCGATCACGCTGCCCGCCGGGTGGCAGCCGGCGCTGCCGGCGTACACGCCGTCGATGCCTGTGGCGTAGGGCATCCGGTCGGTGAACGAGACGGTGTTGTCGACGTGGTGGATGTGCCCGCCGGTGATGCCGAAGTGTGCCTCGATGCCGGGCGGGGGGAGCGGCACCGCGTCGGCGATCAGGTCACCGGTGCCGGGGGCGTACCGTTCGACGATCCCGATGAGCCGGTCGACGTAGCCGGGCAGCGCCGCGTCCCAGGTGGTGCCGGTCAGCTCGTAGGGGACCGACTGGACGAAGAGCGCCGACGAGTGGTGCCCGGCGGGGTCGGAGAGCGACGGGTCGACTGTGGTGTGCAGGTACCACTCGATGGTCGGCTCCGCCGGTAGCCGACCGGCCCGCACGTCCGCCCACATGCCGCGCAGCGCTGTCATCGGCGACGTGTCGTCCCCGCCGACAAGCGATGCCGAGCCGGGCAGCAGGTGGATGGTCGAGCCGAACGGGCTCGGCGCGCCGGCCGGCAGGCAGGAGAACCGCGGCAGCCCGGTGAGCGCCAGGTTGAGTTTCAGGGTGGTGCCGGGCCGGCGGACCGCCGCCATCCGTTCGCCGAGCGGTGCCGGGAGCGCGCCGTCGGGCAACAGGTCCATCAGCCGGTACGGGTCACACGCGCCGAGGACCACCCGCGCGGCGACCTGCCGACCGTCGGCCAGCACCACTCCGCTGGCCGCGCCACCGTCCACTGTCACCGCGCTGACCGGCGTACCGGTCCGGATTGTCGCCCCGGCGGCACGGGCGGCGTCGGCGAACGTGCGGGAGACGGTGCCCATCCCGCCCTCGGCGATCATCCAGGTGCCGCCCGAGCCGGGCAATCTGCACATGTTGTGGACGAGGAAGTTGTGGCCGGTGCCGGGGTCGTCCGGGCCGGCGTTGAGCCCGGACAGGCCGTCGGTGACCGCGTACATGCTGACCAGCAGCTCGGAGCGGAACTCGAACCGGGCCAGGTAGTCGGCGACCGACCCCTGCACGAGGTCGACGAAGACCTGCCGCAGCGCTGGCCGGACGTGCCGCTCGGCGGTCTCCCGCACGCTGAGCGGCTCCGCCAGCCAGGCCGGGGCGAGGTCCTCGCGCAGCGCGGCCAACTCGGCCTGCATGGCGTCGTCGGCGGCCACGTCGGCGGGGGAGAAGAATTCGGCGAGCTGCGCCCGGGTGGCGGCGGTGTCACTGCCGAAGAGCAGGTACGGCGAGCCGAGGCCACCTGGCGTGGGCAGGAAGTAGTGCGGGTCGCGGCGCAGCACCGGGATCCGTACGTCGAGCGTGGCGAGCAGCTCCGGCGGCATCAGCCCGAGCAGGTACGAACCGGTGGAGTGCCGCAGCGCGGGCACCTTCGGGAACGGGTTCTCGGTGCGGGTCGCGCCGCCGAGCACGTCGGCGGCCTCCAGCACCAGGACGTCCAGCCCGGCGCGGGCCAACAGCACGGCGGAGACCAGACCGTTGTGCCCGGCGCCGACGATCACCACATCGGCGCGACCCGGAATCTCACTGCTCATGCCGCCCCACCCTAGTCCGCCCCACCAACCCCCACCCCCACTCCCCGCCCACCCCCGCCCCGGTGATCAAGAGGTTTGCGTCACCAGACGGCCCTCTGGTGACGCAAACCTCTTGATCAACCGGCCTCGGGGGTGGGGGTGGGGGTGCGGGAGGTACGCCAGCGGGAGAGGGCCAGGGTGGCGGAGTAGCCGGCCAGGACGATCACGTGGAACAGGTAGAGCCAGAGGAGCACGGCCACGCCGGCGCCGATCTCGTCGAAGCCGCCGAACGGCACGCCCAGGTTCAGCGGGAGCGAGGCGAAGAGCACGAAGCCGTGCAGGAAACCGGAGAGGTTCGCCGCGGTGAACGACCCGATCGCGAGGGTGGACAGCCAGTCCGGTGAGGCCGGCCCGACCACCCGGAAGACCCACACCAGCACGGGCGTCAGCACCAGCCAGACCGCGAGGAACGACAGCACCACGCCGAGCACACCGAACCAGCCGCCCTGGCGGACGAGACGGGTGGTGAGCGGCAGCGCCAGCAGGATCGACAGCAGCAGGGCGGGGGCCGGCGCGAGCAGCGGCAGCAGCAGTAGCCGGCCCCGCCAGCCGATCAGGTGCTCGTCGGAGCGGGGTGCGGCAACCGAGACGAACGCCCGGCGCAGACCTTCGCCGTACAGCGATGCGGGCAGGAGCGAGGCCAGTGCCAGCAGTGGGGTCAACGCCACCCCGGCCTCGACAAGCGCGTCCACCGCCCGTGGTGCGCCGATCGCGGTGGGCAGGGCGTCCACGGCGTACGAGGTGAGCCGGCGCACCCGGTCGGCCCCGGCCACCAGCGCGGTGAGCCAGATCGCGAGCAGGGCGACCGGCACCACCGCGATCGCGCCGTAGAAGGTGATCGCGGCGGCGTGCAGCGACAGGTCCCGTCCGCGCATCGGACGGAACGCGGCACTGGTGATCCGCTTCGCCCGCTGCCAACCGCTGCCCATCGTGATTCCTTTCCCGCTCCTCGGGTCCGCCACTCCTTAAGATCGCCTGTCATGACTGTTCTCACCACCGAACGTCTCATCCTGCGCGATTGGACCGACGATCCGGCCGACCTGGCCCGGATCTACGACATCTACTCCCGTCCCGAGATCGCCCGTTGGCTGGCGGTGTCGCCGGGCCTGCCGATGACCGACCCGGCCCAGGCCGTCGAGCGGCTGCGGATCTGGCGAGACCGGCATGCTGACGACGGCGGCCGGTACGGCACCTGGGCGATCGAGGTACGTGAGACCGGCCTGGTGGCGGGCACGGTGTTGCTCAAGCCGCTGCCGGGAACGCCGGAGACGCAGCTCACCGAGGACATCGAGACGGGCTGGCACCTGCACCCGGATTCGTGGGGTCACGGCTACGCCACCGAGGCGGCCCGAGCGCTGCTGGCGCGGGAGTTCGCTGCCGGCACCCCGCAGATCTACGCGGTCGTGTCGCCGGGCAACGAGCCGTCGATGGCGGTCGCTCGGCGGCTGGGCATGGCGCACGTGGGTCAGCGCACCGACTGGTACGGCGGAGAGCTGTTGGAGACGTTCGTCCTGAGCGCGGCGAGCGACTGATCCCCCACCGGGGCGAATGGTCTGGATGAGCGCACGGGATCAAGGGGCCTGGCCGTCACGCTGCGGCCCTCGCGCCTGGCCCCGGTGTTCGCCGCCCTGGCCTCGGTGTTCGCTCCTTGACCCCCCGGGCTTCGTGCCCCGGCCTTGATTCACGCTCTAGCCCTGGCCCGGCTCCTCGCGTCCATGCTCATGAGCGGTATACCTCACAGTCATAAATACAACTTGGCAGACAAGTTAACAAGTTGGAGGTTGAGCGATGGCTCTGCGTGGCGGCACGAGGTTCGCGGTGC
>NZ_JBEXHQ010000063.1:0-35992 GCF_040607915.1 Micromonospora sp. NPDC005215 | reverse complement strand
CAACGCAAGACCCCGCAAGACCCTCAACATCGACACCCCAGCTGAAAGAATGGCCCAACTCCTCGGCGTTGCAACCACCGACTGAGACCGCCGCGGGAACGGGAAGTGTCCAAGATTGCCAGCTGTGGCGCCTGAAGCTGCCGGGGTCGTACCCGGCGGGAGCAGTTGATTTCTTCCGGTCACGGAGGATCAACGGACTGGGCGGCGAGTCGGGCTGCCCGCATCGTCAGGTAGCGCTGTTCGGGCAGGCTGCTCGTGCGTGCGGCGGCGGTCCGGTAGTCGATGATCGCCTGCTCCCGGTCGCCGGCCATCTCGTGCAGGTGGGCGCGGGCGGCGGGCAGCCGGTGGTGCCCGGCCAGTCGGGGGTCGTCGGTCAGCGCGGCGAGGGCGGCGAGGCCGGCCGCCGGTCCGTGCACCATGGCGGTTGCCACGGCCCGGTTGAGCGCCACCACCGGGGTGCCGACGAGTCGTTCCAGCACCTCGTACAGCGCCAGGATCTGTGGCCAGTCGGTCTGCTCGGTGCTCGGCGCCTCGTCGTGCAGGGCGGCGATGGCGGCCTGCACCTGGTACGGGCCTACCGGCCCACGCGGCAGAGCCTGGGTGACCAGGGCGATGCCCTCGGCGATCGCCGTCGCGTCCCAGCGGCTGCGGTCCTGGTCGGCAAGTGAGATCAGCTCGCCGGACGGCCCGGTCCGCGCCGGGCCGCGCGCCTCGGTGAGCAGCATCAACGCCAGCAGCCCTGTCGATTCGCTGTCGTCGGGCAGCAGCGTGTGCAACGCGCGGGTCAGCCGGATCGCCTCCACCGCGAGGTCGATCCGGCGCAGGTCCGGGCCGGTGGTGCTTGTGTGTCCCTCGGTGAAGACCAGGTAGAGCACCTGCCGCACGCTGGCGAGCCGGTCGGCCCGCTCCGCCGGGTCGGGCATCCGGAACGGCAGCCCGGACGCCCGGATGCGCTGCTTGGCCCGGCTGATCCGCTGCGCCATTGTCGCCTCGGGCACCAGGAACGCGCGGGCGATCTCGGCGGTGCTCAGCCCGCCAACGGCCCGCAGGGTCAGCGCCACGGCCGACGTCGGGGCGAGCGCCGGATGGCAGCAGAGCATCAGCAGGACCAGGGTGTCGTCCCGCTCGGCGGTCAACTCCTCGTCCGCGGCCGGTGCGTACTGCCGGTCGTCCGGATCGCGGCGGGCGACCAGGTCCTCCCGGCGCCGCCGGGCCTGCTCACCGCGGATCAGCTCGATCATCCGGCGGTAACCGACCTGGATCAGCCAGCCGCGTGGGTTTGTCGGCAACCCTTCGGCCGGCCACTGGGTGGCGGCGGCCAGCAGCGCCTCCTGCACCGCGTCCTCGGCGGTGGCGAAGTCACCGAAACGGCGGGCGAGCACGCCGAGGACCTGCGGCGCCAACTCGCGCAGCAGGTCCTCGATGCGGGGGTCGGTGATCAGCCCTCACAGCTCCTGGGGTGGGGCGGACATCACCGGGTGCACCTCGATCGGCATGTTCAGCGGCCGGCCGCCGGGGCCGGGTGCGGTGGAGATGTACGCGGCCAGCTCCACCGCCCGCTCCGGGCTGTCGCAGTCGACGATCCAGAAGCCGGCGAGGAACTCCTTCGTCTCGGCGAACGGCCCCTCGGTGACCACCGGCGCTCCGCCCTCACCGGCGCGGACGATCCGGGCCTGCTGCGGGCCGCCGAGACCCTGCGCGTCGACCCACTCCCCGGCGGCGGTGAGCTTGTCGTTGACCTCGCCCATGAACGCGATGTGCGCCTGGACCTCCTGCGGGGTCCAGGTGTCGATGCTCGGGAAGTCGGTCCCGGTGGCGCTGAACTGCATCAGCAGCATGTACTTCATCGTCTCGCTCCTCATGCCTGGGCACCATCCTCGGTGCTCTCACCCTGAGGTAGAAGCAGGCGAGGCCGTTCTCGACACTCCGGCGGAAGAATTATCTAGCCAATGTCGGAGACCTCCAGCACCAGGCTCTGCTCCGGATGCAGGGCCGGCAGTTGCACACCCACCCGGGCCAGCGCCGCCCCGCTGAGGGTGACGCCGCCCGCCAGCCAGGCCGGCGCGGAGCGCTGGATGGTCGCCGGAGCCGGTACGTCCGCCACCTGTCGCACCAGGTAACGCCGCCCGGGGTCCAGGCCGGGCAGTCGGACCGCGCCCGGAGTCTGCGTCACCGAGGTGCTCAGTCGCGCCACCGCGTACACCGCACGGGTCCTGTCGTGGTCGATGACGCCGTGTGCCCAGACGGCCGGGTCCGGGTGGTCGACCCGGACCACCCGGCCGGAGTGCAGCAGCGGGCGCAGCCGCTTGTGCAGAGCCACCCAGGCGGCCAGCTCGGTCTGCTCGGCGGCGCTGATCGAGGCGATGTCCCACTCGATGCCGTGGTGGCCGAAGAGCGCGGTCGCCGCCCGGAAGCCCAGGTCGTGTACGCGGTTGGTGGTGTGCGAGCGCTGCGGGCCGATGTGCGTGCCGACCAGCTCCGGTGCCAGCAGCAACCCGGTCCAGCGCTGGATGCTGAGCCGCTCCAGGGCGTCGTTGCAGTCGCTGGCCCAGACCCGGTCGGTGCGGGCCAGGATGGCCAGGTCCACCCGGGCGCCGCCGGACGAGCAGCTCTCGATCTCCACGCCGGGATGCCGGCGGCGCAACTCGTCGAGCAGCCGGTAGACCGCCAGGGTCTGCCCGTGCACGCCGGGGCGGCCGTGGTGCCCGGCCTCGGTGAGGTCCCGGTTCTGGTCCCACTTGAGGTAGCTGATGCCGGGATGGTCGGTGAGCAGCGCGTCGAGGCGTTCCAGCAGGTAGTCGTAGGTTTCCGGGCGGCCCAGGTCGAGCACCTGCTGGTTGCGCCACGCCGGCGGCAGCCGGCCCGGCACGGCGAGCAGCCAGTCCGGGTGCGCGCGGAACAGGTCGGAGTCGGGGTTGACCATCTCCGGCTCCACCCACAGGCCGAACTCCAGGCCCCGTCCGGTCACGTGGTCGACAAGCGGTTGCAGGCCGTCGGGCCAGACGCCCTCGTCGACGTACCAGTCACCGAGGCCGGCGGTGTCGTCGCGCCGGCCGCGGAACCAACCGTCGTCGAGCACGAACCGCTCCACGCCGATCTGCGCGGCCCGGTCGGCGAGGGCCCGCAGCCGGTCCAGGTCGTGGTCGAAGTAGACCGCCTCCCAGACGTTGAGGGTCACCGGTCGGGGGGAGCGCGGGTGCCCGGGTCGAGCCCGCAGGTGCGTGTGCAGCACGTCGCTGAGCCCGTCCAGCCCGACGTCGGACCAGACCGCGTAGAGCAGGGGAGTGTCGTACGACTCGCCGGGGCCGAGCCGGATCTCGCCGGGGGCCAGCAACTCGCCGCCGCCGAGTGTCGACTCGCCGGTGGGCCGGCGCTCGGCGACGGTGACGTGGTCGCCGCTCCACGCGGTGTGCACCGCCCACACCTCGCCGTGGCCGAAGCCGAACCCGGGAGTGCCCGCCACCAGCAGCAGCGTGGCGTCGTGCCCGGTCCGGCCGTGCCGACCCGCACGGACCCAGGCGCCGTGCGGCCACGGGTGCCGCTGCGGGGACCGTTCCCGACACCACCGGCCGGTCAGGTCGAGCAACTCCGTGGCGACCGCCGGCACCGGCAGCACCGGTGTCAGCTCCCGCAGCTCGTACGCCGTGTCGCCGTCGTTGCGCAGCCGGTGGCGGACGGTCAGCAGGCCGTGCGGGTCCATCGTGATCTCGCTGGTCAGGGCCAGACCGGCGGCCCGGTCCGACGCCCGCACGGTCAGCAGCGCCGCGCCGGGCCCGCCGTGCCCACCGTCGGCCGGGAGTACGCCCACCACCTCGCCGCCCGTTGCCAGGTGGCCCGGGTCGGGGCCGATGTCGCGCAGGTCCAACCCGTCGAGGTGGAACGAGGTGGACCAGTCTCGTCCGTCGCGGTGCCCGGCCAGCCCCGGTCGGCCGCCCCAGCCGGCGCTCGCCTCCGGCAGTAGGGACAGCGCGGGCGGCTCGTCGAAGCTGCTCGGCACCACCGGCGGCACCGTCGCTTCGGCGAGCTGGCGTAGGGCGTCGTCGTCGAGGTCGCCGACGTCGCCGCCCCAGTGCACGATCCGGGGCAGCCCCGGGCCGCGCGCGTCGAGCACCAGGCTGGTCCGCGCGCGGCGCAGGTGCAGGATGGTCATCCTTTGGAAGCTCCCAAGGTCAGGCCCCGAACGAAGTGCCGCTGGAGCATGAAGAAGATCACCAGGGTGGGGATCGCGACGAGCACGCTGCCCGCCGAGACCAGGTTGTTGTCAGTGAAGAACTCGCCGCGCAGGTTGTTCAGCGAGCTGGTGACGGGAAACTTGTCACCGGTGCGCATCAGGACGGTGGCCCAGAAGAACTCGTTGTAGATCCAGGTCACCTCCAGCGTCGCCAGCGCCGCCAGCGCCGGCCGGCACAGTGGCATGGTGACCTGCCAGTACTGCCGCCAGATGCTCGCTCCGTCGACCATCGCCGCCTCGTACAGGTCGCGGGGCAGCGCCTTCATGTAGTTGCTGAGCACGAAGACGCAGAATCCACACTGGAAGGCGACGTTGATCAGGATCAGGCCCCAGTAGCTGTCGTAGAGCAGCTCCGAGTCGCTCATGAACTCCGGCAGCGGCACCTCGGTGAACAGCCGGAACAGCGGGATGAGCAGCGCCTGCTGGGGCAGCAGGTTGGCGGCGGTGAACACCCCGAGCAGGACGACGTTGAGCTTCCAGCTGAACCGGGCGATGACGAACGCCACGCAGGAGGCGAGGAAGAGGGTGAGCAGCACCGCCGGCACTGTGATGTACACCGAGTTGAGGAAGTGCTTGCCGAACTCCGCCGTCCGCCAGGCCGTGACGTAGTTGTCGAGGGTCCAGCCGCCGAACGACACGTAACCGTTGGCGGCGGTGTAGTCGTACGAGCGCAGTGAGGTCAGCACCGCCCAGGCGATCGGAAAGAGCCACGCCAGCGAGACGACGATGAGGAAGCCGTGCAGCAGCAGCCGCGCCGGGGTCAGTCGGCGGCGGCGGACCGGAGTGTCGACGCTCATTCCCGGTTCTCCCTCAGCACGGTCGCCAGGTAGATGGTGATGAAGACCAGCGAGACGACCAGCATGATCGTCGCCAGTGCCGAGCCGAAGCCGATCCGGCTCGCCTCACCCACCACGTTCTGGGTGACCAGCGCGGAGATCAGCTCCAGTCCGTTGCGGCCCTTGTTGACGACCCAGACCAGGTCGAACGCGCGCAGCGACTCGATCACGGTCACCACCAGCACGATGATGTTGATGGGCCGCATGACCGGGAACACGACCCGGAAGAACGTCCGGCTCTCCGAGGCGCCGTCGACCGCCGCGGCCTCCCGCAGCGAGGGGTCGACGCCCTTCAGACCGGCCAGGTAGAGCAGCATGATGTACCCGACGTGCCGCCACCCGGAGGCGATCATCACCGCCCAGATGTTGACGCTCGAGTCGCCGTACCAGTCGATGCTGCTGCCGAACACCGCGTTGATCAGGCCCTGGTCGCGGGAGTAGAGCAACTGCCAGACGAAGCCGATGAGCGCCAGCGAGAGCACCACCGGCAGGTAGAGCGCGGTCTGGTAGAAGCGGCTGCCGCGCAGTTCCTTGTCCAGCAGGACGGCCAGGAACATGCCGAACGGGGTGGCGACCACGAACAGGGCGGCCAGCCAGAGCAGGTTGTGCTGGATCGCCGGCACGAACGGCGGGTAGATGTTCACCACGTCGCTGTAGTTGCGCGCGCCGACGAACTCGATCTCGTTGAGTGGGCCGATGCCGTCCCAGTCGGTGCCGGACAGCAGCACGGTCGCCGCGGCCGGCAACCAGACGAAGCCGGTGACGAGCAGCAGCGGGACGAGCACCATCAGCGTGATGACCACGCGGTCGGTGCGGGACAGGAGCCGTAGCCGCCGGCGACGACCACCAGTGGAGGTGGTCGCCGCCGGCGGCGGCACGGCGTGATCCGCTTGGATCAGGGGCAGGTCGGACACGATGTCCTTCCCCTTCCGCCGTCAGTCAGTGAAGATCGACTTTTTCTGGTTCTCGATGGACGAGGTGAGCCCGCCAATGTCCTTGGGGTTCTTGATGAACTGCTGGATCGCCGGGATCATCACGGTGGAGGCGAAGTCCGGTCGGGTGTCCCGGTCGAGGAACTGCGCGATTTCGGTGGCTGATCCGACCAGCTCGGCGGCTTTCTTCTGCAACGCCGTGTAGCCGCTGGTGTCCGCGCTGGTGTTGGCCACCAGGGTGGTCGGGTCGCTCTTGACCGTGATGTCTCCGGCGGTCTTGCCGCCGAAATACTCCATCAGCTTGCGGGCGTTGTCCTCGTTCTTGGGCTTGCGGGCCATCATGTAGCCGTCGATCGGCGCGTCGAGGGCCTTGGCGCCGATCGACGGGTCGATCTCGGGGAAGGTGAAGAAGTCGAGGTCGCTCTGCTCCTCGTTGGTGAACTGCTGGCCGACGAAGAGGCCGAGCAGGTACATGCCGCTCTTCTTCTGCTGCAACGACTGTGCGGCCTCCTGCCAGGTGCGGCCGAGGCTGTCCGGCTGGTGCAGGGGGAGCAGGCCGGCCCAGGTGTCGAACACCTTCTTGACCTTGTCAGAGGTCCAGGCCTCCTTGCCGGCCATCAGGTCGACGTGGAACTGGTAGCCGTTGATCCGCAGGTTGAGGATGTCGAAGGTGCCCATCGCGGGCCAGCCGTCCTTGTCGGCGAAGGCGATGGGGGTGAGCCCGTCCTTCTTCATCTGCTCGCCGAGCGCGGTGAACTGGTCCAGGGTGGTGGGCACCTGGTAGCCGTGCTGCTGCCAGACCGACTTGCGGTAGAACACCGCCCAGGGGTAGTAGGACGCGGGCACGAAGTACTGCTTGCCGTCGTCGCCGGTGGACGCCTTCTTGAAGGCGTCGGAGTAGCCGGAGATCTTGCCCCAGACGTCGCTGACGTCGCCGGCCAGGCCCTTCTGGGCGAAGAAGCGCATCCGGTAGCCGGCGAACCAGGTGAAGACGTCGTCCGGCTTGCCCTGTAGGTAGTTGTTGATGTTCTCCTGGAACGTGTTGTGGTCGACGGTGTTCACCGCGACCTGGACGCCGGACGCGGTCTTGAACCCGTCGGTGACCTTGACCAGGACCTCCTTCGGCTTCGGGTCGGACTGGTTCGAGCCGAGCGACACGTCCTTGCTGGACCCGCCGGAGTCGGAGTCGTCGCCGCAGCCGGCGAGGAGGCCGGTGCCGAGCAGCGCGCCCGTGCCAGCCGCGCCAGCCAACAGCGAGCGTCGGTTGATGCCGGCGACGGAGGGCGGTACGAGCCGAGCCAGGTACTCGGCTTGGGATCGGGGACGGGACATCTGTGCCTCCTGCGGATGAAGAGGTGCTACGCGAAGGGCCGTCAGAGGTGGGGTAAGAAGTCCGGCGACGTGATCAACCATCGGGATCCACCGAGAATCCACATTGGTCAACACGAACGGCCATTGGGGCCTCAAGTTACCCCTCGGTCAGGCGCTGTCAAGAGGTCAGATCACCTTCGATAACCCAGTTGTGATACAGCGGTAACGCGGTAAACGTTGGAAAGCGGATCAATGTTGGAACCTGTTGACTTCCGCGCCGTGCGAGGTGCACCCTCAGCTCTCATGCGGCAATGGCACGGAAACGGCATCTATTTCGGCGGCGACTACAACCCCGAGCAGTGGCCCGAGCAGACCTGGTCCGAGGACGTCGAGTTGATGCGCCGAGCCGGGGTCAACCTGGTCTCGGTCGGCATCTTCTCCTGGGCGCTGCTGGAGCCCACCCCGGGCCGGTTCGAGTTCGGTTGGCTGGACCGGGTGCTGGACCTCCTGCACAGTGGCGGGATCCAGGTCGACCTGGCCACCGCCACCGCCAGCCCGCCGCCGTGGCTGGCGAGGGCGCACCCGGAGACGTTGCCCCGCCGGGCCGACGGCACGATCCTCTGGCCGGGCGGCCGACAGGCGTACTGCCCCAGCTCGCCCATCTTCCGGGAACGGTCGCTGGAGGTGGTACGGGCGGTCGCCGGCCGGTACGCCGAGCATCCCGCCGTGGTGATGTGGCACATCTCCAACGAGTTGGGCTGCCACAACGCGCACTGCTACTGCGACGTCAGCGCCGAGGCGTTCCGCGGCTGGCTGCGGGAGCGCTACGGCGACCTGGACGGGCTCAACGACGCCTGGGGCACCGCGTTCTGGAGTCAGCACTACGGCGACTGGGCCGAGATCAACCCGCCGCGCACCGCGCCGGCCTTCGCCAACCCCACGCAGCAGTTGGACTTCCTGCGCTTCTCCTCCGACGAGCTGCGCGCCCAACTGCGCGCGGAACGCGAGGTGCTGAGGACGCTGGTCCGTCAGCCGATCACCACCAACTTCATGATCGGCATGGGCGTCAAGCACATGGACTACCAGTCCTGGGCCGACGACGTGGACCTGGTGTCCAACGACCACTACCTGACCGCCGCCGACCCGCAGGCGCACCTCGGGTTGGCGCTCGCCGCCGACCACACCCGGGGCGTCGCCGGCGGCGATCCGTGGCTGCTGATGGAGCACTCCACAAGCGCCGTCCAATGGCAGCCGCGCAACGTGGCCAAGCTGCCCGGTCAGCTGCGCCGCAACAGTCTGGCGCACGTCGCCCGGGGCGCCGACGGCGTGCTGTTCTTCCAGTGGCGCGCGTCCCGGTCCGGTGCGGAGAAGTTCCACTCCGCGCTGGTGCCGCACGCCGGGCCGGACACCAAGGTGTTCCGCGAGGTGTGCCAACTCGGTGCCGACCTCAAGGCGCTCGCCGAGGTACGCGGCAGTCGCGTGGACGCCGACGTGGCGATCCTGTTCGACTGGGAGGCGTGGTGGGGTGTCGAGTTGGATTCACACCCCAGCGTCGACGTGCGGTACGCCGACCGGCTGAACGCCCTGTACGGCGCACTGTGGCGGGCCGGCGTGACCGCCGACGTCGTCCACCCGTCGGCAGATCTCAGCGGCTACCGGTTGGTCCTGGCGCCAACCCTCTACCTGGTCCGGGACGCCGACGTCGCGGCACTGCACCGCTACGTCGAGGGCGGCGGGACGGCGGCGGTCACCTACTTCAGCGGCATCGTCGACGAGAACGACCACATCCGCCTCGGCGGCTACCCCGGCGCGTTCCGCGAACTGCTCGGTGTACGGACCGAGGAGTTCTTCCCGCTGCGCGAGGGCGAGCAGGTCCGCCTCGACGACGGCAGCACCGCCGACGTGTGGACCGAGTGGCTGCACCCGGACGGAGCGGAGGTGCTCGCGTCGTACACCGACGGGCCCTTGCCGGGCGTGCCGGCGCTGACCCGACACCGGGTCGGCGACGGTGCCGCCTGGTATGTCGGCACCCGGTTGGACGAGGCGGCCACCGACCGGCTGGTCGCCCGGCTCGTCGGCGAGGCCGGCGTGCGCCCGGCGGCGCCAGCGCCGTCCGGCGTGGAGGTGGTACGCCGGCGCGACGGCGACCAGAGCTGGCTGTTCGTCATCAACCACACCGAGGCGGAGGCCAGGCTCCCGGTGACCGGCACCGAGCTGTTGACCGGCGCACGGTGCTCCGGTGAGCTGACGCTGCCGGCCGGTGCGGTGGCGGTCGTCCGCGAGGATCGGACCGATCATCCGGCCTGACCTCGGCGACGGCCACGGTACGAAGGAGAATCCCCAGATGCTCGCCCAACAGCGGCAGACCGCCATCCTCGACCTGATCCGCCAACGTGGCGGTGTACGGGTGAGTCACCTGGTCAGCCGGTTCGGCGTGTCCGACATGACGATCCGCCGCGACCTGGAGGTGCTGGCCGAGCGCGGCCTGGTGGACAAGGTGCACGGCGGCGCGACACTCGCCGGGCCGGGTTCGGCCGAGGAGCCCGGCTTCGCCGCGAAGTCGATCCGCCAACAGGCGGAGAAGCGCGCCATCGCCGAGCGGGCGGCCACGATGGTGGAGCCGGGGATGGCGATCGCGCTCTCCGCCGGCACCACCACCGCCGCGCTTGCCACGCTGCTCTCCGACGTTCGGGGGCTGACAGTGGTCACCAACTCGATCCCGGTGGCCGACGCGCTCTACCAGGACCCGCGCGCCGACCAGACGGTCGTGCTGACCGGCGGCATCCGCACCCCGTCGGACGCGTTGACCGGGCCGGTGGCCGAGGCGGCGATCAGCGCGCTCAACGTCGACCTGTTGTTCCTCGGCGTGCACGGGCTCAGCCCGCGCACCGGATTCACCACGCCCAACCTGCTGGAGGCCGGGGTCAACAGGTGCCTGATCGGCGCCGCCCGCCGGTTCGTGGTGCTGGCCGACCACACCAAGTGGGAGACCATCGGCATCGCCACCATCGCCCCGTTGGAGGCCGCCGACGTGCTGATCACCGACGCCGGGCTGCCGGCCGAGGCGCGTACCACGATCGGCGAGCAGGTCGGCGAGTTGGTGATCGTCGAGGCTTGAGCGGCGATTCCTCGCGCCGCCCTGGTCAAGATCCGAGCAAGAACAGGGAAAGTGGCCCCTCAAACGCCGCGGAGACAGCATCTTCACCGAAGTTGCGCGGATCTTGGGCCGGCGCCTGTCGGGCTAGGGATCGTCGGCGGGTCGGCAGGGCGCGTCGTGGTCGGCCTGCCGCACACACCGGCGGCGATCGGGCATTATGCGGTCGCAGAAGACCCAATGTCGTACGTGCTGCGCGTCCTCGGCCGAGACGGTGATGCCGGCGACGTCGATCCGTGGCGTCGAGGCGAACGACCGGGCGAGGCTACGGGCCATGTCCAACGCCCCGGCCAGGTCGGGCACCGCCACCGGCAGGTGGATCACGTGTCGGGGCGGCGGTTCAGTCGACTCGGTGCACGCCAACACGGCGGCCCGAGGCAGCGGCACGAAGATCTGGCCCGACGGGATCATGGCTGACGCCTCTCGGACCCGGCGCTGTGCCAGGCACGCAGTGCCCGCTTCACCCGGGCGTTCTCCGCACTGAGCACCGCCAGGTCCTGGTGCAGCACGGTCAGGTCGAGCGCGACCCGGTGCAGGAACCGCCGTACCTCTCTGGGGTCGAGGCCCCGCCGGCCGAAGCCGACGGTGGCGAACTGACGGTCGCGGACGTGCCGCGGATGCAGCCGGCTGCCGTCGTACAGCGTGCCTCTATTCATCTGTCACCTCTCGTCGTCGGTCGATGGGTGAGTCAGGGTCGCGAGCGCACCCCTCTACGTGGTAGGTATTTCTTCAAGTCGGTTCGGAGCCGGGACTCGCACCTCCCGACGCTCTAGTTGAGACCCGACGAGAGCCGGTATGCGACTGCCACTCGCGAAGCCGTCTCTCGTCACCTTCTCGGCTGTTGGCGCAGCCGCGGTTGCCGTGTTAGCACCGGGCTTCCCCGGGGGCCGGCGATCACCCTCACCCGAAGGCCACGTTTCCAGTGGCTTCGGTATTGGTGCAACGACACCAACAAGTTCGTCATGAGGGTTCGCGAGGAGAGGGAAACTATGCCCGCCAGACGTGAGGCGATCGTTCAGACACTGCGCGCCCAGTGGCTCGGTCAGCAGATGCGACAGCTGCGAGAGCGACGCGGCATCACGCTCAAGCAGGCAGGGGAGTTCTTGGAGCGCGACTTCTCGTCCATCGCTCGGTGGGAGCGCGCCGAGTGGCCGTTTCGTCGTGGAGTCGTGGTGGCTCTCCTCGATCTTTACGGCGAGTACGACGGGCGTGAGCGGAACCGCTTCATCCAGCTCGCCGAGGATGCCTGGCGGACCGACCGATGGGACGACGACTATGACGAGTTGGTGGACGCCTCCTTCATCGACTTCCCCTGGCTGGAGACGAGAGCGGAGCAGATCTCTTCCTGGGATGCCGTTCTGATGCCTGGCCTGTTGCAGACGCCTGGCTATGCGGAGGCAGTGATCCGCAACGCTGAGGGCGAGCAGGCGACGGATTTCTCGGTAGCCAAGTGGCTGCAGCTGAGGCTTGATCGCCAACGCGTGCTGACTCGGGAACCTGTCGTCCGTGTTGCCGCGATCATCGACGAAAACGTTCTTCGTCGACCCGTGGGTCGCCCTGCCGTGATGCGCGCACAACTTCAACACCTGGGCTGCCTGATCCAACGACCCAACATCGACGTCCGCGTGTTGCCATCACAGGTCGGTTTGCACGCCGGTTTGGATGGCTCGTTCGTTCTCTTCCGGATGCCCAAGCCCTACCCGGAGGTCGCCTATGCCGAGACTCTGGGCGGGCGCCGCTTCATGGAATCTCCGAAGTCAAAACGCTACGCCCTTGCGTACCATCGGCTCCGGGATGTTGCGCTTGACCAGCGCGAGACAACCAGGCTGATCGCCAAGATCACGGAGGAACTGCCATGAGCGAGGCCTTGCCGGCGGTGGCCTGGCATATCAGCACGCGAAGCAACAGTAACGGCGGAAGCTGTGTCGAGGCAGGGCCGGTCTTGGATGGGTCTGGTCGGGTGGCGGTACGCGACAGCAAGGATCGCGCGGCGGCCGCCCTCGTCTACAGCGTCCACGGGTGGACAGCGTTCGTCGCCGGGGTGAAGGACGGCGCATTCGTCTGCATCCAACCCTGATCGACTCGCCTTCATGGAGACCGGGGTGTCCCGGTCGCTCAGAAACCTGAGTCGACCGAGTGGCGCCGACGAACACGGCAGCCGGCCGGCGCTTCACAGCCACCTCACAGGGGTGCTGGATAGGGTGCCGGTCGAGTCAACGTCCGACTCCAGCCTGGAGCGGTCGGCGTCGCACAGGAGTTCCGATGGTCTTCAAGAAGATGTTGAGCGCGTTCGGTGTGGGCGGTCCCAGTGTGGACACTGTGCTGACCAATCCCAACACCCGGCCCGGCCTGACCCTCGACGGGCAGGTCAACCTCGTCGGTGGCGACGCTGAGGCAGCCATCGAGCAGGTGGTGATCGGTCTGGTGACCCGGGTGGAGGTCGAGGGGCACGACGCCGAATACTCCGGCACCCTGGAGTTTCACCGGATGGCGGTCAGCGGAGCGTTGCAGCTCGCCCCCAAGCAGCAGCTCTCGATCCCGTTCCAGCTGCCGGTGCCGTGGGAGACCCCGATCACCGACGTGTACGGCCAGCGCCTGCACGGCATGACGATGGGCCTGCGCACCGAGCTGGCGATCGCCCGCGCGGTCGACAAGAGCGACCTGGACCAGGTGGCGGTGCACCCGCTGCCGGTGCACGAGCGGATCCTGGAGGCGTTCCAGCGGCTCGGCTTCCGGTTCAAGCACGCCGACCTGGAGCGCGGTCACATCCGGGGCGTCCAGCAGACGCTGCCGTTCTACCAGGAGATCGAGTTCTTCGCCGCTCCGCAGTACGCGAGCACCATCCGGGAGGTCGAGCTGACCTTCGTGACCAGCCAGCGCGGCGTCGAGGTCATCCTGGAGTGCGACAAGCGCGGCGGCTTCCTCAGCTCCGGGCACGACGCGTTCGGTCGCTACCAGGTGTCGCACACCGACGTCGACCGCGTCGACTGGGCGCAGGTCGTCGACGGCTGGCTGCGCGAGACCACGTCCCGCTACGGCAGTCTGCGTTCGCAGTACGGCCCGAGCCACGGTCACGGTCATGGCCGGGGTGGCATGGGCATGGGCGGCATGGTGGCCGGGGCGGCCCTCGGCGTCGCCGGCGGCATGATCGCCGGCGAGATGATCGAGGACGCGTTCGAGGGCGACTTCGGCGGTGACTTCGGCGGCGACGAATAGTCGTCGCACACACGGCGGTGGCCTCCGGGAGGTTCTCCCGGAGGCCACCGTGCACTGTGAACCGGTCAGTGCCGGGCCTTGCGCTCCTCGCTGCTGCGCCAGTTGCTGCCGGCCTTCGAGAGGCCACGGCTACCGAGGTAGCCAAGCGTCAGCAGGGTGATCAGGAACCAGGCGTTGTCGGCCCGGAAGATGTCCACTCCGGCGGAGTTCTTACCGACGACCTGCGACGCGCCCAGTACGGCGGCCACCGCGATCAGGTAGATCCAGAACTCGGTGGTCTTGAAAGCCTGCTTGGTCTCCGTACCGGGTGCCTGCATGTCGTTGCGACGTCCGTCGTGCATGACCGGCATCTGCTGGGTCGACGTGTTCTGCATCGACGCCGGGTTCTGCGGGTCGTTCATGGGCCGATTCATCGGCCGGGTGGAAGCAGCCTGCGTGCTCATCTGGTCCTCCTCAGGATGCGATGAGTCGTACCTGAGCCCCCTAGCCCCGCTACCGCGTTTCGGCCACGGCACGGTTTCGCGTTCACGGCGGGGACGACCCCCGACTACCCGAGGCCCGCGAGCAGGTAACACCGATCGCCGGCCGGAAAATCCGGCCGGCGATCGGTTGGGCCAGCGCGTCAGCGCAGGCCGTTGCGCATGGCCACGCTCACCAACAGGTCCGGGTCGTCGGTGATGATGCCGTCGACACCGAGGTCGATGACCCGCTGCATGACCGTCGCGTCATCGACGGTGTACGGGATCACCTTCAGGTTGTCCCGCGTCTGCAGGGTCCGGACGTCCGGTCCGTGGAAGTATGCCGGGTTCTCCCGCAGGTACCAGTCGGCCGAGGTGACAGTGCCCTGCTTCGGGTCGTGTACCTGCCAGTTGGCCGACACCGTGCCAGCGCCCGCGGCCCGGGTCAGCTTGCCCAGGTCCTGGTACTTCCACCAGTCCAGCCCACCGGTCCACGGGCTCTGCACCGACGGGTTGCCGTAGACCGCCTCCAGCGAGCACTCGTCGGCAAGGGTGGCGCACTCGGCCGGGCCGTACTGCCAGACCAGCGCGACAGTGCCGATGTGGCGGTCGAGTTGCCGGGCGTAGGTGATGGTGCGCCAGTCGAACGACTGGATGGTGGCCCGGTTGGTGAAGCCGGCCCGCTGGATCGCGTCGACGAGCGTGCGGGTGAAGCTGCGGTACGGCTCGGTGTCGTTCACCACCGGGCTGATCTTCGTCTCGATGTTCATCCCGATGTCACCGCGGCCACTCGCCTTCACCAGGGCGAATACCTCGTCCAGGGTCGGGATCCGGGCACCCGGCGCGGGCACCTGCGCGGGCAGTTCGGGCAGCGTCTTCGTGCCGCAGTCGACGGTCTTGAGCTGTGCCAGGGTCAGCTCGTGCACCGGCTTGCCCACGTACGGGAACTTCCGGTCGCCGGGACGCACCGGGGCGGTGTCGACGCAGTGCGACCCGTTGACGGTGCTGTCGTGCAGCACCACGAGTTTGCCGTCGGCGGTCACGCCGGTGTCCAGTTCCAGGGTGGAGATGGCCCGGTTGGACAACGCGTTCGCGAAGGCCGGCAGGGTGTTCTCCGGCCGGGTGGCCCGACCGCCCCGGTGCGCCTGGATGTCGAACGGCGCCGCGTACGCCTTCGGCAGCCGGTAGCCGCGCTGCGCCAGCAGAGCGCGCAGCCGGTCCGGGTAGTCGGTGATCATGCCGTCCACGCCGTCGTCGATCAGCTTGGCCATTGTCGGCACGTCGTCGACAGTCCACGGGATCACCTTGATCCCGTAGCGGTGCGCCTGGGCGACCATCTCCTTCGTGACGTACGGCTGGTAGCCGGGGTCGGTGACAGTGCCGTTCTGCGGCATGCCGTGCACGGGCGAGAAGGCGCTCGCGCCGAAGCTGCGGATCGCCCTGATCGGGTCGCCACCGAAGTCGTCGATGTCCAGCCCGCCCAGCCACGGCGAGGCACCGGGCTTGCCGGTCTGGAGGAAGTCGTAGTTGGTCAGGGCGACAAGCGGCAGCTTCGGCTCGACCTGGCGCATGCGCATCAGCGCGCCCCAGTCGAGGCTCTGGATGGTGACCTGCTTGAGCAGCCCGGCGGCACGGATCTCGGCCGCGGTGACCCGGACGAACTGGTCGCGGGGCGCGGTCTCGGTCGGCGCGCCGGCCTCCACCTTGGTCTCGACGTTGAGCGTCACGTCCTTCGCCCGGTAACGGTTGACCAGGGCGAAGACCTCACGCAGCAGCGGCATCCGGGCGCCCGGGACGGCGAGCTGGCCGGGCTTGTCCGGCAGCGTCTTCGAGCCACAGTCGAGCGAGCGCACCTGCGCCACGCTGAGCGTGTTGACGTACTTCCCGACGTACGGGAACTCCGGGTCGCCGGGCGCCACCGGGGCGGTGTCGACGCACTTGGCACCACTGATCTTCCGGTCGTGGGTGACGACGGCCTGACCGTCCTCGGTGATCTGCACGTCCAGTTCGAGGGTGGTCACCCCGAGTTGGAGGGCGTTGCCGAAGGACGCGAGGGTGTTCTCCACCCGCAACCCGAGGCCGCCGCGGTGGGCCTGCACGTCGAATGTCCGGTCCGGTCGCGGTTTCGCCTGGGCGGGAACCGCGAACCCGGTCGTCACCGTCGCGGCCACCAGGGCCGCGACGGCGGTACGGCGTACTGTGCGCACGCTGTCATCCCCTCTGCCGGTGGGCATCTCCCACCGGTCGCCGGACAGCATGGACATCTCGGGCGGCGGGCAGGCGGCCAGTGGGCGGCGCGAGGGTGAACCACCGTGGACGACCTCCCGGTCACAGCGGGTTTGGCTGGCCGGAGGCCGGGCACGCAGTCAGTTCCACAGCTTCTGCGAGGTGATGATCGTGCGTGAGGACGACATGCGGCAGGACGCCGCCCGCCAGGCCGAGGATCGGATCGCCGGAGGCGTGTACGGCAAGGGTGCCGTCGACGAGGTCACGCTTCCCCGTACCGATGTGCAGAGTCAGATCCAGCGCGACGACCCGCTCGACCCGGCGCACGAACGGATCGATCCGCAGGTGCTGCGCGACGGCGGCCCCGTCGGTGGGCAGGGCGCGGTGACCACCACCGGTGGCACCGCCGGTCCGGCGAGCGTGCGCCGGGTGGCCCGGCAGCCGGAGCGGCACCGCGGCACGGTGGCCCCGACGACGACCGGGGACGCCACCACCGGCGGCCTGAGCACGCCGATGAGTGGTGGCACCAGCGACCAGTCCACGTCCGCGACCGGACCGGCCAAGACCACCAGAGACCGGTCCATCAGCGACTGACCTGCGAGGCGACTCAGACCGCGCCGCCCCCGCCGAGCGACAAGCCGGTGGGGGCGGCGTGGCAACCGGTCAGCTGCCGGCGCGCAGGATGCCCAGGCGTTGGGTGGCGCGGGTGAGCGCGACGTACAGGTCGCTGCGCCCGCGCGGCGACTCGGCCACCATCCGGTCCGGGTCGACGACCAGTACCGAGTCGAACTCCAACCCCTTGGCCTGCGCGACTGTCAACACCACCACCCGGCTCTCCAGCTCCGGATGCTCACCCACGGCGGCCTCCGGCAGCGCGGCCGTCACCGCGGAGCCCAACTCGTCCACCCGGCCGGCCGGCACGAGCACGCCGAGCCGACCCTCGGTCAGCGCTGTCGCCTCCCGGGTGGCCTCCGCGACGAGTTCCGCCGCCAACCGCTCGTCGGGCACCGTCCGGTCCCACGGGGGTACGCCGCTCTCCCGCACCGAGCGCGGCGGACGCAGCGCCGGGTCGATCTCCGCGAGGACGTCGGCGGCGACCGCCATGATCTCGGCCGGGGTGCGGTAGCTGACAGTCAACTCGGTAAGCCGCCACCGCCGCGCCACGTACGGGGCGAGGGCGTCCGCCCAGGAGGGCGTGCCGCTGAGCGCGCCGGTCTGCGCGACGTCCCCGACGATGGTCATCGACCGGCTCGGGCAGCGGCGCATCAGCAGCCGCCACGCCATGGGTGACAGCTCCTGCGCCTCATCCACTATCACGTGGCCGAACGCCCAGGTCCGGTCGGCGGCGGCCCGCTGGGCGGTGGTCAGCCGGTCGGCTTCCTCCTGCCGTTCCAGCAGCCGGTCCGCGTCGATCAGGTCGGTCACGCCGAGGATCTCACCGCCCTCGGCCTCGTCCTCGACGTCGATCGAGCGGGAACCCCTGGCGATCTCCAGCACGCCCTCGGCGTACTCCCGTTCCATCGTCCGGATCCGGTCCCGGCGGGCGGCGGCGGCCCGCTCGTCCTCGCCTAGCAGCTCGGCGGCCTCGTCCAGCAGCGGCACGTCGGCCGGCGTCCACCCACCCGGCTCGCGGTGCAGCAGCGCCCGCTCGTCGTCGGTGAGCATCGGCGCGGCGGCGGCGATCCGGTCCGGGTCGGCGTACAGGTCGGCGAGCAGGCGCTGCGGGGTGAGCACCGGCCACAGCCGGTCGAGGGCGGCCTGGATCTCCGGTTCCTCGCGCAGCTCGCGGCGGATCTCGGCCCGGTCGGCCTCGTCGAGCAGGTTGTCCCCGCCCAGCGGGTCGGCGCCGATCCGTTCGGCCACCTGGTCGGCGAGCGCGTGCACGATCTCCATCCCGAACAGCGTCCGGGCCAGGTTGTGCGGCCGGTCGACCCGGCGCACCCGGTCCCGGGCGGTGCGCACGGTCTCCGGGTCGAGGCTCAGCGCCTCCCGCTCGACCTCGATCTCCAGCGGCTCGTCCGGCACCCACTGCCGGTCCCGCACGGCCAGCGTCAGGATTTCGGACCACACCGCCCGGCCCTTGAGCGCCGCGGTCTCGGCCGGTTCGGTCCGTTGGGCGCTCACCCCGGGAAAAAGATCACCCTGGGTACGCAGCAGCACGCCGGTCTCGGCCAGCGTCGGCAGCACCTGGGAGATGTAGCGCAGGAAGGTCGCGTTCGGGCCGACCAGCAGCACGCCCCGGCTGGAGAGTTCGCGGCGGTGTGTGTAGAGCAGGTACGCCGCCCGGTGCAGCGCGACGGCGGTCTTGCCGGTGCCGGGGCCGCCCTGGACCACCATGACGCCCGGCAGCTCGGCGCGGATGACCTCGTCCTGTTCGGCCTGGATGGTCTCGACGATGTCGCGCATCCGGCCGGTCCGGCCCGCGTTGAGTGCCGCGAGCAGCGACGCCTCACCGGTCAGCTCCTCGTGGCCGCCGGGGGCGGCGGAGCCGATGTCCAGCACCTCGTCGTTGAGCCCTGTCACCTTGCGCTGGCGGGTACGCAGGTGCCGGCGGCGGCGTACGCCCTGCGGGTTGGCGGCGGTGGCGAGATAGAAGGCGCGGGCGGCGGGGGCCCGCCAGTCCATCAGCAGCGGGTCGTAGTCGCCTGTGGTGTCGAAGATGCCGATCCTGCCAATGTAGTGGCGGGAGTCGTCGTCACCGTCGAGACGGCCGAAGCAGAGCCCGTTCTCCACGGCGGAGAACTGCTCGACCTGATCGGCGTACATCGCTACCGAGCTGTCGCGCTGCGAACGGTCCTGGAGGGTGCCGCCGGTGTTGCGCAGCTCGGCGGTGAGCCGGTGGGCGGCCTGCTCACGCAGCCCGTCCAGTTGGTCGTAGAGCATCGAGACGTACTCCTGCTCGCGACCAATCTCGTCGTCGAGCGGCAATTCGCCGGAACCGCCGGAGTGCCTTGACAAGCCGTCTCCCTAAAGATTAGAATCGCTTGCAGGAACGGCTTATAGCCGTTCTTTTTTGTGTCCTCGAACTGTTGAAGATAGCGCGTTCCGCCGGTTCTCACCAAGCCCGGCGGGTCGGTGCCGGTGATCGCGAGGTGGCGTCGGATGATCCTGCGGACCGGGCAACGGGTGGTCTTCATCGGCGACAGCATCACCGATTGTGGTCGACGCGACGTCGCCGCGCCCTACGGCTCCGGTTACGTCAGCCTCGTCCGCGCGCTTGTCGACGCCCGGCACCCCGAGTTGGAGCTGACCTGGGTCAACCGGGGTGTGGGCGGCGACACGGTGCGGGACCTGGCCGCCCGCTGGGACGACGACGCCATCGCCGAGCGCCCCGACTGGCTCGCGGTGCTGATCGGCATCAACGACATCTGGCGGCACTACGGCGACCGGCCGGCGGAGGCCGTCGGCATCGAGGAGTACGAGCGCACCCTGCGCGACCTGCTGCGTCGGGCGGTCGCCAGCACCGGCTGCCGGCTGATCCTCGGTGACCCGTTCCTCATCGAGGCGGACCGCGGCGTCCCGCAACGCGCCGACACCGACCGGTACGCGGCGGTGGTGGCGGGGCTGGCCGCCGAGTTCGACGCGGTGCACGTGCCCAACCAGGCGGCGTTCGACCGGGTGCTCGCGGTCAGCCCGTCGAGCCGCTGGGCCGATGACCGCGTACACCCGCACCTGCCCGGCCACGCGGTCCTCGCCGACGCCTACCTCAGCGCCCTCGGCGTGAACGCCGCCCACTGACCCGGGCTTCGTTCGGGCACGGCGACGCGCCGGGCCGACCGGTGGGTCGACCCGGCGCGGACACCGGTGGATCAGCCGCGAGCAGCCTGGTAGAGCCGTTCGGGAGTGACCGCGCCGGCGAGGACCCGGCCGTCGTCGGTGAGCAGGACACTGAACAGCTTGCCGGTGAGCAGCCGGCCGCTGCCCCAGTCGCCACTGACCGCCGTCAGCCCGCCGAGCAGCTTCGACAGGTCCACGTCCGGCGCGCCGGGCCCCGGTGCGGCCGACTTGCCTCCGACGGCCCCGTCGAGGCGGGCGACCAGCACTGTCGTCCAGCCGGCGCCCACGGCGCGTACCTGCGGATCACCGGCCGGCTCGACGTGGCCGGGCTTGCCCGCGGCCGGCCGCTCAGCCTTCTCCTCGGTGACGGTCACGCCGGGCGGTGGGTTGAAGGTGAACTGGTCGGCCTCGGGCCGGCGGTAGTCGATCTGGGTGAAGGCCATCTCGAACGCCGGCTTGTCACTGCCCTTCGCGAGTACCTCGAAGCGCAGCGGCACGTGCTGCTTGGCGTCGATGGCGATCCGCAGCTGGTGCACCAGGGAGTCCTGGTCGCGCGGCTGGAGGACCAGTTCGTACGCGTCCTGACCGGCGACGGTCGCCGAGCGGCCGACGCTCACCTCGGTGCTCGGATCGATCGCGGCCAACGCCAGGTCGGCGGCCTCCTGCGGAGTGGCCGGCAGGCTCGGCCGCGCCTCGGGAGCCGCCCGTCCGGTCTCGGTGTCGCCAATCGTGCGATGGCGGGCGGTGTTGGTGCGGCTCTCCCACGTCCACAGGTCCCGGCCGTTGCGGATCACGTCCTGCTCGCCGAGGGTGTCCAGCAGCGCGACCCGCTGCCGCTCCGGGCCGGAATACCAGACCCGCAGGGTGTGCGTGCCGGTCAACATGGTGGTCAGCTCGTTGCCGGGGACCAGCCCGACGAGCGGCGGCAGGCCGAGGTCGGCACGCTGCACGACGGTCCCGGAGACCCCCTCCAGCCGGGAGGTCTGCAGGTCGACCAGGAGCTGGGCGGCGGTACGCGGCGGCAGGCTCGGCTCGGCCTCGGCGGCGAACGTACCGATGGCCGCTCCGCCGCCGATGACGGCGACGGCGGCGGTGGCCGGAACCAGCCAACGAAGGACGGGACGGCTTCTCAGGACGGACATGGTGGCACCTCCTGCCACCATCCTGCCCCCTCGGCCCTGAGAACGTGCTGAGGACGCCGAGCCGCCGCCGGTTGACCCGGGGTGGCACCCTTGAGCTGTGCGGTTGTTGGTGGTGGAGGACGAGGCTCGGTTGGCGGCTGCCCTACAACGGGGCCTGCGGGCGGAGGGGTTCGCGGTGGACGTGGCGCGGACCGGTCCGGCCGGCCTGGACGCGGCCCGGCACGGCGGGTACGACGCCATGATCCTCGACGTGATGCTGCCCGGCCTCTCCGGCTACGAGCTGGTCCGCACCCTGCGAGCGGAGCAGCACTGGTTGCCGGTGCTGATGCTCTCCGCCAAGGACGGCGAGTACGACCAGGCTGACGGCCTCGACTGCGGCGCGGACGACTACCTGACCAAACCCTTCTCGTACGTGGTGCTGCTGGCCCGGCTGCGGGCACTGCTGCGCCGGGGCGCGCCGGAACGCCCGGCGGTGCTGGCGGTCGGAGACCTGCGACTGGACCCGGCCCGCCGGCGGGTGACCCGGGCCGACGCCGAGGTGACCCTTACCGCACGGGAGTTCGCGCTGCTGAACTATCTGATGCGCCGACCCGGTCAGGTGATCTCCAAGATCGAGCTGTTGGACCACGTCTGGAACGCGAGCCTGGAGACCGCGCCGAACATCGTCGAGGTGTACGTCGGCTACCTGCGCCGCAAGCTCGGCCGGGACCGGCTGGAGACGATTCGGGGCGCCGGTTACCGGCTGGCGACGTGACCATCGGCGGCCCGGTGCCGGCCCGTCGCGCGTGGAACGGCTGGCTGCCGGTGCTGGGGCTGCGGGGGCGGCTCATGGCGATCGGAGTGTTCGGCCTCACCATCGGGCTGGCCCTGGGCGGGGTGGTGCTGCTCGGCGCGCTCCGCTTCGTGCTCCAGCGAAACGTCGACACCGAGGCCTTCCGGACCGCCGACGCGGTCGCCCTGCTCGCCGCCGAGGACGTGCTGCCCGACCCGTTGCCGGTGGCCGGCGGGCAGGTCCGCGTCCAGGTCGTCGACGGGCAGGGGCGGATCAGGGCCGCCTCGATCGACGCCGACCGGCTCGTCCCGATGGTCCGCCCGGAGCGGCTGGACCATGACCGTCGGCAGCGGCTGGACGTGCCGGCGGAGCGGGTCGGGCTCGCCGGCCCGGTCCAGGTGGTGACAGTGCCCGCCGGCACGACGACCGACCCGCTCACCGTGTTGGTCGCCCGGTCGATGGCCGACGTGCGGCAGAGCACCCACGTGGTCCGGGTCATCCTGCTGGTGGCCTTCCCACTGCTGGTGGCCGTGCTGGCCGGGGTGGCGTGGCGGGTGGTGGGCGCGACTCTGCGGCCGGTCGAGGCGTTACGTCGGGGCGCCGAGGAGATCACCCGGCAGCCGGCCGGTGCCGGCCGGCTGCCGGTGCCCGCATCGGTCGACGAGATCCACCGGTTGGCGGTCACCCTCAACGGCATGCTGGACCGGCTGGAGTCCGGCCGGGTGCGCCAACGGGCGTTCGTCTCCGACGCCGCACACGAGCTGCGCAGCCCGTTGACCAACATCCGGACCGAGCTGGAGGTGGGCCAGCGCCTCGCGGACCGGACGGACTGGACGGCGGTGACCGCCAATCTGCTGGCCGACACCGACCGGCTGAGTCGACTGGTCGACGATCTCCTGCTGCTGGCGCGCCTGGACGAGGCTCCACCGGCCCGGGGGACCGGCCCGGTGGAGCTGGGCGCGCTGCTGACCGAGGTTGCCGCTCGCTACCCGGCACCGCCGGTGCGGGTGGCGATGCCGACCGGCCCGCTCTGGACGACCGGCAATGCCGACGAGCTGCGACGCGTGCTGTCCAACCTGGTCGACAACGCGGTACGGCACGCGTCCGGCAGTGTGGTGCTCGCCGGCGAGGCGGCGTCGGCGGCGCGGCGGACGGTCGGGCCTGGTGTCGAGGCGTACCACCTGGTGACGGTGACCGACGACGGCCCGGGGATCCCGGTGGCCGACCGGGAGCGGGTGTTCGACCGGTTCACCCGGCTGGACGACGGCCGGGCCCGCGACGACGGAGGCGCCGGCCTGGGGCTGGCCATCGTCCGGGAACTGGTGCGGCGGGCCGGCGGCAGCATCACCCTCACCGACGCGCCGGAGCGGCACGGGCTACGGGTGTGCCTGCTGCTGCCGGCTGTGCGGGCCGGGGAGTAGGTCGGCCCGGCGGCGTACGGCGGGCCGCGCCCGACGGGTGCGCGGGCCGGTCGGCGTCGGTCAGGTCAGCGGCGGCGGGTGCAGACCTGCTCGGAGTTGGCGACCGTGTCGGTGGACCAGACGACGGCAACGGTGAAGCAGTAGTCGTTCGTGCGGTTGAGTGCGTAGATGACGTAGCTGGTGGTGCCGGCCGGCAGGGTCGCGAAGACGTTGCGGTCCTGGCCGGAACGGCCACCCGCGATGACCACAGGGCCCTCGCTGCCGGCCGGGTAGGTCCAGTTCAGCGCGATGCTGTCCCGGGTGTCGCGCAGGGTCACCGCGCCGGGCGGACTGCCGGGCGGCGCCCCGGCGCCGGGCGGCGTGGGCGCGGCACCGGCCGAGCTGGGCGCGGTGGCGGCCGGCGGGCTGGCGGTGGGGGAGCCGCTGGCCGGCGGCGGAGTCGGCTCGTCGTCGCCGTCGACCCGGGCCACTCCGGCGATCACCGCGGCCGCGCCGAGCAGCACCACGACCACGCCGGCCACCAGCACCGGCACGAGCCGGTTGCGCTGGGCCGCCGGCGCCCGGTGCACGGGGACCGGCAGCAGGCGGGACGGCGTGTAGGGCTCAAGCGGCCGGTACGGGTCGGACGCCGGGTGCGGGTCGGACGTCGCATACGGGCCGGACGCCGCATACGGGTCGGACGTCGCATACGGGTCGGACGCCGCGTACGGGTCGGACGCCGCGTACGGGCCGGACGTCGCGTACGGATGGGGCGCCGGCTGCGGGTCGGGGGGCGTGGCGGGGCGGTGCAGCCGGTACACCCCGGGCTGCTCCTCGGTACCGCCGGCCAACCCGATCACCGACGGGGGCACCGGTGTGTCGGTGTGGTGGGACGGGGGCTCCTCCGCGGTCTCGGGTGGCCACCTGGTGCCCGGTGACCCGACTGGTTCGTCGGCCGGCGTTCGGGGATTCGGAACCGTACCGCCGGCCGCCGGCCCGGCCTGGTGTGCGGCAGGGGCCGGTGCCTGGTGGCTGGACTCGGTCGGCTCGTCGCCGTGCGGTGGGACGCGGGCGGCCGGCACCACCGGCGTGTCCCGGGCCGTGGGCGGGTTGTCGGCGCAGGCGTGGTCGGGATTGGCCGCCGCCCGGGCCAGGGCCGCCACCTGCGCGGCCAGCGGATCGTCGGCGGGCAGGTGCTGCCGGCACAGCTCGCGGGCCAACGCCAGGTTGTCGTGTGCCTCGGTGAACTGCCCGCAGTCACGCTGCATCGCCCCGAGCCGCGCCAGCATCTTGATGCCGCTGGGGTGCCCGTCGCCATAGATTTCACGGTGCAGCTCCCAGGCATCCTGGAGCCGGTCCCGGGCGACAGTGCACTGGCCGCGGGCGTACTCGACGGTGGCCAGGTCGGCGTGGGCGGCGAGCACCCGCAGCGACTCCGGGCCATCCTGCGCGGTCAGCTCGATGATGACTTCCTGGTAGAGCCGAGCGGCCCGGGAGTGGCTGCCGACCCGGTGCAACACCGCGGCCAGGGTCGCCGCGGCGGCCACCGTGCGCGGGTCGGAACGGCCGTGCAGTCGGGTGGTGGCCGCGTACGCGAAGGCAGCCCATCCTCGGGCCGAGTGCGGCTCACCGAGGGCGACCAACACCCGCGCCTGGAGGCTGGCCGCCTCGGCCAACTCCTCGGTGGCGTTGGCCGGGCGGGGGTCGGCGTCGGTGAGCGCGTCGGCGAGCAACTGCTGCGCGCCGGCCAGGTCACCGGCCGACACGAGGTGGTGCGCCTGGTCAGTCAGTTCACCGAAGCCGGAAGACACGCCCCATCGTGCTCATTTGACGACGGTAAGTACAAGACCCGCGCCGGTGTCGATTGGTCAGGATCTCCTCAGGTGGTCGGCCAGGGTTTCGCTGATTCGGCGCAACTGGTCGACCTGGGCGGGGCTCAACGCGTCGAACAGATGCCGGCGTACTCCCTCGACGTGGCCGGGCGCGGCGGCCGCGAGGGTGGCGAAACCCTCGTCGGTGAGCAGCGCGATCTGCCCACGCCGGTCGGTGGGGCAGTCCTCGCGGCGCACCCATCCGGCCGCCTCCAGCCGGGCCACGGCGTGCGAGAGCCGGCTGCGTGACGACCCCGCAGCCTCGGCCAGGTCGCTCATCCGCAGTTGGCGACCGGGGGACTCGGAGAGCCGGACCAGGATCTCGTAGTACGCGTGTGGCATGCCCGCGTCGCGTTGCAGCTCGCGGTCGAGCGTGTCCATCAACGCCCGGGAGGCGGTGAGGTACGCGCGCCACGTGCGTTGTTCGTCGGAGTCCAGCCAGCGGGTCATGACCGTCATCATAACCCAATTAGTTGAACGTTCAACAAAACTGCGCTAGCCTCGGGTCATGGGTATCCACCGGCTCAACCACGCGGTCCTCTACGTCAGTGACCTCGCCCGCAGCGTCGCGTTCTACCGGGACGTGCTGGGCTTCCGTGCGGTGGCGATGACCCCGGACGGCTTCCGGGGCGCCACCTTCCTCCAGGCCCCCGACTCCACTAACGACCACGACCTCGGCCTGTTCGAGATCGGCGCCGGCGCCGGGCGGTCCACCGCCGGCCGGGCCACCGTCGGCCTCTACCACCTCGCCTGGGAGGTGGACACCCTCGACGAGCTGGCCGTCACCGCCGAGCGACTCGCCACCGCCGGGGCTCTGGTCGGCACCTCCGACCACGGCACCACCAAGAGCCTCTACGGGCAGGACCCGGACGGTCTGGAGTTCGAGATCGTCTGGCTGGTCCCCGCCGATCTGCTCGACGACGCCACGCTGACCGCCCGCAAGCAGATCGGTCGGCTCGACCTGGACGCCGAGCGGCGGCGCTACGGCGGGCAGACCCGGGGCGGGGTGGGGATCTCCGTGCCGGCCTGAGCAGGTCGTACGGTAAAACGGACTGATGCCGACCGACCGGACTACCGACTTCCTCCGTGCGCTGCTGGTCCGCCAGCTGACCACCTGGCTGCCCACCGCCCTGCACCGCTCCCGGCGGGTCACCGTGGCGCTCGCCGGCACCGACGCGGGCGGCGCGGTGGCCGCGCTGCACCTGGTCGCCGCGCACGCCGACCAGTTGCGTGGCCGGCAGGTGACGGTGCTGGTGCTTGCCGACGGCGCGCCCGACCTGCCGGCCCGCCTCGGCCCGGTCGAGGCGGAACTGCCCGCCGAGGTCACCGTGCACCTGTTGCCCGGCACCCCGGACCGACTACCGGTCGCCGCCAAGGCGGCCGGCGCGGCCGGCTCGCCGCTGTTCTCCTTCGTGGACGTGCCCGGTGCGGTGAGCCGGGAGCTGCTCACCGCCGCCGCCAACGGCCGCACCGGGGAGGTGCTGCTGCACGCGGGCAGCAGTGCCCGTGACGCGCTCGTCGCGGTCGGCTTTCCCCTGGTCGCCGAGCTGGCACCGGTGTCGCCGGACGACGCGGCTACCGGCGTGATCGCGTTCGGCAGTCGTTCGGACCGTAGTCTGGAGGCGGTCCGCGACGCGCTCTGGGCGGTCGGCGCGGATCTCGGCGTGCGCTACCGCGACCCGACCGGCGCGACTGTCGACGTGGCCGGCGATCCCGACCTCGAACCGCTGGCTCGCGAGCTGCTTGCGGAACTGCGTCGGGGCGGCCCACGGCCGGTCACCGAGCTGCGTCGGCACACCCTCACCGCGACCGTCTACCGCGCCGTTGACGCCAACCGGGCGCTCGCCGACCTGCTCGACGCGGGCGACGTGCGACGCGACCGCGAGACCGGCAAGCTGGCCGGCGACGAGCTGATCACGCCGACGTGCTGATCACGCCGACGTGCTGATCACGCCGAGCGCGGACGCGCTGAGCCTGCCGAGCGCTGAGCCCGCGGACGCCGAGCGGGGTGCCGGTGAATCACCGGCACCCCGCTCGACTCCCGGGAGGCTACGACCGGGACTTGTCCTGCTTCCAGGACAGCGGACCCGGCAGGTCGACCCGGTGCGCCCGGGCCTTGGAGTTCCAGGACCAGCGCCCGATCTTGATGCTCCACGAAGAGAAGCCGTTCTCGGTGAAGTTCAGGATGATCGGACCGTACTTCTTGCGCTTGCGAAACATGAGGCCCATCGGAGGACTCCCCTCGTCACCAGTTCCCTGCCGTGTCGAGATCGAACATGCCCGCACCGGCAACTTTTGAAACCCTCTCGGCGTCCGTCCTGGACAGTGGCCATCCGCGCACCGCAAATCTCTACTCAACAGATAGGTCTTGCGCCACGATAGACACTGGTAGGAGTGCTTTGTCGCATCGGTAGTCGTGCAAGTCTCACCTTCTGGAAGACCGTTGACCGGTCGATCCCGCCCCGGCAGCATGAAGTCATGTCGCAGCGGGATGAGCTTCACCTCACCGCTCGTGTGCACGTCGACCTGGTCCGGCACGCGAGCGCGCTCTGTTGAGCTGACCGGTCCATCCGGCTCGGTTCCAGCGCCGCACTCACACCGCCGGCCCGCTCAACGCGGAGCAGCGTGCCCCCGCCCCCTCCGAACGTCCCCGGTCCCGCCGTGGACAGATCAGGAGATGCCGCATGTCCCCATCCCGCTTCGCCAACGCCCCGATCACCGCCGTAGCCGGCTGCTCCGGCCCGGCCCTCGCGTACCCGTCGCTGGCCCTGGTGTCGCAGTGACCACCGTGGAGCGTCCCCCGGTGGACGCGGCGGAGCTGCGACCGGTGAGTGCGGACCTGTTCCGTGCTCTGCTGCGTCGACAGGCCACCAGCGTCACAGTGGTCACCGCTGTCGCCCGCGCCACCGACCCCGCCTGCCTGGGTGGGATCGGCGCGCCGATCCGGGCGGGTTTCACCGCCACCTCGTTCACGTCGGTGTCGCTGGACCCTCCGCTCGTCTCGTTCTGCCTCGGGGTGGCGTCTTCGAGCTGGCCGGTGCTGGCTCGCGCCGAGCACGTCGCCGTTCACCTGCTGACCGCGGGCCAGCGGGACGCCGCGACGATCTTCGCCACCAGCGGCATCGACCGGTTCGCCGCGTACCCGGGCTGGACGTCCGGACCATTCGGAGTGCCGCTGCTGACCGGCGTGCTGGCCCAGCTGTTCTGCCGGGTGGTGCACCGGGTGCCCGCCGGCGACCACACGCTGGTCATCGCCGAGCCGTTGGCGCTCGGCGACGGCGGCGAGGGCGCGCCGCTGGTGCACCACCGGGGCGGCTACACCACCGCCGTCGCGCCGGTGCCCCGGTGAGGGCAGCCACCACACCGGACCTGCTCGCGTTGGACCGGGCCGCCCAGGACCTGCTGTTCCGGGCGGCCCGCACGGCCAACACGTTCACCGACGAGCCGGTCACCGACGCCGAGGTCGCGGCGATCCACGACCTGATCCGGTACGGGCCGACCGCGTACAACGGCCAGCCGCTGCGCGTGCTGCTGCTGCGCAGCGCGGCAGCCCGGGCACGACTGCTGCCGTACCTCTCGTCGAGCAACCGGGCGAAGACCGCCAGCGCGCCGCTGGTGGCGGTGCTCGCCGCCGACGTGGACTTCCACGAGCGGCTGCCCGAGCTGTACCCGCACCGCCCGCAGGCCCGGGACTGGCTCACCGATCGGGCGACGCGGGTCGAGCAGGCCCGATTCAGCGCGACCCTGCAGATCGGCTACCTGCTGGTGGGCGTACGCGCCGCGGGGCTCGCCGCCGGCCCGATGGCAGGGTTCGACGCGGCGGGCGTGACCCGGGAGTTCTTTCCCGACGGGCGACACGAGACGTTGCTGGTCCTGAACGTGGGCCGTCCCGGCCCGGGTTCCTGGCGGGAGCGGCTGCCCCGGTTGAGCACCGAGGACGTGGTCCGGACGCTCTGACCCGCGAGGCGGATCAGCGCGGCTCCCACGCGTCGGGCAGCGCGGTGAGCTTGCGGACGTGGGCGGGCAGCCGACCGCTGACGATCTCGGCGAGGCTCACCTCGTCGACCACGCGCCGCACCGCCGCCCGCACCGCCACCCACAGGCCGGGCAGGTTCTCCGCGGCGCCCTCGTACCGGGTCTCCTCGGGGCGCAGGCCGCGCACCCCGGCCAGCGGGCCGTCCACCGCCCGCAGTACCGCGCCGACTGTCACCTCGCGCGGCGGACGGGCCAGTGTGTAGCCGCCCTCGGCGCCGCGCTGCGCGCGGACGATGCCGGCCCGGCGCAGATCCGCCAGGACCGCCTCCAGAAACTTGCGGGGCATGTCCTGCTCCCCGGCGATGGCCTGGGTGGACAGCAGCGAGGGGTACGCGGTGGCGAGGCTCAGGGCCGCCCGTACCGCGTAGTCGCCGCGCGCGGAGATCTGCACCCCGTCATCATGCCCGGCCGGTGCCGCGGGCCGGTCCGGTGGGCGACCCGGACGGCCCGGCGTGGCCGCCGTTGGTCGGCTCGCCGAGCGTGCCGGGGCGGAACCTGCCACCGTTGACGCCCGTCGGCTCGACGGGCGGTCGAGGCCGGACCACCCGGCCGGTCACCGGTTGGTCGCGGGCGGCCCGGAACGCGCCGGGGCTGACGCCGACCTCGCGGGTGAAGAAGCGGCCGAAGTTCGTCGGCTCGGAGAAGCCGAGCTGCCGGCCGATCTGGGCGATCGGCTGGTCGGTCGCGGCGAGTAGCCGGCCGGCCTGCAACGCGACCCGCTGGTCGATGACCTGCTTGGCGCTGCGGCCGGTGACGGCCAGGCACGCCCGGGTCAGGGTACGCACCGAGCAGCGCAGCGCGGCGGCATAGTCCTCCACCCGTCGGGTGCGCGGGTAGCCGTGCTCCACCTCCTGGCAGAACCGGTGGAACGTCTCATCCTCGGGCCGGGAGGTCGAGCGGTCGGCGCCGGCCAGGGTGAGCCGCAGCAGCAGCACGGCCAGTTGGTGGCGGAGCAGCGCGCGGGCGGTGCGACCGCCGGGGTGCCGCTGGCAGTCCACCGCCAGTTGGCTCACCTCGGTGATCACCGCGTCCTCGTCCTCGCCGGCCAGTTGCCGCCAGGTGAGGGGCGCGGCCAGGTCGACGTCGAAACCGCGCAGCGCCTCGGTGTCCCAGGAGACCACAGTGGCGTCGAACTGCGGGCCGGCGCAGCGCAGCACCTGGCCGGAGCGGACCCGCAGCAGCGTGCCGGGCCGGCACGGCAGCAGGTGAAAGTCGAGTTCGGCGTCGCCGTGCCCACGGGTGGTGAGGATCAGCAGCTCCTGCTCGACGATCACCGGCCGACGCCAGCCCGGGTCACCGGCAAGGTCGGCCAGCGCGAACGTGGCGATCTCGTCGGGTACGGGTGAAGCCGAACCGATCGGTGGCGCGGGGGAGGGACCGGTGGAGACCATCGCCTGCGACGTTAGCCCGAACCGCAGGTCATCGCATCCCAATCGACGTGCGTCGCGCAATCGGCGCCGCACGCGGGGCTTGTCGCGATCCCGGCGGCCGGGCTACGTTACCCGGCGGTAGCGCCGTCCGGTCCGTGGTCCGCCCGGCGCGTCGCCGGCCGTCCGACCGGTCGGCGGCCCACGCCGACTCGCGATGGGATGGGCATGACGCAGCTGTTCTCGGTCGAAGGTAAGACGGTCCTGGTCACCGGCGGGTCGCGGGGGATCGGTCTGATGATCGCCCAGGGCTTCGTGCGGGCCGGCGCACACGTGATCATCTCGTCCCGGAAGGCCGACGTCTGCGAGGCGGTCGCCAAGGAACTCTCCGCCGAGGGCCGGTGCGAGGCCATACCCGCCGACCTGAGTGACGACGCCGGCGCCGAGGCGCTGGCCGCCGCCGTACGCGAGCGCTTCGATCGCCTCGACGTGCTTGTCAACAACGCCGGCGCGACCTGGGGCGCACCGCTGGAAACCTACCCGGAGGCCGCGTTCGACAAGCTCTGGGCCGTCAACGTCAAGGCCGTCTTCCGGCTCACCACCGCGCTGCTGCCGGCGCTGCGCGCCGCCGCCAGCGCGGACGACCCGGCCCGCGTGATCAACATCGGGTCGATCGACGGCATCCGGGTGCCGTGGATGGAGGTGTACGCGTACTCGGCCACCAAGGCGGCGGTGCACATGCTCACCCGCAGCCTGGCCCAGCAACTCGCCGCCGAACAGATCACCGTCAACGCGATCGCGCCCGGCCCGTTCGAGAGCAAGATGATGGCCTTCGCGCTTGACGACCCCGCCAGCCGGGCGGCCATCGAACAGCAGGTGCCACTGGGCCGCATCGGACGCCCGGAGGACATGGCCGGCACGGCCATCTACCTCTCCTCGCGGGCAGGCGCGTACCTCACCGGCGCGGTCATCCCCGTCGACGGCGGCATCACCACGCACGGCTGAGCACCGACCATCCCGGGTCGGGCTGCCCGCGTACCCCCCGGGTGTGCCGGGGCCGCGCGGACTCGGCAGATCCGCGCGGCCCCGGTATGGCCGGTGTTGCCCGTTCGGGCGGTGCTCAGCGACCGGCGAGCAGCCGGTTCACCGCCGTGTCGACGTCCAGGTGCTCGGCTTCGCGGCCGCGCGGGACGACGACGTACGTCCGTCGAAGGAAACGCACCAGAACGCTGCGCGGCACCTCGAAGAGGGCGTTGCCGTCCGGTGACGAGAGGGCCAGCGCGACGAAGTCGCCGCGCGGTGTGGCCCAGGGCCAGACCCGCACATCACCGATGCCGGCTGGCTCGTCCAGGCCGGTGACAAGCAGTTCGCGGGCGAAGGACCAGCTCACCGCCTCGCCGCCGGCAGATTCGGCGTGGAACAGGACATGGACCGCATACGGGTCAGCAGGGTCGTAACGCAGACTGGCACGCACCGGCAAGGCGGTGGCGTCAGGTGCGACGAGCCTTAGCGACGTCTCGACCTCTACGGTCGTCGGTCGGATGACACTCATGGACGTTCTCCCCCCGGCACCGCTGCGGAACGCGCGTGTCCCGCTTTTCCCATACTCAGGTGCTACTCCTGGCTACGCTCCGCCATACGCTGACTTCACCCAGTGGTGGGAAGGGGGACGGAAAGCCCGCGTGAATGTGAACATTCATGTAGAATTTCCGGTTCTGCCCAGTGCGTGATCCCGCCCGGCATCGGGTGGTTCAGTCGTCGACTTACTCCGGTAACGTCCAGTCGGCCGTTGCAGTGACGGGCCTGAGCGACACTGGGGGGTGAAATGGTGGCGAAGAAATCCTCAGTGGATCGGCCCACGGCGTCCGCCCCGCCGAAGGTCGCGGTCCGAACAGCCGAAAAGCGGGGGTACGGAACACCGATGGAGCAGCCCGAACGCGCCGATCGGCCAACGCCCGACGCCGATCGTCCCGGCGGCGTCCTCGTCGTCGGAGACCCGCCGCGCCGCCCCCGCTGGCGGGACCGGATCTCGCTGACCCTCGACCTCATCCGGGCCAACCCCACCGGCCGGATCGCCCTCAAGATCTTCATTGCGATCGCGGGAGCGGTCGTGGTGACCATCGGCATCGCACTCATCCCGCTGCCCGGTCCCGGCTGGCTGCTGGTGATCGCCGGGTTGGGCATCTGGGCGGTCGAATACCACTGGGCGCGCCGGCTGCTCGGCTTCACCCGCCGACACGTCTACGGCTGGACGCAGTGGGTGACGCGACAGTCGCTGCTGGTGCGGATCGTGATCGGATCCGTCGGCCTGGTCTTCGTGGCCACCGTGGTCTGGCTGTCACTCAAGGTCAGCTTCGGCATCGACCTGGTGGCCACGGCGAGGCAGTACCTGGCGACGCACTGACCCCGGATTTCCGGTCGGGTTCCACGATCGGGTAGAGTCAGTGGCGCTGAGGGCGATTAGCTCAGTGGGAGAGCGCTTCGTTCACACCGAAGAGGTCGCTGGTTCGATACCAGCATCGCCCACTCTCAGTTTGTGCAGGTCAGAAGCCCGTTACCGGAGTCATCGGTAACGGGCTTTGCGGTATGTGCGGCTTACATTGGGAGCAGATTGGGAGCAGCGGCTCTGGTTGGGTAGTCCCGCGGGCGGCGACCGGGCAGTCCCATGCCCCGATCGTTCAACCGCTTCGTCCAGATGCGAACTGCAGCAGCATCATGAGGGCTGCGACAACAGCAACCTCGCGGCTGCCCTAAAGCCAGGTGATCTGCGGCGCCCTGGCCGCGGTGGCACCTGAATCGGCCGGTCGAAGGTCCGAGACGGGCTCGGCGCAAGGTATAACGAACCAGGGGTGGCCCGCTCTGGCTGATCGGCGGGACACCCGCTGATTCGCATTGTGCATCGTGGTCATCACCTCCTCGATGTGCTGCGCGTTCGAGGATGAGGGCGCAGAGTGGGAGCGCCACAGGTGCCGTCCGGCCTGGTCCAGGTTCCCAACGCGTGTACCCAGTCGGCGGGGCCGTCAAGTCTGTCGGCGGCTTGCAGAGTGCGTGGGTCCCACAAACCGCACCGCGCTCCCTTTACCGGCGGTGACGAGCAGGGTAGTGCCGTCCGGCCGGCTCCGGGTCGCTATTGCATGCACCGCGCCGTCATGGCCGTGGAGTTCGGTGGCGGGTTGCAGGCTGTCGGGGTGCCACAGCCGTACCACCCGGTCGTTGCCGGCGGTGACGAGCAGGGTGGTGCCGTCCTGCTGGGTCCAGGTTCCCACCGCGCGCACCGCGCCGGTACCGCCGTGCAGAGGGGTGTGGGTGACTCCTCGCCAAATCGCGCCGTCAGCGCGCGGAGCATCGGGGGAGTCGGACGGCGCAGGCAGCGGCGAGGGTGGTGCTGCGGTACTTGAGCGCCCACACATGCAACTAATGCAGATGCTCGCAGGGGTTCAGGACGCTGGTGTCGCCCATCAATTCTCGCGCGGCGATCGCCCGTCGGGCGCGCGGGTCGGTGACCGTATTCCTCAGTCGCAGCAGCGGCGGCAGTGGGGTCCACAGGAGGTAGCCGGGGTTTAGGGCTAGCCGATCAAGTTCCTGCGCGGCGGCGGCGTGTTCGGTCAAGTGTGCCAGGGCGTAGTTGTCGGCGTCCTCCCATTGGCGGACGCCCGTCTCGTCACAGGCGGGTGTGATGTAAGCCGTGATCTTCGCGTGGGCCTGCCGGGTCGTGTGAGCGAAGCGCATCGAGTAGCGAAGCGCATCGAGTGCTGTACCACGGTGTGGTCCTCGTGGCTGGTGTCCCGTCCAGTCAGGAAGTCGCGCAGGCTCCGGTGCCGCAACCGATACCAACCTAGTCGGATCAACTGCATCCCGATCGCCGATTACGTGGGCGAGGAACGGGCGTGTCGGGCCGTCGAGTACGTCCTGCGCTGGCCCTAGAGGCAAATTCCCGGACCAAACCGCGATCGTGCTAGCCGTTATCGGGTCGGTGGCCGCAGCCAGCGTACCCAGAATCGGTAATACAATCTCGTCCCACTGGTTCGGGTTCAGCTCCCGGATTCGCCGCAGGTTCTGGCTGTAGTACCCGGCCAACCCGGCGGGCAGAGCGTCGAGGCGGTCGGCGGGCAGGTCGCCATCGCGGACCTGATCCATCACCGACAGTGCGTAGATCCACACTCCACCGGAGGCGGACAGCAACGTCTGGGTAAACACCTTCGGCGTGACGTCGCTGGCAGCCAGCCGGCCTGCTAGCACGTCGTCGTTGCGCGCCCGAAAGATTAGATACACAGTCCCTTCGAAGTGATCACCGTGCGGGTGATGTCCGCGGCAACTCACGAAGTTCGCGGAGGATGTCGCGGACCGCTGGTGAGCGCGGTGCGGCGGGGGCGAGTTCGTCGTGAAGTCGGTGTAGCAGTGCGACGCTGCGCACGGAGCTGACGGCGGGTAGGCGGCCAAGGGCGAGGCGGGCTGTGCTGACCGCGAGGTCGAGGTCGCCAGCGGCGTGGTGGGCGAGGCTGAGCCAGGCGCCGTGGCGTAGTGCGGAGCGTTGTGGGAGGTCGGTGGGACTGGTGTGCGCGCGGGCGTGGAGCAGCCGCCCGGCTTGGCGAAGGAGTGCTGGCCGTTGAATCGGGACCTGCTCGGCGAGTACAACGAGGCCTCGGCCGGTGATCGCGTCCAGTTCGACTCGATCGATGTACGACGCCCACGGGGGCAGTGGAGCGTCGGGGGTGGTGTCGAGGAGTGCGAGGGTGTTCTCGCGCTTGTGAAAGAAACTGGTGAGGTCGCCAGCGACGGCGTGGGCGAGGCCGCTGCGGGCGGCTACCAGTGAGCGGACGGCGGGCGGGGTCTTTGCCGCCGACTCTTGGGCTGCTGAGGCGAGTTGCAGGGCGTCGAGAGCGTGGCCTCGGTCAGCGGCTTGGTTGGACATGAGGGCCAAGATGCTGGCGGCTAGGCCGGGATCGCGAGCGGCGTGCGCGGCGCGTAGAGCGGTGAGGTACCAGCGTTGGGCGAGGCCGTCCTCGTTGGCATCGAACGCCATGAACCCAGCGGTCTGGGCGAGCTGCGCTAGTGCGGCGGCAAGGCGGCGGCCAGCCTGCGCGTTGTAGGAAGCTCGGCGCAGGAGCCGGGCCACGGCGGTGAACTGGTCACTGACGAAGCCGCGGGCGGCGCCGCCCTGGTGGTCGTCTAGTGCTGTGACCGGAAATGTTGGCCGGGTTGGTCAGGCTGCTGCCTGAGCGGTGGTCTGACCCCATCGGCGTTGGCGTTCGGAGCGGATTCGG
>NZ_JBEXHQ010000062.1:0-36125 GCF_040607915.1 Micromonospora sp. NPDC005215 | reverse complement strand
CCGCCCAGGCCCCGGCCGCCCCAAAGGCACACCACGAGGCCCCGCACCACGACACCCAGTAATCAAAAAACCTCAAAAACGTTAAAACGCAAGTATTTATACCTCAGAGGTATAACGCTCCTCAGAGTGCCATTCCCCCGAGATCCCGCCGTGCAGGCCGATTCGGGGCCAAAAGGTCGGGCCGAGCCGGGCCAAACAGGCGGAGTCAGGCGAGCGGGCCAAGCGGACGGGACAGGCGAAGAAGCAGGCCGGAGCCCCGGCGCTCGGGCCAGGCAGGCCGGGGCCGAGGACCGGGCGCAGGCCGAGGACCGGGCGCAGGCCGAGGACCGGGCGCAGGCCGAGGACCGGGCGCAGGCCGAGGACCGGGCGCAGGCCGAGGACCGGGGCCACGCCAGACGGACCAAGGACAGGCCGGACATGGCGACGGGCGCCGCTCCCGGTGGTCCGGGGGCGGCGCCCGTCGTACAGCTGGGCTTGAGCGTCAGTGCCGGTCGATGTCGCTTGCGGTGTCCTCGCGGTAGCTGGCGCCGCCGTCCGACTCGCTGGTGAGCGGCTTCGAGCCACCCTCCGGCGGGCCGGCCACGCTCTGGCCGGCGGCCAGTTCCGGGAACTTCGCGTCGAACGCCGGCCGCTCGGAGCGGATGCGGGGCATCCGGTCGAAGTTGCGCAGCGGCGGCGGGCTGCTGGTCGCCCACTCCAGCGAGTTGCCGTGACCCCAGGGGTCGTTCACCTCGACCACCGGGCCGGTCTTGTACGACTTCCAGCAGTTGTAGATGAACGGCAGCGTGGAGATACCGGTGATGAACGCGCCGATCGTGGAGATCGTGTTCAGCGTGGTGAAGCCGTCGCTGGGCAGATAGTCGGCGTAGCGGCGGGGCATGCCCTCGTTGCCGAGCCAGTGCTGCACCAGGAACGTGGTGTGGAAACCGATCATGGTGAGCCAGAAGTGCACTTTGCCCAGGCGCTCGTCGAGCATCCGGCCGAACATCTTCGGGAACCAGAAGTAGATGCCGGCGAAGACCGCGAACACGATCGTGCCGAAGAGCACGTAGTGGAAGTGCGCCACAACGAAGTACGAGTCCGACACGTGGAAGTCGATCGGCGGGCTGGCCAGCAGCACACCGGTGAGTCCACCGAAGAGGAACGTGACCAGGAAGCCGATCGCCCAGAGCATGGGCGTCTCGAAGCTGACCTGACCTCGCCACATGGTGCCGATCCAGTTGAAGAACTTCATACCGGTCGGCACGGCGATCAGGTAGCTAAGGAAGCTGAAGAACGGCAGCAGCACCTGGCCGGTGGCGAACATGTGGTGCGCCCAGACGCTCATGGAGAGCGCGGCGATCGCGACGGTCGCGGCGACCAGACCCTTGTAACCGAAGATCGGCTTGCGGGAGAAGACCGGGATGACCTCGCTGATGATGCCGAAGAACGGCAGCGCGACGATGTAGACCTCGGGGTGCCCGAAGAACCAGAACAGGTGCTGCCAGAGCATCGGCCCGCCGGTCGCGGGGTCGTACACGTGGGCGCCGAGGATGCGGTCCGCGGCGAGCGCGAAGAGCGCGGCGGCCAGCAGCGGGAAGACCAGGATCACCAGGAGGCTGGTGACCAGGATGTTCCACGTGAAGATCGGCATCCGGAACATGGTCATGCCGGGCGCACGCAGGGTGAGCACGGTGGTGATCATGTTCACCGCGCCGAGGATGGTGCCCAGACCGGAGATGGCCAGACCCATGATCCACATGTTGGCGCCGACGCCGGGCGAGTGCTCGACGCTGCTCAGCGGCGCGTACGCGAACCAGCCGAAGTCAGCGGCACCACCCGGGGTGAGGAAACCGGCGGTCGCGATCGTGCCGCCGAACAGGTACAGCCAGTAGGCGAAGCTGTTCAGGCGGGGGAAGGAGACGTCTGGCGCGCCGATCTGGATCGGCACGATGTAGTTCGCGAAGGCGAACACGATCGGCGTCGCGAAGAACAGCAACATGATCGTGCCGTGCATCGTGAAGAGCTGGTTGTACTGCTCGGGCGACAGGAACTGCAGCCCGGGTCGGGCCAGCTCAGCACGCATGATCAGGGCCATGACGCCGCCGATCATGAAGAACGCGAACGCGGTGATCATGTACATGATCCCGATTTGCTTCGCGTCCGTGGTTCGCAGCAGCCGCGCGATGGCCGACCCCTTGACCGGCTCCCGGACCGGCCAGGGCCGGGTCACGACCGGCTTGGGTGCGACGGTGGTCACGAGTGGCCTCCGGTTCTCGGTTGTCCCGCTCGGCACACGCTGTTTATCGGCGGGCCGTCATCCGCAAGGAGGATAGTCCCCGGCAGGTCGCAGCACCGCGTGGGGTGGCGTGACACGATCTACAACGGGCCTACAGCGGGCCGAGCAGTAGCCGGTAGTGCTCCCCGAAGATCCGGCCGCCGCGCCCGCGCAACAGCGGGTCGCGCAGCGCCGGCGGCACGTCCCTGGTCCGGTTGCGGTCCCGGGTCCGGTCCCGCACCCATCGGGTACGCGGACGGCGACGACTCTCGTACGCCACCACTGCCGCTTCCACGCTGCCGGCGGCGCGCAACGATTCCGCAAGCACCACCGCGTCTTCCAGTGCCATCGCCGCGCCCTGGGACAGCGTGGGGGCGGTGGCGTGCGCGGCGTCCCCGACCAGGAGCACCCGTCCCCGGTACCAGCGGCCCAACTCCACCTCGTCGGTGATCCCGACGTGCACCCCGTCGAGCGCCGCCAGCACCTCCGGCACCGGGCCGCGGTAGTCGGCGAAGAGTTCACGGAGCCGGCCCAGTGGGTCGGCGGGCGCCTCCGTGCCGGCCTCGTCGGCGTAGAGGTGCAGCCGCCCCGCGCCCATCGGCACCATCAGGAACCCGGAGCGCTGGCCGAGCAGGGCGGTCCACTCGGTGACGGGTGGGCCGTCGCGCAGCACGGCCCGGTAGACCACCTGACCGACCGGGCGGGGCGGCCCACCGAGCGCGGCCAGCGCGCGGACCGAGGAGCGTGGCCCGTCGGCGCCGATGACCAGGTCGTACTCGGTGGTGGTGCCGTCGGTGAAGGTGACTCCGACGGCACCCGGCAGCAGCTCCAGGGTGCGGACCTCGGCGCCGTGCCGGACGGCGCCGCCGGCACCGCTGAGCAGCACCCGGTGCAGGTCGGACCGGAGCAGCGCCCGGCATTCGCCGACGCCGGCCCAGAGGGTGTCGAGGTCGACCTCGCAGAGTCGCGCGCCGGTGGCGTCGAAGAACCGCTGCCGGTGGATGACCTGCCCGAGCGGGCGGACCGGGTGGTGCAGATCGAGCCGGTGCAGCGCGCGGGCGGCGTTGCCGGGCAGATAGAGACCGGTCTCGGTGCATTCCCCCGGTGGCAGCTTGTCGGTGACGTCCGGCCGGAAGCCCGCCAGGCGCAGCGCTCGGGCCACGGCCAGGCCGGCGATGCCCGCGCCGACGACGAGGATGCGCAGGGGGGAGCCACCCATTGTGGTGTACGCCTCCGGAGGGGGAGCGGAACGCGTTGGAGGCAACACGCTACTCGGAGCGATCGGTGCACGCCAGGCCCGATCGGCCGCCCGGAGCCACTCGTCGGCGTGCCCGTGGCGCTTGGCTGGTCGCCCGCCGACAGCCGTCCGGTGGGTGGGCGCTAATCCGCACGATTCATCACTTTGGCACGTACGGTTGCGCGGCAGTTTCAGACATGTAAATGTGTCGTTGAGCGTGGGAGCGCTCCCGTACCACCCCACCACCTGCGGCGCCCGGCATGCGCCGAGTCAAGGAGCGTCATGAAACGTCAACTTCGGGCCCTGGCCGCCGCCAGCGTGCTGCTCGCCGGCTCGCTGGTAGCGGTGGCCTTCGGCGGCAACGCCTCCGCCGACACCCTGATCTGCGAACAGTACGGCTCGGCCGTGATCCAGGGCCGGTACGTGGTGCAGAACAACCGCTGGGGGACCACCGCCCAGCAGTGCATCAACGTCACCAGCAGCGGCTTCGAGATCACCACCCTCAACGGCAGCAGCCCCACCAACGGCGCGCCGACGGCGTACCCCTCGGTGTTCTTCGGTTGCCACTACACCAACTGCTCCCCCGGCACGAACCTGCCGATCCAGGTGAGCCAGATCAGCAGCGCCACCAGCAGCATCTCCTACCGGTACGTCAACGGCACCTACAACGCGTCGTACGACATCTGGCTGGACCCGTCGCCCAAGCGGGACGGGGTGAACCAGATGGAGATCATGATCTGGCTCAACCGGCAGGGTCAGATCCAGCCCATCGGCTCGGTGGTGGGCACGACCAACCTGGCCGGCCGGACCTGGGAGGTCTGGCGGGGCAGCAACGGCTCCAACAACGTCATCTCGTACGTCGCGCCGTCGGCGATCTCCAGCCTGAACTTCAGCGTGCTGGACTTCATAAACGACGTCCGCAACCGGGGCGCGATCAACAACTCCTGGTACCTGACAAGCATCCAGGCCGGCTTCGAGCCGTGGCAGGGTGGCGTCGGCCTCGCGGTGACGTCGTTCTCGGCCAACGTCAACGGCGGCGGCACCCCGCCGACCAGCACGCCGCCCACCACCCGGCCGCCGACCACGCCGCCGCCGAGCGGTGGTGCGGCCTGCGCGGTGAAGTACACGGCGAACTCGTGGAACAACGGCTTCACCGCCGACGTGCAGATCACCAACACCGGGTCCAGCGCGATCAACGGGTGGACGTTGAACTACACCCTGCCCAGCGGGCAGACCGTCACCAACGCCTGGAACGCCACGGTGAGCCAGAGCGGGTCCTCGGTGACCGCCCGGAACGCGGGCCACAACGGGTCCATCTCGCCCGGCGGCACGGCCAGCTTCGGGTATCAGGGCACGCTGAGCGGCTCGTACTCGTCGCCGACCAACTTCTCGCTCAACGGCGCCACCTGCTCGCGCTCCTGAGCGGACACCGCCAGTGACGGTGGGGGCGGGACCGTCTGGTCCCGCCCCCACCGTGCTGAGATCGACTGTCGGTCAGACCCGGGTGAGGCGGACGGCGTCGGCGATGACCAGGCCGGTGGCGTTGCTCCACCGGCTCACGGCCACCCGGTTGGCGTCCCCGGCCGGCAGCGTGAACGTGCCGAGGACCCGCCACTGCCCACCGGTCACCCGCTGGTCGACGTAGACGGTCCGGTTGCCGGTGCTGGTGGCGACGATGTACGGGGTGGCGCTGTTGTAGCCGCTGTTCGTCGGCCACCAGGCCTCGACCCGGTAGGCGCCGGCCGCCGGCACGTTGAACCGGTACCAGGCGGGATCGCTGGCCGCGACCGGGTCGGCGTACCGGTAGTCGGCGCCGTAGCGCTGGCTGGAGAACGTCGAGACACCCCAGTTGGCGCTGGCGGAGAAGCGGCCGGCGGTGGTGTTGTCCACCGTGGAGGACCAGGCGGTGCCGCCGGCCATCCGCGCCGCGACGTCGGCGCGCATGACGTTCAGGTCGATGAAGGACGGGTCGATCTTGCCGGTGGTGCTGGTCTCCCGGTGCCCGCGGGCGTAGCTGCTGTCCCGGCCGAGGCGGGTGAGCACGGCGGCGGTGGCGGCGAGCGACGCGTCGTACTGCGCGGCGGTCATCTCCTGGTTGACGCCGTTGTAGTCGATCTCCCACCCGATCATGAGGGTGTTGCCGTCCCCGGCGGGGATCGGGCCGCTGCCACCGCTGACCCCGGCGTGGTTGCAGCGGCCGGCGGAGATGACGTGGAAGACACCGTGGTAGTCGACGAGCGCCTGGCACAGCGGCCCGGGCAGGTCGGACCGGCCGTTGATGCAGATGCCGAGCGCCGGGTGTGGGTTGCTGGCGCTGGAGGTCGAGGCGGTGTGGTGCCACAGCACCCCGATCGGGTCGAACGACCCGGGCCGCATCCGGTTGAGCCAGTCACCCTCGACGACGACCTGGACCCCGGCGGCGCGCAGCACGTCCACCAGCCATCCAACGGTGGCCATCAGGCGTCGTGGAGCAGGTCGGCGAGGCACTCGGCCTTCGGCGCGGCGCTCGCCGGGGCGGGCCTGACGACGACGGTCAGCGCGGCGACCACCAGGGCGGGAATGCCGAGCACTCCGCGGCGGCGTAGACGGATGGATGGTGATCGGGTCATGGCGATCCTCCAGCGACGGGCGGGCACGAACGGATCGACGATCGTGATGACGGGCACGCTATACCGTCATGAGCGTCGATGTCGATAGCCTTCATCGCCGAGTCAAAGCCTGAAGGAAACCACCGGATCAGACCTCGCCGAGCGCGTCGATGTCGCGCATCTCCTCCGCTGTCAGCGCGAAGTGGAAGACGTCGAAGTTGGCGGTGATCCGCTCCGGGGTCACCGACTTCGGAATCGCCACGATCTCGTGGTCGATGTGCCACCGCAGCACCACCTGGGCCGGGGAAACGCCGTGTGCGGCAGCGATCCTGGTCAACACCGGATCGCTGAGGTCGCTGGTCTTGAACGGGCTGTAACCCTCCAGCACCACACCCCGGTCCCGGTGCTCGGCGTGCCGCTGCCGGTCGTACAGCGCCGGACTCCACTCGATCTGGTTGACCGCCGGGTTCTCCTCGGTCGACTGGATCAGCTCGTCGATCTGCCCGGTGCTGTAGTTGCTGACGCCCACCGCCCGCACCAGGTTCTCGTCCCGGGCCGCCAGCAGCTCACGCCAGAGCGGGATGCTGTCCGACGGCGACGACGGCGGCCAGTGGATCAACCACAGGTCCACCTGGTCGACGCCGAGCGCCGCCAGGCTGGCCTCCAACGTCGCGCGCTCCTGGCCCACCCGGTTCGGCGGGAGCTTGGTGGTGATGAAGACGTCCTCCCGGCGCAGCCCGCTCTCCTGCACCGCCCGGCCGACCTCGCGCTCATTGCCGTACACCGTGGCGGTGTCGACATGCCGGTAGCCGGTGTCGAGCGCGGCCAGCACCGCGTCGTAACCGGCCTGGCCGGTGGCCTGCCAGGTGCCGAAGCCGAGCAGGGGCATCCGGACATCCCCCGGGAGCAGGGCGGTGGGCTGGTCGGTGAGGTCCATGAGGTCCGTTCTACCCCGCCGAGCCCTCCGCCGCCGAGCGAACCGGACACTCCGACATCGAACGCACCGGTCCGGCGCCCGGCCAGCGACGCTCGAATGCCAGCCGGCGCCCGGTACCCTCGACTCGGTCCACGAGCCGGGGCGGCGCAGCCGGCGCTGGTTGAGCATCGACGCGGTCTGAACGGCGAGGAGCGTTGTGTACCTGACCCACCTGGACTGCCCGCGCTGCGGCAGGGAGCACTCCGCCGACGAGCTGCGCAACCTCTGTGCCTGCGGCTCCCCGCTGCTGGCCCGTTACGACCTGCCGGCGGTGGCGAAGGCGGTCACCCCGGAACGCTTTCCGCTGCGCCCGGCCGACCTGTGGCGCTACCGGGAGCTGCTGCCGGTCGGCGACCCACGCCACGTCACGACGCTCGGCGAGGGCTGGACGCCGCTGCTGCGCGCCCCGGCGTACGGCGCCGAGATCGGCATCACGGACCTGATGGTCAAGGACGAGGGGTTGATCCCGACCGGCTCGTTCAAGGCGCGCGGCGCGGCGGTCGGGGTGAGCCGCGCCCGTGAGCTGGGCGTGCGGCGGATCGCGATGCCCACAAACGGCAACGCCGGGTCGGCCTGGGCGACGTACGCCGCGCGGGCCGGGATGGGTGCGACAATCGTCATGCCGCTGGAGGCCCCGAGCATCTGCCGGCGCGAGTGCGTCGCCGCGGGGGCCGACCTGCGCCTGATCGACGGGCTGATCAGCGATGCCGGCCGACGGGTCGCCGAGCTGATCGCGGAGTCGAACGGGGCGATCTTCGACGCCGGCACACTGCGCGAGCCCTACCGGCTGGAGGGCAAGAAGACGATGGGGTACGAGATCGTCGAGCAGCTCGGTTGGCAGGCGCCCGACGTGATCATCTACCCGACCGGCGGCGGTGTCGGGCTGATCGGCATCCACAAGGCACTGCACGAGCTGCGCGAGCTGGGCTGGGTCGGCGACAAGCTGCCCCGGCTGGTGGCGGTGCAGTCGACCGGCTGCGCACCGATCGTGCGGGCGTTCGCCGCCGGCGAGGACCGGGCGCGGCCCTGGGCGGACGCGCACACTGTGGCGTTCGGGATCACCGTGCCGGCGCCGCTGGGCGACGAGCTGATCCTGGCGGCGCTGCGGGAGTCCTCCGGCACCGCTGTCGCCGTCGACGACGCGGACATCCTGGCCGACCTTCGGGACTTCGCCGGCCGGGAGGGGTTGCTCCTCTGCCCGGAGGGGGCGGCCTGCCTGACCGCGGCGCGGCAACTGCGCGCCGGCGGGTGGATCCGGGCCGGGGAGCGGGTGGTGGTGCTCAACACCGGCGCCGGCCTGAAGTATCCGGACACTGTCGACGTGTCCGGCGTACCAGTGCTGGGGTGAGCCGGCGAGCCGCTCAGTAGCTGTCCGGCTCGGTCAACCGCCAGGCCGCGTTGATCAGCCCGACGTGGGAGAGCGCCTGCGGGGTGTTGCCGATCTGCTCCCCACTGTTCAGGTCGATCTGCTCGCTGAACAATCCCACGTCGTTGGCGTACCCCACCACCTGCTCGAACAGCGCCTCGGCCCGCTCCGGCTCACCCGCCATGACCAGGCACTCCACCAGCCAGAACGAGCACAGCAGAAATCCGCCCGCGTCGGTGGACCACCGTCGGACCAGCCCGCCGTCCGTGCCCAGCTCCCGCTCCACCATCGCTATGGTCGACCGCATCCGCGGATCGGTCGCCGGCAGGAAGTGCGCCACGGGCAGGGTCAGGGCCGAGGCGTCCAGCTCCGCCGAGCCAAAGGCACCGGTGAACGCCCCGATCCGGTCGTTCCACCCCTCGCGCAGCACGGTCTCGCGGATCTCGTCGCGCACCCGGGCCCAGCGCTGCGGGTCGGCCCGCTCCCCGAGCCGGTCGGCGAGGCCCACCGCCCGGTCCAGCGTCAGCCAGCAGATCACCTTGGACGACAGGTAGTGGCGCTCCTCGTCCCGGGTCTCCCACATGCCCCGGTCCGGCAGATGCCAGGTCGCCGCCACCTGCTCGGTCAACCCGAGCACCATCTCCCGTAACTCGCCCTCGAACGGCGTGCCGAGATAGTCGCGCAGCCGCCACACCGCCGACATCACCTCACCCGGCACGTCGAGCTGCCGCTGCCGCCAGGCGTCGTTGCCGATCCGGACCGGCCAGCTGTCGCGGTAGCCGCGCAGGTGCTGGCAGTGGTGCTCGGAGAGGTCACGCTCGCCCTCCAACCCGAAGAGCACCGGCACCGGCTGGCCGCCGATCCGGCCGATCGAGCGGGACGCCCAGGCGAACAGCCGGGCCGCCTCGTCGGGGCAGGCGGCCACCCAGAGCGCGCGCATGGTCAACGAGAAGTCCCGCAGCCAGGAGTAGCGGTAGTCGTAGTTACGGTCACCGCCGATCCGCTCCGGCAGCGACGTGGTCAGCGCCGCGGCCACCGCGCCGCTGCGGGCGTAGGTGAGGCCGGTCAGGACCGTCGCGCTGTGCCGGACAAGATCGGGGTACCGGCCGGAGTACCCGTGCACGTCCCGGTACGCGTCCCAGGCCTGCGTCGTCTCGGCGAGCGCGACCACCGGGTCCAGCCGGGCCGGTGGGTCGCCGTAGGCGGCACCGAACGCCACGTCCACCCCGACCACCTGACCGGCGGAAATCTCGAACTCCTGCGTCACCCGGTCGCGGCCCGCCCGCAGGCGGATGCCCGGCGCGCGCAGCACCAGCACCACCGGGCCGGCGCCGGCCAGCACCCCGCCGTCCGGCTGCTCGTGCAGGTACGGCGTGAGCAGGCCGTACTCCGGTCGGGGCACGAAATCCAACCCCATCCGGACTCGCCCGGACAGCCCCTCGACCACCCGGATCAGCACGGCTGGCGAGTTCATCCCCAGCTCGTGGGCGCGGGCACCGACCTCGGCGGCGAGCGCGTCAGTGACCGCCACGCTGCCGTGCGGTGTGTGGTGCACAGTGCGCAGCACCAACGTGCCCGGCCGGTACGCGCGCTCCACCCGGTGTCCCGGGCCGCCGGTGCCAACCGGAGCGAGCCGGAAGTGCCCGGCGGTCGGGTCGAGCAGCCGCCCGAACACGGCGGCCCCGTCGAACCGGTGCGGGCACCACCAGTCGATCGAGCCGTCCTTGCCGACCAGGGCACCCGAACGGGAGTCCGAGAGGAATCCGTAGTCGGAGATCGCCGGCTGCTGCTCCACCCGCCGCGGGTACCCGCATCGGCCCGGATCAGACCGCTGCCCAACTGCTCACTCGGTCGGCGGCTCGTCCTTGCCCGCCGCCTCGGCCGCGTCGGCCTCCTCCTTGGTCCGGTGGACGGCCTTGTCGGCGTGCTCCGCCGGGCCGTAGACCGTGTACAGCACCAGCGGGTTGGGGCCGGTGTTGACGAAGTTGTGCTTGGTTCCGGCCGGCACGACCACCAGGTCGCCGGAGACGACCTTCCGCTTCGAGCCGGCAACCCGGGCCTCGCCGACGCCACTGACGAAGGTCAGGATCTGGTCGACGTCCTCGTGCACCTCTTCGCCGATCTCCCCACCCTCGGGGATGGTCATGATGACCAACTGGCTGTGCTCACCGGTCCACAGCACCCGTCGGAAATCCGGACTCTGTTCGGCGACGGTCGCGATCGTGAAATGTTCCATGACCACGCTCATACCCCGTTCGTCGGCGCGCCACGCCGGGAATCACAGATGGTGGAACTCCCCCCGCGTGGCAGGTTTGGATCCGGGCGGACCGGGGATCGACTACGCGGACCGGCACGAACGGCCGGTCGAGCCAGGTCCCCGCTGTCGTACCGCCGAACGGCTGCGGTGGTGGGAGACGGCCAGAGCGCGGCGACGTTCCGACCACTGTCGAAGCGGCGCCGCGCGCTCGTCTAGCGGTGCAGCCAGTTGAGCAGGTCGGCCGGGGCCAGCGCCTCGGCACGCTCCCGGTAGCGGGCCTGCGCGGACGGGTCCAGCAGGTCGCGGCCCTGCCCCGAGCCACCCTGGCGGAAGAACGCCCGCCGATCACGCAGCACGCCGAGCCGGTCCGGGGCGAGCCGGTCCGCGCGCGCCCGCATCTGCCCGAAGGTGGCCGCCTCGACCAGCTCGGGCCAGCGTTCGGGCGGGACCGGGATGCCCCACCGTTCGGCGAGCCGGCGCATCTCACCGCCCAGGTCGGCCAGCAGGTCGTCGTAGTGCACCAGCTCGATGTTCGGCTCGTGCCGGCGGGCCCACGCGTCGCTCAGGTGCATCATCACCCCGGGCAGCGAATCCAGCTCGGCACGCGGATCCACCTCCCGGTCCACCCAGCTCGGCAACCACTGCTCCAACGGTTGGCGTGGCCGGGGCGGGCCGGTCGGGGCGGGCGCGCCGGTCAACTCGGCGAGGCGCGCCCGGTCCAGGTTGCTGGCCTGGTGATAGAGGGACACCGCCAGGTCCAGCGGGTGCCGGGCCACCACCACGTAGTGCACCCGAGGATCGAGCGGCACGCCGTCCAGCGGGGTGTGCGTCTTGATGAACCGCCGGTGCGGTTGCGCGGCCAGCCGGTCGAACACCTCGTCGCGTGGTTCGACCAACCAGTCCAGCCACGGCGACAGCACGGTCAGCGGCGCCGGCAGCTCCGAAGTGCCAAGCACCAGGAGGGCGCAGATCATCTGCATCCAGGTGGTGCCGCTCTTGGACCGGGTGCTGATCACGATGTCGCCGTCGCGGAACGGGAATCCGATCCAGCGGGCGCTGTCCTCGTCGTTGGACCGATAACGGTGAGCTGGCGGGGGCATCGGAGCAGCGTAGACGCCGAGCCGACGCCCGACCAGCCGAATTCCGACCCGCCGGGCCGCGTCTACTGCCGCTCGGTGAAGCCGAACTGGATGACGCCCTCGTCGTCGACGGTGGCGTCCACCGAGGCGTCACCGAGCAGCTCGGCAGCATCCTCGTCCAGGAATATCCGGGCACCCTGGTTGTCGACCACACGATCGCCCTGCACCGGCTCGGGCACCAACTCCACAGTCAGCGAGCCGGCCTCGGTGTCGGCGGCGATGCGTACGCCGCCGTCCTGGGCGACGTCCTGCTGGTTGGCGAGGTCACGGATGACGAGCACGGCGTTGTCGGTCATGGTGAGCATTTGCGGAACTCCTCGTGGATTCTCGGCTCGCGGTCGCAATGGTGCGCAGACCGGACGGTCGGCTCGCGTACGAGCGCACGTGGGAGGCGACAGGAGGGCGAACGGTCGTCGCCGTCGCGCGGAATCGGGGCAGCTACGGCCCCGTCAACCCCACCGTGCCCGCTGGCGGGCCATCCGTCAAATAGAGCCAGGTCAGTCGAGAGCGGGGGCCGGGGCCAGCCAGGCGCGAATCTCGTTGACGGCGGCGCGGCCGGCCCGGTTGGCGCCGATCGTGCTGGCCGAGGGGCCGTACCCGACCAGGTGAATCCGGTCGTCGGCGACCACCCGGGTGCCGTCCATCGTGATACCGCCGCCCGGCGCGCGCAGGCCCAACGGGGCGAGGTGGTCGATGGCCGCTCGGAAGCCGGTGCACCACAGGATCACGTCCGCCGGTACGAACCGCCCGTCCGCCCAGGCCACCCCGTCCGGTGTGATCCGGTCGAACACGGGTAGCCGGTCCAGGACGCCGCGCTCGCGCAGCCGACGTACCTCCGGGGTGACCGGCAGTCCGGTCACTCCGACCACGCTGCCCGGTGGGCGGCCCGCCCGGACCGCCTCGTCCACCCGGGCCACCGCCGCACGGCCCAACTCCATGCCGAACTTCTCGTCCCTGAACTCCGGTGGCCGGCGGGTCACCCAGGTGGTGGCCGCCGCGACGGTGGAGACCTCGCCGAGCAGTTGCACGGCGGAGGTGCCACCACCGACGACCACCACCCGCAGGCCGGCGAACTCGGCCGGGCCGCGGTAGTCGGCGGTGTGCAACTGCCGCCCCCGGAACGACGACCGGCCCGGGTAGTGCGGCCAGAACGGCCGGGTCCAGGTGCCTGTCGCGTTGATCAGCGCCCGCGCGGTCCACCGGTCCGCATCGGTGTGCACGTCCAGCCGCCCGTCCGGGCGGGAGCGCACCGCACGGACCCGCACCGGCCGCCGTACCGGTAGGTCGAATGCCCTCTCGTACGCGGCGAAGTAGGCGCTCACCTGCTCGGCGGCCGGACGCTGCGGTTCGGCGGGCGGCAGCGGCAGCCCGGGCAGGTCGTGGAAGCCGTGCACCCGGTCGAAGACCAGCGTCGGCCAGCGGTGCTGCCAGGCACCGCCGGGCCCGTTGTCGCCGTCGAGGATGACGAAGCCGCTGCCCGGGGCGAAGCCGGTACGACGCAGGTGGTAGCCGGCGCTCAGGCCAGCCTGACCGGCGCCGATCACCACGACGTCCGCGGAGTGGGTGTCCACCCCGGGTACAACGCCCCGGTGAGCACCGCTGTGCCCGCACCGGCCGTCGTGTCGATCACAGCCGGCCATTCCGACAACAGCCACCTGGCCTGCACTTACGCTGAGGACATGAGCGACTATCGTCGGTACGCGGCCGAGTTTCTCGGCACCCTGCTGCTTGTCTTCTTCGGGGTCGGCAGCGCCGTCGCCGCGCGGGTCCAGGGCGGCGTGGTGGTGGTCGCTCTGGCCTTCGGCTTCGTGATGGTCGCCCTCGTCTACACGATCGGTCCACTGTCCGGGAGCCACGTCAATCCGGCGGTGACGCTCGGTGTGCTGCTCTCCGGAAAGATCTCGGTGATCGGTGCGGTGGCGTACTGGATCGCGCAGTTCGTCGGCGCGACAGTGGCGGCCTTCGTGCTCTGGGCGCTGACCCGCTGGGGCGACGTCGCGGACCAGACCGGGGCGCTGGGCACCAACGGTTACGGCGCGCACATCAACCGGGGCGGGGCGGCCGTGCTGGAGGTCGTGCTGACGTTTCTCTTCGTGCTTGTCGTCCTGGTGGTGACCAGTCGTAGCGAGAATCCGGGCACCGCCGGCCTGGCCATCGGGTTGGCCCTCGCCGTGACGCAACTGGTGGGCGTGACGCTGACCGGAGCCGCGGTCAACCCGGCCCGCGCGTTCGGCCCGGCTGTCTTCGAGGGTGGTGTGGCCCTGCGGCAGCTCTGGGTGTTCATCGTCTTCCCACTGCTCGGCGGGGCGCTCGCCGCGCTTGTCGCGCCGTTGGTGATGGGTGCGCAGCGGCACTACTGGGGTGGTCACGAAAAGTCGGTCGGCCAGCCGTCGTAGTCCGGTTGGCAAGGACCTGCACCCGAGGCTCTTTTCCGGCGAATACCTTCGTGACAGCATCAGCGCATGCATCGCCGTCACTTTTCCCGGGCCCTCGCGCTGCTCGCGCTGGTCGCGACCGCGGCCCTCGCCGGAGCACCCGGCGCCACGGCCGAGTCGCCCACCCCGGCGACGACCCGACTGAACGCCACAATCGACACGATCCTCGCCGACGCCCGGCTTGCCGGCGCGCAGACGTCGGTGGTCGTGGTCGACACCAGCACCGGCCAGACGCTCTACGACCGCAACGGTGACCGCCGGCTGATCCCGGCCTCGAACACCAAGCTGCTGACCTCGACGGCGGCCCTTGAGTTGCTCGGCCCGGGGCACCGCTTCACCACCGACGTACGCACCACCGGCAAGCGCCGCGCGGGCCTGCTCTCCGGCAACCTCTACCTTCGCGGCGGAGGCGATCCGACGATGCTCGCCACGGACTACGACGCGCTCGCCGCGCAGGTCGCCGCCGACGGCGTACGCGTGGTCACCGGCAGCCTGGTCGCCGACGACACCCGCTACGACCACACCCGACTCGGCCCCGACTGGACCTGGGACGACGAGCCCTACTACTACGCCGCGCAGGTTTCCGCGCTGACCGTCGCGCCGGACACCGACTACGACGCGGGCACCGTGATCGTGCACGCCGCCCCGGCGGACCGGGCCGGCGCCGCACCGGTGATCAGCACCACCCCGCCCACCACGTACGTGCGCGTCGACAACCGCGCGCGCACTGTCGCCGACGGCGAGACCTCGATCTCGATCGAGCGCGAACACGGCAGCAACACCGTAGTGGTGACCGGCCAGATCGCCGTCGGGGACGCGCCCGCCAGCGACTGGGTGACAGTCGAGGAGCCCGCCGGCTACGCGGCCGACGTGTTCCGGTCGGCGCTCAACCAGCACGGCGTCCGGGTGCTCGGCCGGACCGTGCTCGGCCAGCCCACCCCGGAGACGGCCGACCCGGTGGCGCAGCACGAGTCGATGAGCCTGGGTGAGCTGATGACGCCGTTCCTCAAGCTCTCCAACAACGGCCACGCCGAGGTGTTGACCAAGGAGATCGGCCGGGTGCTCTCCGGATCGGGCACCTGGGCGGCCGGAGTCACAGCGATCAGCGAGTACGTGGCCGACACCGGAATGGACACCGGGAAGCTGCGCCAGCGCGACGGATCCGGGCTGTCCCGACGCAATCTGGTCCCCGCTGGGGAGTTCGTCGACCTGCTGAGCGCCGTCCGCGCCGAACCGTGGTTTCCCACCTGGTATTCGGCACTGCCGATCGCGGGGCAACCCGAACGGTTCGTCGGCGGCACCCTGCGCAGCCGGATGGCCGGCACTCCGGCAGCGGGCAACGTGCACGCTAAGACCGGCAGTCTGACCGGTGTCTCCGGGCTCTCCGGCTACGTCACCAGCGCCGACGGCCGGCTACTGGCGTTCTCCATCCTGCTGAACAACTACCTCACGGCGTCGGTCAAGCCGCTGGAGGACCAGATCGCCGTGGCGTTGGCGGGATACCGCGAGGACGGGACGCCCACCACGGCACGGATGGCACCGCCGGCGGTGCCGGAGACGCCCCGGACCCCGGAGGGCGTCGAGTGCTCCTGGGTCAAGCCGATCACCTGCTGAGCGGCGGCCGGGAGGCGTACCCGCGCCTCCCGGCCGGACGCGCGCTCAGGCCGGACGGTCCGGTGGGGGGACCACCGCCGTCGGGTCGCCGCGTTCGATCAGCGCGTCGATGTCGGCAGCCCGCAGCCCTCGGAGGGTGAGCACCTGGGTGCCCCAGCGGTGCAGGCGGCACGGGTGCGGGCTGGCATCGTTGCGGCAGACCACTCCCCCGGACCACCGCTGGGGGGCGTGCACCACCACCGCCCGCACCGCGAACTGGGTGTCCTCGCCCGTCACGTACGGCGGCAGGGGAATGTCGCGGAGCCCCTCCCCGGACGCTTCATCGGCACCGGACGTAGCGGCGCGACGGACGCGGTGGGCGGTGCTGCTGCTCATCTCCGCTGCCTCCACACTGGATGGTCGGATGGGGACAGCAGAAAGTTACGACCTCCTCGACCCTGCGCGACGGACAAACTGTCCCGCCGCGCGATCGACCGGTCAGCGCACCGCGACGGCCTGGAGACCGACGTTGCCGCAGTGCGGGGTGAAGACCTTCTCGACGGTCCAGGTCAGCAGCAGTCGGGCGTTCTTCGGCGCGGCGAACCGGACGGTGAACTGGGCGCTCCGACTGGTGTACGGATCCTCCAGCACAGCGGTGCGGGCGGGCCCACCCGTGGACAGGCGTGCCTCCAGCCGGCCCCGAGCCATCCAGGTGCCGCCGTAGACCTGGACCGTGCGCGGCTCACCGCTGCCGGCGACGGCGAGGGTGAACCCGTTGCCGGCACCGCAGGTGTAGACGCCGTTGGAACTGCCGTTCGCCGACCGCTGCGACGCGCCGTCGGACCAGCGGACGTACTCCTGGTTGCCGTCCCAGCCGACCCGGGTGCCCGCGCCGCCCGCATCGGTGATCTCCCCGGAGCCGGAGCGCTTGCGGACCGTCGAGTTGCCCCCGCGCGACCCCCAGTGCATCCAGTCCCGGGTGCCCACGGCGGTGAGGTCGACCTCGGCGGGCATCTCCCCCTGGGTCACCGACAGCACCGGGGATCCGGATGACGGGGGCGGCGCGGGCGGTACGGCGGGCGCGCTGGTGGGGGGTGTCGGGTCCGGTGAGGGTGGGCGCTGACGCGGACGCAGGCCCGGCATCGCCGGCCCCGCTTCGCCGGTGCGCCCGTCGGTGGCCGGGTGAGCGGCGGAACGGGCGGCGCCGGCCGGCACCTCTCCCGCGCGGCCCGCCTGGTCGTCGGCGGGCTCCGGGGCGGACCGGCTGGCAAGGTACGAGACCAACAGCACCAGGCAGACGAGGACGGCGACCCCCTCCACCGCCCAACGCCGCCGCTGCCGGGCACGGATGACCCGGCGCAGCCCGGTGCGGGTCTGCGTCCTCGTGTGGTCGTCGTCCGCCACCGACCCCTCCACCTCCACCGTCCCGGCTGCCATCGACCGTCGCGAGCCGCGCCGTCCACTGTGGGTCGTTTCACGTTTGCACCGGTGTGGACGACACGCTAGATCCGGAGCGCCGGACGTGTCCAGCCCGCGACCGCACGCCCCCGGACGACCGGGCCCGCTCGAACGGCGTACCGGCTGGACCGCCCGCGCCTCTCGCGTCAGCCGATCCGGAAGCCGAGCACCTGCGCGATGACGATGGCCTGCTCGGCATCGACGATGGCGCCGTCCCGCTCGACGACCGTCGGGTCGAGCGCGGTGAGATCGCTGCCGCGCAGGTCGGCGCCGCCGAGCCGGACGTTGTGCAGTTGCGCGCCGGACAGATCGACGCCGGTGACGGTGGCACCGGTGAGATTGGCCCTGGTCAAATCCGCCTCGCGCATCCGCACCCCGGTCAACCGGACGCCCCGCAGGTCGGCACCGGGCAACGCGACGAAGGACCAGTCACCGCCGTCCACCGCCATCGGACGCAGGTCGCACTCGACGAAGGTGCTGCCGATCAGCTTGCAGCCGGCGAACTCGGCCTCGAAGAAGTTGCACCGCCGGAAGACGCAACGGGTGAAGGCGGAGTCGACGTGCCGGGAGGCGTTGAACAGCACGTTGCCGAACGTGCAGCCGGTGAAGACCGCGCCCCGGCTCACCGCCTCCGTCAGGTCCACGTCGAAGAACTCGCAACCCACGAAGTGCCTGTCGACAAACTCCTCGCCGTACCAGTCCTCGTTGCGGAAGGTCACGTCCTCGGTCAGCTCCGGCATCCGGCCAGGCTAATCGGCGCCACCGTCAACCGACGGGTCGGTGCCGCCGGTGGCGGCCCTCTTTCGGTCTCGGCGTACCGGCTAGTAGGTTCGGCGACGTGAGTGTGGCGCGAAGCACGGACCCGGATCAGATCGGTTTCGACCCGACGCGGTTGGCGCGGATCGACGAGCACTTCGGCAGGTACGTCGACGACGGTCGGCTGGCCGGTTGGCAGGTGGTGGTCACCCGTCGCGGCGAGGTGGCGCACTCCTCGACGTACGGGCTGGCCGACCGGGAGTCGGGCGCACCGGTCGAGGCCGACACGCTCTGGCGGATCTACTCGATGACCAAGCCGGTCACCTCGGTCGCGGCGATGATGCTGTGGGAGGAGGGCCGGTTCGAGCTGACCGACGAGATCAGCCGCTGGCTGCCGGAGTTCGCCGACCTGCGGGTCTACTCCAAGGGGTCGACGCTCAAGCCGTTCACCGTGCCGGCGGCCGAGCCGATCCGGGTCTGGCACCTGCTCACCCACACCGCCGGGCTCACCTACGGCTTCCTGCAGACCTCGGTGGTCGACGGGCTCTACCGGGCCGCCGGTTACGACCTGTACCCGCCGGACGACGTCGACCTCGCCGGCGCCTGTGCGGCCTTCGGCGAGCTGCCGCTGCTGTTCCAGCCCGGCTCCGCCTGGGGCTACTCGGTCGCCACCGACGTGCTCGGCCGGCTCGTCGAGGTGATCTCCGGGCAGAGCCTCGACGCGTTCTTCGCCGATCGGATCTTCGGCCCGCTCGGCATGACCGACACCCGCTGGTGGATGGACGGCGACGAGGCCGGGCGGCTGGCCGCGCTCTACGTACCGGAACCGCGCAGCGGCCGGGCCGTCCGGTACGACAGCCTCGGCGCGCTCGCGTACCGCAAGCCGACCCTGTTCTCCGGCGGTGGTGGTCTGATCTCCAGCGCCGCCGACTACCACCGCTTCACCCAACTGCTGCTGCGCGGTGGGGAACTGGACGGGGTTCGGCTGCTCGGGCCACGCACGGTGCGGTTCATGACCCGCAATCACCTACCGGGTGGCCAGGACCTGGGCGCCCTGTCCACCGGCGGTTTCGCCGAGTCGACCCTGGACGGGATCGGCTTCGGCCTCGGGTTCGCGGTGGTCGAGGACCCGATCCCCAGCCGGGTGCCGAGCAGCGTCGGCGAGTTCTACTGGGGTGGGGTGGCCAGCACCGCCTTCTGGGTGGACCCGGCCGAGGAGATCACCGCGCTGCTGTTCACCCAGCTGATGCCGTCGAGCACCTACCCACTGCGCTCCCAGCTGCGCCAACTCGTCTACGCCGCACTTGTCGACTGACCGGCACTGCGGCGGGGCGCTGGGCGCTGGCCTGCGACGGATCGGCGGCGCAGCGGGCGCCGGACGGTCACGCTGCCGACCCCCACCCGGGTCCTGTTGCCGCTGTAGAGCTGCCCCAGATGTGGGGCAGCGCGACAGCGCCCACCGCCGCCACAACCCAGGCCAGCAACCCGCCACCACCAGCCGCCCCGAATATGGGGCAGCTCGACAGCCCGCCGGTCAACCCATGGCCTCCGTCCGCATCGGTACTCCGCGTCCGTCGGCGGTCTCGGCGATCGTGACGTCGGGCTGAGCGTGATCGCCCTCAGTCGGCGAGGCGGGCGGGGAAGCCTCCGGTGGCGATCGGGCCCCAGGCGTCGATCGTGACCCGGATCAGTGACTTGCCCTGGCGCACCATCGCCGCCCGGTAGTCGTCCCAGTCCGGGTGCTCGCCGGAGATGCTGCGGAAGTATTCAACAAGCGGCTCCACCGCCTCGGGCAGGTCGAGCACCTCGGCGGTGCCGTCGATCTGCACCCACTGGCCGTTCCAGTCGTCGCTGAGCACGCACGCCGACACCCGGGGATCGCGGCGGATGTTCGTCACCTTGGCCCGCTCGGGGTAGGTGGCGACCACCAGCCGGCCCTGCCCGTCGATCCCGGCGGAGACCGGGGACGACTGCGGGCGGCCGTCGGCCCGGGTGGTCATCAGCACGACGCGGTGTCGCGGTCGGAGGAAGTCGAGCAGGCTGTCCCGGTCGACCCGGGTGTTCTGTGCGATGCTGCGCGCCATTCCCCGTTCCTACCAGGCTGGCGGCGACGTGGCGGCGGCGGGTCAGTGGGGCCGGGCCGCGGAGCGGTGCGCCGCCTGGGTGGGCACCCGGGGGCGGCCGGAGGGGCGCCAGGCCCGACCGTTGGCATAGATCACCCGAAAGCCGAGGTACGAGGCGAGCGGCGCCCAGTGGGCGGAGCCCATCCGCAGCTCGGCGGCGTTGTGCCGCTGACCGTTGGCGAGCACGTCGAGCAGGACGGTTTCGAAGGCCGCCGATTCGACCCAGTCGACTTCCCGGCTGAAACCGCAGATCAGCGCCGCTCCGGTGACCTCCAGGAACTCGCGCAACACCGCGTCCGAGGCGCGCAGCACCGAGCAGCTGCCGAAATAGAGTCGCCGCCCCTCGGCGCGGCCGGCCATCAGGTCGGCCACCTCGTTTAGCTCCACGGACTGCCAGTCGGTGAGGCAGAGCCGGCTCGGCTCGCCGTGCATGGCGAAGAAGCCGACCCGGTGGTCGGCGTACTGCTTGAGCAGCCAGCGGTCCAGGAAGTAGAACAGCTCGTCACGCGTGGCCGCGTCCTTGTGGATGAAGCGGATCTTGCCCAGTCGCTCCAGCAGCTCGAGGGTGGGCAACACGGAACCCCGCTCGTTGAGATCCCGGTGCCACTGACCTTCGACACAGAAGACGCCACCGCGTGCCACGTACACCTCCGCCAGTCCGCCGTCCGGGGCTGACGTTACCGCCCGCCGACGACCGCGGAACATCACCCTCGGTGTGGTTGATTGCGACGTTCGGTGTGCTTGGTCGTGGTTGGCCGCGGTAGGGGCGATCGGTGGTGAATGGCTGTTTCCTAAATCAGCCTAATTCCCAGCCAATACCCAGGGACAGCGGTTTGTGAGGACGATTCTCGTTAATCACCTCCAACGGCCCCGATCAGTGTCACTGTGGAAATCGCGGGACTTCTCGGTCGATGTCCTGGAGCCACCCCATTCGCTCTCCTATCGGGAGGACTTCTGTGCGCGTAAACACCTTGAAGCGGGTCGCCGTCGCATTCGCCCTGGCGCTGCCCGGGGCAGCAATCGCCATGGTTGTCGCCGCGCCAGCGGCACACGCGGACGGCTGTTACACCTGGAACCGCAACCTGTACCAGGGACGCTCGGGCGACGATGTCCGCCAGTTGCAGATCCGGATCGCCGGCTGGGCCGGCTACCGGGACATCGTGGAGAACGACGGTCGCTACGGACCGAAGACCGCCGCCGCTGTCAAGCGGTTCCAGCAGGCGTACGGGCTGCGTGCCGACGGCGTCGCCGGCCCGCAGACCTACACCAAGCTGTACCAACTACAGGACAACGACTGCACGCCCGCGCACTTCAGCTTCACCGAACTGGACAACGGGTGCGGCGGGTCCGGATACGGCGGTGGCCCGCTCTCGGCGGCCCAGACCCGGCAGAACGCGCTACGCACCATGTGGAAGCTGGAGGCGCTGCGCAAGAGCCTCGGGGACAAACCACTCGGCGTGTCCAGCGGCTTCCGCAGCCGCGCCTGCAACAACCAGGTTGGTGGCGCGTCCGACAGCCAGCACCTGTACGGCAACGCGGCCGACGTCACCCCACGGTCGTCCTCGCTGTGCCAGGCCGCCCGCAGTGCCCGCGACCACGGCTTCAGCGGGATCTACGGGCCGGGTTATCCCGACCACGACGACCACGTGCACGTCGACTCACGGCGAGAGAACAACAGCGACGGCAGCTCGAACACGACGAGCTGGTCGGCGCCGGACTGCGGGGTCGGCAACTGAGCCGCCCGCCCAGCGCGACGTCGGCCCGACGCGGAGGGGGATCTTCGCGCCGGGCCGGCGTCATGTCCTCCCGGGTCGGACGGGTACTCAGCTCGCCCGGGGCCAACGCGGCGCGGTGACGGGGGGTGTCACCGGCCGACCAGCAGCGGTGGGCCGTGCCCCCGGCGGGGCGACCCGCGCGGTCTGCTGCCGCGACGGCCCGGTCGCCGTGAAGGGGAAGGGCACGTGCACGAACGGGTTGCCGTGCCGGATCACCGCCTCGATCTGCCGCTCGTTGAGCCCGTGTGTCTCCAACACCCGTCGCCCCCAGCGGTGCAGGCGGCACGGGTAGGAGGCGCCGTCGTTGCGGCACAGCGGCCCGGTGGGCCACTCCTCGGCGGTGTGCACCACCACCGCCCGGACCGCGAGCCGAACGTCCTCCGGGGTCAGCGGTGCCGGCATTGGCACCTCCCCCAGTACCTGATCGATGGGATCCGTCGACTGCTCACCAACTCGCACGGCAGGCCTCCCGCAGCTCGGCAGCGGTACGGCGGACTCACCGCACCGACATCCTCGGCCATGGGTACGGCCGGCACCGGACGAAAGTTCAAATCCGGTACGCGCTAAGCAGATCCTCCGGCGACAGGACGTGCAGCCCGTCGACGGCGGTGCCGCTGCGCGACACGGCAAGGGTGGGCACCGACTCATCGGCACCGGGCAGCTGGGACCGGTGCAGCAGCAGCCGGCCGAGGTCATGCGCGTCGAAGGGCCGGTTCTCCTGCCATTTGATCGACCCGACGTAGCTGATGCGCCGAGCGACGGGCTCCCGGTCGGCACCGACTATGTCGATCTCCGGATCGTTCGTTCGGGTCCAGTAGCCACCGACTGCCGCTGCTTGCGCCGGCAGGTGGTCGCTGGGCAGCCGTCGCAGCGCCTCGCGAACGACAGGTTCGATGGCCCGCCCTCGCCAGGACGTCCACGACCGGAGGATCCGGGCCACTGTCAGATCACCCCGCCCCCGCTCGATCTCGGAGAGGTACGGCCCCAGGAACGACAGCCAGAAGCGCAGGTACGGATCAGCCACCGCGTACCGGGTTTCCCGCGATGGCCTGGTGGACAGCGGAACGGTGTTCTCCACGGCCCGCTTCTGGGTCAGCAGGCGCAAAGCGCGGTTCAGGGACGCCTGCGGAAGATTCCCGGCGGCCCGGGAGATCAGCGAGAAGGTTCGTTCACCGGAGCCGATGGTCCGCAGCACCAGACCCGCCTGGGACTGGGGCGGGAACTCCGCCGCGAGCGCCCGTTCGCCGCTGACCAACAGTGCCGAGGTCGAATCCCGTACGGCGTCAGCCAGATAGTCGTGCACCGATGCCCCGGTCGGCCACTCGTCGAGGATCAGCGGCAGACCGCCGGACACCAGGTAGGCGTCGAACGCGTCGGCGGCGGACAGCTCCAGCATGTCGCGAACGTCGGCCGGGCTCAGCGGCGGAATGACCATCTCGGTGGCCCGCTGGTGGAACGGCCGGCCGTAGTCGTTCAGGGCCTCCATCATCGCCAGGTCCGATCCGACACAGATCAGCAGGACCGGCAGTCGGGACAGCTCACGATCGAAGATCTTCTGCAGTGTCCCCTCGAAGCCCGGGTCACCCGCGATGAGGTACGGCATCTCGTCCAGGACGACGACGCTCGGCCGGTCGGTCGGCAGCGCGGCGGCGAGCAGGCTCAGTGCGGCATCCCAGGTCTGTGGTTGCTGCTCCCGAAGGATCTGTGCACCCGGCAGCGTCGAGACGGCTGCCTCCTCCGCGAAGAGAGCGAGGTCGGCGGCGACGCTCGGCTGCGCGGAGGCGGTGAAGAAGAGGTACGGCACCTCGGCCCGCTCCACGAACTCCTCAACCAGTCGGGACTTGCCTACCCGTCGGCGACCGCGCATGAGGAGTGCGCGACCCGGCCGACCAGCCCTGCCACCCCGTTGGACCCGAGCGAGCATGCCGCTCAGGAGCTGGAGTTCATGGTCCCGTCCGACAAAGCCGTCCACGATCACCCCTGATACTACCAACGATGAAACAACCAAAAATGAGTGTAACCTCATCCGTGTTGTTGCGCGCCTCGAAGGTTGGTCCGGCGCGACCGCCCGGCAGACTCAGACCAGGCCGGCGTCGTGCACGAGCAGGGCCACCTGGACCCGGTTGTTCAGGTCGAGCCGGGTCAGCAGCCGGGAGACGTACGCCTTCACCGTCGCCACACTCATGAACAGCTCTCCCGCGATCTCCGCGTTGGTGCGGCCCCGCCCCAGCGCGACCGCCACCTGCCGCTCCCGTTCACTGAGCCCGCTGAGCGCCCGCAGCGCCCGCTCCCGGCGCGGGTCGGGGCCGACCGGGGCGGGAGCCGCGGCGGTCACGTGGGCGATCAGCCTGCGGGTCACCGTCGGGGAGAGCGTCGCCTCGCCGGCTGCCACCCGTCGCACGGCGTGCACGATCTCCGCCGGCGGGGTGTCCTTGAGCAGGAAACCGGCCGCCCCGGCGCGCAGTGCCCGCAGCACCTGCTCGTCGGCATCGAAGGTGGTCAGCACCAACACCTCCGGCGGGTGCGGCTGGGCGCGCAGCGCCTCGGTGGCGGTCAGCCCGTCCACCCGCGGCATCCGGATGTCCATCAGCACCACGTCCGGGGCGTACGCGGCGACCGCGGCGGGCACCTCGCCGCCGTCGGCAGCCTCACCGACCACTGTCAGGTCCGGTAGACCGCCGAGGATCATCGAGAGGCCGGCCCGGACCAGGGCGTCGTCATCCACGATCAACACGCGCACCGACGGCACCGCCGCCCCGGCGACACCCGCAGGCCCTGCCCCGCCCGAAGGCCCCGGCACACCGGAGGGCACAGTCACGCCGGCCACGGCAGCCAGGCCGCCAACCGGAAGTCGCCCGCGTCGTCCCGACCATAGGCGAGTCGACCGCCCGCCAGCGTGACGCGCTCGCTGATGCCCACCAGCCCGGTGCCGGCGCCCGGCAGCGTGCCGCCGGCCGGCGTGCCGACCGGCCACCGGTTGCCGATCGCCACTGTCAAACCGGCGCCCGGCCCGCCGGCCACGTCCACGCGGACCGCCGCGCCGGCCGCGTGCTTGCGGGCGTTGGTCAGCCCCTCCTGCACGATCCGGTACGCGGCCCGGCCCAGCGCGGCCGACACCTCCCCCGACCGGTCCACGGTGTCGCTGACGTCGACCCGCATCCCGGCCGACCGCGACTCGGCGATCAGGGCCGGCAGGTCGGCGAGAGTGGGCTGCGGCGGCTCGGGGGCGTCGCCGTCGGTGCTGCCCTCGGCGCGCAGCACCCCAATCACCTCCCGCAGGTCCTGTAGGGCGGCGTGCGCGCTGCCCCGGATCACCCCGGCGGCGCGGGCCACCTCGTCGGCCGGCGCGTCGGGGCGAAACTCCAGCGCGCCCGCGTGCAGGCTGAGCAGCGAGATCCGGTGCGCCAGCACATCGTGCATCTCCCGGGCGATCCGGGTGCGTTCGAGGTGGCGGGCCTGGCTGACGCGGAGCTGCTGCTCGGCCTCGGCCCGCTCGGCGCGCTCGCGCAGCGACACGATCAACTGTCGACGGGCTCGGACGAACATCCCCCAGGCGAGCACGGCGAAGCTGATCACCACGCCCCATGCCGCCGTTTCCCAGTACGACATGTTCGGGTCCGGACGCAGCCAACTGAAGATCAGGTTGGTGAGAAGACCGGCGCCGGTGATAGCCACCGCGACGGCGGTCCGTCGGTGCACCACCACTGTGAAGTAGAGGATGACCAACGGGATGGCCGAGGCCATCGAGAACAGCGTCAGCGGCGTCGTGGCCACCATCAGCCCGAGCGGCCACCGGCGGCGCAGCCAGAGCAACCCGCAGCAGACCAACCCGATCAGCGCGTCCACGCCGGTCATCCAGCCATGCGGCAGCGGTGTGGTGATCGTCGGATCGGGCGACAAAGCGTCCGCGGTGGCGAACAGCACCCAGAGCAGGCTGATCAGGAAGGCCAGGGTGTCGACCGCCCAGTCCCGCCCGGTGCGCCGGGGCCGCCGGGCAGCCTGGTCCGGGCTGGCCGCGCCGGCCAGCGCCCCGGGCAGCAGCCAGGGGTGTTCCGGGACGGCGAGGCTGGTCACGGCACCATGCTAGGCAGCCGACGGGCACCACGACCAGCTACCAAAGTCGAGACCCGCCGGTCGACCAAGGTCGACGCGGCACCGACCGGTGGCCGCAGCGGAGGGCCGGGCGGCGCGGGCAGGCTCATCCGCATGATCACGGTAGAGAACCTCACCAAGCGATACGGGCCACACCCGGCCGTGGACGACGTGTCGTTCCAGTGCGAGCCGGGCACCGTCACCGGCTTCCTCGGCCCCAACGGCGCCGGCAAGTCCACCACCATGCGGATGATCTGCGGCCTCACCGCGCCGACCGCCGGCCGCGCCACCGTCGCCGGGCACCCCTACCGGGAGCTACCCAACCCCGGGCGGGAGGTCGGGGTGCTACTGGACGCCTCCGCCCAGCACGCCGGGCGCACCGGCCGCGAGGCGTTGACGCTGTCCGCGTACACAATGGGTCTGCACCGGCGCGAGGTCGCCGCGAAGCTCGACCTGGTCGGGTTGAACGCGGTGGCGGCGAAGCGTCGGGTACGGGCGTACTCGTTGGGGATGCGCCAGCGGCTCGGGCTGGCCCACGCGCTGCTCGGCGACCCCCGGGTGCTGATCCTCGACGAGCCGGCCAACGGCCTGGACCCGGAGGGGATCTTCTGGATGCGCGGCCTGCTGCGCGACTTCGCCGACCGGGGCGGCACCGTGCTGCTCTCCTCCCACCTGCTGCGCGAGGTGGAGGCGGTCGCGGACCGGCTGGTGGTGATCGGGGGTGGCCGGATCGTGGCCCAGGGCGACAAGAACGAGCTGCTGGCCGGTGGTGGCACGGTGGTCCGGGCCCGCGACGGCGCGGCGCTGCGTCGCGCGCTGGACGCGGCCGACCTGACCGCCGCCGACAGCTCGGAGGGGCTGCTCGTGCAGGCCGACGCCGAGGCGGTCGGCCAGGCCGCCGCGAACGCCGGCGTCGCACTTGCCGAACTGCGCCCCGCCAGCGGCGGTGGCCTCGAACAACTCTTCCTCACCCTGACCGCCGGGGAATCCACCAAGGAGGCCGTCCGATGACCACCACCACCGCGCCCGCCGCCGACGCCGTCGCGCCCCGGCAGCACACCCCGGTACGCCGACCGTCGCTGCTCCGCCTCAGCACCGTGGAGCTGCGCAAGCTCGTGGACACCCGGGCCGGTCGCTGGCTGCTGATCACCATCGCCCTGGTCACCGCCGCGATCGTCACCCTGCTACTGATCTACGCCGAGGACGCCGACCAGACCTTCCCCAACTTCTTCGTTCCCTCGCTGCTGCCGGTGTCGGTGCTGCTACCGGTGCTGGGCATCCTGTCGATCACCAGCGAGTGGTCGCAGCGGACCGCCCTCACCACGTATGCCCTGGTGCCCCGCCGGGAGCGAGTCGTCGCGGCGAAGCTGATCGCCGTGTCGCTGACCGCGCTCGCCTCGGTGCTGACCAGCCTCGCCGTCGCCGCCGTCGGCACGCTGGTGGCATCCGCCACCGGCGGCGCGGGCACCTGGCAGCTCGACGGGTCGCTGATCCTGAACGCGGCGATCCTCCAGGTCACCAGCGTGCTGATGGGCGCTGCCTTCGGCCTGCTGCTGCTCAACCCGCCGCTGGCGATCGTCGGCTACCTGCTGCTGCCCACCCTCTGGGGGGTGCTCGGCGAGATGGTCAAGCCCCTGCGCGGCCCGTCCGGCTGGCTGGACACCAGCAAGACCATGGAACCGCTGTTCAGCAGCGACGCCCTCACCGGCGAGCAGTGGGGGCGGATAGCGGTGTCCCTGCTGGCCTGGATGGTCCTCCCGCTGGCGGCCGGCCTGTTCCGGACGCTGCGCCGCGAGGTGTCCTGACCATGGACGTGTCCGGCTACCGACCCCGCACCGTGGTCAGCGGCGGCCCGCTGGAACTGGCCGTCATGTGGGGTGGCTTTCCGCTTGTGGGTGCGGGCGCCGGATGGCTGCTCGCGGCGACGACCGGCTGGCTCGCCCGGCTCCCCTGGGTGCCGTTCGGCGGCCTGGTCGAGTGGCTGGACCGGCTGCCCGAGCCGCAGGCCACAGTTGGCACGGTCGCGGTGGGCGTTCTGGCCGGCCTGGTCGTCGCCGGGATCGGCACCGCCGAACGGCTGATCGTCACCGTCGACGCGGCGCAGGTCCGGCTGCGCCGCTCCGACCAGGACCGGGCCGTCGCGCGGGTCGACACCCGGGTGGCCTTCCTCGCCGACAAGCACCTGGTGCTCCTCGACGGCGACGGCGCGGAACTGGTCCGGGAGTCGACGGACCTGCCGGCCGCCAAACTGGCCGAGGCGTTCCACGCGCACGGCTGGAGCTGGGCGGACGAGGATCCACACCGGTCGGCGTACCGGCTGTGGGTGCTTGACCTGCCCGGTCTGCCCGCCGGCGCGGACGCGCTGCTGCGCGCCCGCGGACGGGCGATCGAGCGGGATCGCCGCGACGACGCCCGGGAGCTGCGCCGAGAGCTGGCCCTGATCGGGGTGGTGCTGCGCGACGAGGACAAGCGGCAGTACTGGCGGTTGACCGCGCGAGCGGTCGCGCCAGGGCCGGAGCGGCCGACTTCGGCCGAGCGGGAGCCGGACGGGCGGTAGCGTCTGTCCCAGGAGATCCTGGGAGCCGCGCGATGACCGAACAGCAGCCGTACCGGGTGGTGTCCCGACAGCCCGGCTTCGAGCTGCGTCGGTACCCGGCCCACCTGGTGGCCGAGATGCAGATCCAGGCGTCGTTCACCAGGGCGCCGATCGAGGCGTTCCGGCCACTTGCCGCGTACCTCGGTGGCGCCAACCGGGCCCGGCACCCGATCGGGACGGCCCCGCCGGCGATGCCCGCCCCGGGCAGCTGGGAGAAGATCGCGATGACAGTTCCGGTGGTCCAGGTGGAGGGTGAGCGGCCGGGCGCGTACCTGATCCAGTTCGTGATGCCGGTCGCCTTCACCGCCGCCACCCTGCCCGAACCGCTCGACCCGAGGGTGCGGACCCGCGAGGTGCCGGCGCAACTGGCGGCGGCGATGCGTTTCTCCGGGCGGTGGACGGAGCAGGCGTTCAGCCAACGCGCCACCATGCTCGGCCGCTCGGTCACCGCGGCCGGCCTGCAACCCACCGGCGCGATCCGGTACGCGCGCTTCGACCTGCCGTGGAAGCCGTGGTTCCTGCGCCGCAACGAGGTAGTGCTGCCGGTCGTCGAGTGAGCTACCGGCGGTTCTCGGCGGTCGGCCAGGCCAGCAGCAGGGCCATCCCGAGCCCGGAGAGCAGCCCGCACAGCGAGAGCAGCAGGTCGGAGTCGGCAGCGTGGATCGGGCTGTTGCCGGCCAGTGCGGTGAACGTCGCCCCGACCGGCAGCAGGGTCAGCATGGGGATGGCAGTGACCAGCAGGAAGGCCATCGGGCCCGCCAGCGCGGCGAGAGCGGCCAGAGCGTGGTGTCGCCAGATCGGTTGACCGCCCGGCCAGTCCCAGGCCAGCAGGGTGACCCCGGTGAGCAGCACCGCCCCGAGGGTCATCTCCGGTAGGAGTCGCGTCCCGGGCGGGACGGCACGGACCAGCCCCACACCGAGCAGCGCCGCCACGGCGAGGCCGGCCGCCAGCCCGACGCGGGCCCGGGACCGCGCCGGGGCCGCCGCCAGCGCGGCACCCACGGCCAGGGCGACAAGCAGCGCCGCGGTGGCCAGGGCGCCCTGGTTCAACTCCGGCTCCCGGTCCGTCGGTGACTCGATGCCGGCCGCCACGAGCGTCAGGACCCCGGCCACACACGCCGCACCGGTCAGCGCCTTCCGCTCGGCGGCTTCCGGCGCGCCGCGGCCCCAGGCTGACGGCGCGCCACGCTCGGCGGCTTCCGGCGCGCCGCGCTCCCGAAGGGAGCCACGGTCGGCGGCTTCCGGCGCGCCGTGCTCCCGAAGGGAGCCGCGCTCGGGCCACAGCAGAACGGCGGCGAGCGCACCGAGCAGGGCGCAACCGCCGACGGCGAGCAGCACCGTCGCCTGGACGCCGATCGGATCGACCCGGTCGATCGCGACGTCGGCGGCAACCCAGCAACCGCCGAGCAGCACCGCCGCTCGACTCCAGCGCAACCGCCCCCGGCCGGCCAGCACCAGCCCGAGCGCCACCGCCATGATCGACATGAACCGCAGGTCGCGCGCCCAGTAGGCGTTGTTGCCCGGCAGTCTCTCCGACCACGGGCCGATCGGCTCGGTAAGCGGTTGCAGCACTGTCACGCCGAACGCCCAGAGCACGACGGCGGCGGCGGAGAGCAGCAGCCCGAGCGGCCGCGCGGATCGCATCCGTGGACGGTAGCGGCCCGGTCGCTCTCCCGGGGGGCGGGGACGCCGTCATCCGGCGACACCGACCGGTGACCGCGCGGGACGGTGTCGCAGCAACCGCCACGTCGGCAGGATGCTGGCCAGCACGGCGAGCAGCAGACACAGCCCCACCGCCCCGGCGATCACCGACCACGGCACCACCAGGTCGACGGGCGCGCCGACCTGCTCGGCGAGGCCGGCCCGGATGCTGAGCAGGCCGACGAAGGCGACGGTCCCACCGAGCAGCGCACCGATCAGCACCACCAGGGCGGACTCGGCCGTGATCAACCAGATGACCTGCCGCCGGGTCGCCCCGGCCAAGCGGATCAGCCGCAGGTCGACGGCCCGGCCGGCGGCGGCCAGCAACACCGTGTTGGCCACCGCGATGGCACCGTAGCCGGCCGACACACCGATCAGCAGCAGCGTGAACAGCCAGACGAGGCGGTCCTCGGCAGCGTCCGCCTCGGCCGCCCAGGTGGCGACGTCGACGACCCGCGCGCCGACCGGAGGATCGACCCGGTCCGGCACGTACACAGTGGACGTCAGGGCCGACGGGTCGTGCGTACGCACCACCGCCCGGGGCAGGAGCAGATCACCGGGGAGCGAGTCGTCGGTGACCACGGCGACGACGCGCAGCGACACCAGTTCCCCGTCGGCGAAGACCACCGCGTACGGCTCGGACGGCCGCAGGTTCGCCGAGGCGGTCACCACCACCGTGTCGTCGCCGCGCAGATCGTCGAGCGAGCCGGCGACGACGGTCAGCGCCCGGTTCGCGGCGGCGAAGCCGGCCGGGTCCACACCGAGCGCGGTCAGTGGCCGGTCCGCCGGCACCGTCGCGGGGTCGGTGCGGAAGACCGTGGTCGGCAGGAGGGCGGTGCCACCGGCTGCGACAACCGCCTGGTCCGACAGACCGGGCGCCCGGTCGGGCACCACGATCCAGCCGGCGTTCACGTTGTCCGCCCGACCTGCCGCGTACGCGGCGGTGGTGGTCCGCACCATCCCGGACACCAGCACCGCGAAGGCGACGGTGAGCAGCACCGGGGCGGCAGTGGACGCGGTGCGCCGGGTCGCGGTCAGCGCCCCGCCCCGGGCCAGCATCCCGATCGCGCCACCGGAGCGCCGCACCGGCGACCGCAGCAGTCGCACCACCGGCCCGACCACCGCCGGGGAGAGCACCGTGGCACCGGCCACCAGGGCCATCACCGCGTACAGGGCGTACTGCGCCGCCACGCGGGCCTCGCTGGCGGTCGCCGTCCCGACGCTGAGGGCGACCCCCGCCGCGACGAGCAGCGCGCCGGTGCCGACCCGCAGCCGCCCGATCGGCCGCTGCTCCACCGCCGCCTCGCGCAACGCCTCCATCGGTCGAACCCGCGCCGCCCGGCGCGACGCCGACCAGACGGCCAGCAGCGCGATCACCGGCCCGGCGACGAGCGAGAGCGCGACCGGCCACGGGGTGTACCGGACCCGGAAGGTCGATGGTTCGAAGCCGACATCGACGAGCAGCCGACCCAGGATCGGGGCGAGTACCGCGCCGACAAGCAGACCGACGAGTCCTGCCGAGGCGCCGACGACGAGCGCGTCGGCGTACACCAGGCGGCGGACCTGGCGTCCGGTGGCGCCGACGGCGCGGAGCAGGCCCAGTTCACGGCGGCGCTGCGCGATGGTGAACGCGAAGGTGGAGGCGACCACGAACACCGTGACGAAACCGGCGAGGACCGCCGTGGCGGTGAGCACCTGCATGCCGATCCAGCGGGTGCGGGCGTCGTTGCGCGGCTCCAGCGCGCCACGCGCGTCGCCGGTCAGCACCTGTCCGTCCGGACCGACGACACCGCGCGCCGCCGCGGCGACCCGCTCGGGGTCGGCCCCCGGCGCGAGCATCAGCCCGATGGCCCGGACGCCGGGCGCGAGCGCGGCGGCGACCTCGTCCGCGACCTGGACGCCCGGGGCGTCGACCAGACCGGTGACGGTGTACGACTCCGGTCCCGCCGCGGTGAGCAGGGCGACCGGCGCGCCGGCACGCAGCCCGAGCGCGCGGTCGACGACCACCTCGCCGGGCCGGCTGGGCGGCTCGCCGGCCGTCAGGCGCAGTCCGCCCAGTCGGGCGCTGGACCAGCCGTGACCCTGGTGGGCGTCCTCGCGCCGGGTGTCGGTGCCCGAGGGTCGGCCGTCGACGAGCGGCTGGGCGTAGAAGGTCCGGTCCGGCACCGCCGCCGCGACACCGGGCAGAGCGGCCAGCCGGTCGACGAGTCCCGCCGTCGCGGTGGCCGACCAGGGGCGGGTCGGCAGGAACGAGTCAGCCGACCCGCCCGCCTCGGGGCTCTGCACCACGACCGCCGCCCGCGCGAGCCGATCCGGCACCTGTGGACGCCCGGAGGCGAGCAGCAGGGTGGCCGCCGCGACCAGCGCGACCCCGATGGCGACGGCCACGAACGCGCTGGCCGACCGCCGGATGCTCAGCACGACGACTCCGTAGGCGTCCCGAGCCGGGACCGGTCCGTCTCCCGCTCGGCGATCCGGGCGGCGACGACCGCTGCGGTGATCCCGCCGTCCAGCTCGTCGACGACGCGGCCGTCGGCGAGCAGCAGGACGCGGTCGGCGTACGCGGCGGCGGCCGGATCGTGGGTCACCATCACGACGGTCTGCCCGTGGTCGTCGACGAGCGCGCGTAGCAGACGGAGCACCTGACGGGACGCCGCACTGTCCAGTGCTCCGGTCGGCTCGTCGGCGAAGACCACCGCCGGGCGGGTGATCAACGCGCGGGCCACGGCGACGCGCTGCTGTTCGCCGCCGGACAACTCACTGGGCCGGTGCCCGGCCCGGTCGGCCAGGCCCACGGCGTCGAGCGCGGCGGTCACGTCCCGGGCCGGCGGGCGGCGGCCGGCCAGTCGCAGCGGCAACTCGACGTTCTGCGCGGCGGTCAGCGTGGACACCAGGTTGAACGCCTGGAACACGAAGCCGATCCGGTCGCGCCGCAAGCGGGTCAGCTCGTCTTCGCCGAGGTCGTTCAGGCGCGTGCCGTCGATAGTGACGATGCCCTCGGTCGGGCTGTCCAGCCCCGCCGCGCAGTGCAGCAGGGTGGACTTCCCCGAGCCCGAGGGGCCCATCACCGCCGTGAACGTGCCGCTCGCGAAGCTGGTGCTCACGCCGTCGAGCGCCGTCACCCGCCGGGTTCCGGTGCCGTACACCGTGCGCAGCCCCGTCAGGGTCACCGTGTCTGTGGTCATGACCGTTACGGTGCCGGTTGTACGGGGTGTCGCGCGTCGTGCCGGAGCGGGCACTTTCCGGCCCTCCTCCGGGTGGAGGCGGCGGCCCGGAAACACCGGCCCGTCGTCCTCGGTGATGACCACCCACGGGTGGACGCGGCGAACCTGGCCGACCGATACCGTCGGACCGGTGACCGCTCTCCTGCTGACCCGGCGACTGCGGCCGGGGGACCTGTACCTCGTGGACGCCGTGCTCGCCCTGGCGGTCGGTGGGTTCCTCTGCCCGTACGCGGCGCTGGCGTCGCCGGAGCACGGTGGCGTACGCGAGCCGCTCTGGGTGTCCGTGCTCGTCGGGCTCGCCCTGGGGCTGCCGTTGGCCGTCCGGCGCCGGTGGCCGATCGCTGTGGCCGTGGTGATCAGCGGTGGCACCACCGGGGCGTTGGTCACCGGGGTGATCCCCAACTTCGCCGCCGCCGCGCCGGCGTTCGCCATCGGTCTGTCCTTCTACACGGTGGCCGTGTCGACGGCCACGCGCCGGTCGGTGCTCTGCGCGGCTGGTTGTCTCGCTCTGGTCAGCGTCGGCCTGGTGCTGACAGCGGGCGACCTGTGGTCTCGGACCGGGGCGGTCGCCTACGCGGCCGTCATGATCGCGCCCGCCTGGTTGATCGGCTGGTTGATCCGGGAGCGCCGCGCCCTCGCCGCCCGGCAGAGTGACCACCTGGTCCGTCAGACCGCAACGGAGGAACGGCTGCGGGTGGCGCGCGAGTTGCACGACGTTGTCGCGCACACGCTGAGCCTCATCGTGGTGAAGGCGGCCGTCGCCAACCACGTCGCCGAGGCCGACCCGCGTGAGGCGGGGGCCGCCCTGCGGGTGATCGAGGAGACCGGCCGCAACGCGCTGACCGACGTCCGTCGGGTGCTCGGCGTCCTGCGCGAGGACACCCCGTACGCGCCGACGCCCGGCCTGGACGAGCTGCCCGCGCTCGCTCGGCAGGCGGCGATCGGCGGCGTCGACGTCCGGCTCGACGTTCGACGCGAGGAAGCGGACGGCGCGGTGCCCGAGTCGGTGGGCCTCGCGGTGTACCGGATCGTGCAGGAGGCGGTGACCAATGTGGTGAAGCACGCGGCGCCGGCCGCCTGCCGGGCCCTGGTGACCGTCACCCCCCACGAGGTACGGGTGGAGGTGACCGACGACGGCCGGCGTCCGGTCCTGATCGGCGGGGAGGGCCACGGGTTGATCGGCATGCGGGAACGGGTGGCGTTGCACGGCGGAGAGTTCCGGGCCGGGCCACGCTCCGACGGCGGTTTCGCGGTGACGGCCAGCCTGCCCTATCGGGTGGCGGCGTGATCCGGGTGCTGATCGCCGACGACCAGGCGCTGCTGCGCGGCAGCTTCCGGCTGCTTGTCGATCTCGCCGGGGACTGCACCACGGTTGGCGAGGCGGGCACCGGCGTGGAGGCCGTCGCGTTGGCCGGACAGCATCATCCGGACGTGGTGCTGATGGATGTCCGGATGCCGGAGATGGACGGCATCGAGGCGACCCGGCGGATCTGCGCCGACCCGGCGACGGCCGGCACCCGGGTCATCATCCTGACCACGTTCGACCTGGACGAGTACGTCTACGGCGCGTTGCGCGCCGGGGCCAGCGGGTTCCTGCTGAAGGACACCCCACCAGCGGATCTGCTGGCCGGGATCCGGGTGGTTGCCGCCGGTGAGGGGCTGCTCGCGCCGACGGTGACCCGCCGGTTGATCGACGAGTTCGCCCGGCGGGCGGAGCCGACCCGGCCGTTGCCGCGCCACCTGGACGGGGTGACCGAGCGGGAACGGGAGGTGCTCACGCTGATCGCCAGTGGTCTGTCCAACGCGGAGTTGGCCGCGCGGCTCAATCTCAGCCCGGCGACGGTCAAGACGCACGTCGGGCGGTTGTTGACCAAGTTGGCGGTGCGGGACCGGGCGCAACTGGTCATCGTCGCCTACGAAACGGGTCTGGTGGGGCCGGGCGGCCTACGCTGAGCCGGTCGACCCGCACCCGAGGAGGAGCCATGACCCGGTACGTCGCCCTGCTGCGCGGGGTCAACGTCGGCACCACCAGGCTGGCGATGGCCGACCTGCGCCGGATCGTCACCGACCTCGGGCACGAGGACGTCAAGACGTACCTGCAGAGCGGCAACGTGGCCTTCGGCAGCACCGTGCGCGACGCGGGAAAGCTGGCCGCCGGGATCGAACGGGCCCTCGCCGACGAGCTGGCGTTGACCGTACCGGTGCTGGTGCGCAGCGGCCGGGAGTTGGCGGCGGTGGCCGGTGGCAACCCGTACGCCGATCGGGAGGACGACCCGACGCGGCTGCTGGTGGCCTTCCTCGCGACCGCTCCGACAAAGTCCATGGTGGACGGTCTCGCCGTGCCCGGTGGGGAGAACGTGTCGTTCACGGTGACCGGCCGGGAGGTCTTCCTGCACTTTGTCGACGGCGGTTACGGGCGGTCGAAGTTCACAAACGCGTACCTGGAGAAGAAGCTCGGCGTGGTGGCCACCAGCCGCAACTGGAAGTCGGTGCGGGCGCTGGCCGAGCTGACCGCCTCCTGAGCACGGTGGGGGTCGTCGGCCGACGACCCC
>NZ_JBEXHQ010000061.1:0-40532 GCF_040607915.1 Micromonospora sp. NPDC005215 | reverse complement strand
TCTCCACGTACGCCACCTGGTGGATCCGGCAGGCGATCACCCGCGCGATGGCCGACCAGGCCCGCACCATCCGCATCCCGGTGCACATGGTCGAGGTCATCAACAAGCTCGGCCGCATACAGCGCGAGCTGCTCCAGGATCTGGGTCGCGAGCCCACTCCGGAGGAGCTGGCCAAGGAGATGGACATCACACCCGAGAAGGTGCTGGAGATCCAGCAGTACGCTCGGGAGCCCATCTCTCTGGATCAGACCATCGGTGACGAGGGCGACAGCCAGCTCGGTGACTTCATCGAGGATTCCGAGGCTGTGGTCGCGGTCGACGCGGTCTCGTTCTCGCTCCTGCAGGACCAGCTCCAGCAGGTGCTGCAGACGCTCTCCGAGCGTGAGGCGGGTGTGGTACGCCTGCGCTTCGGCCTGACCGACGGCCAGCCACGGACGCTGGACGAGATCGGCCAGGTCTACGGGGTGACCCGGGAGCGGATCCGGCAGATCGAGTCCAAGACGATGTCCAAGCTGCGTCACCCGTCCCGGTCGCAGGTCCTCCGGGATTACCTGGACTGAGCGGGTTTCGTCAACCGAACGTGTCGTTTTGATCACCTGGTGTGCAACGCCAGATGGTGATCGTCTGGATGTACGAATGTGATCGTTGACGTGGCACCCTGGGTGCACGGCACACTGTCCCTGCCAGGTGTGACCTCGGTCCCCCGCGGGCACACAGGGAAGGCACTGCCTAGTAAGGGTGTTGCACGATAGGTGAGCAACGACCGAAGAGATTGTTCATCGGTGACGACCAGAGGAGGAAGGCGATGAACTCGACCCTCACGCCGCCGCCCGAGACGGTGGCGCCCCCAGCCGCCGATGAACGGTGCGACCGCTGCAATGCTGCCGGCAAGCTCCGGATCACCCTGGTGGGTGGGAGCGAGCTGGTGTTCTGCGGGCACCACGCGAACAAGTACGCGGAGGATCTCGTGAAGATCACCGAGCGGTTCGCAACGGAGCCCGATTTCAGCTGGCGTGGCGCCGATCTGATGGCGAACTAAATCCGCAAACCGACATAGCCGACCGGAGACACCCCGAGGGTGTCTCCGGTCGGCTTTTTCCTGTCCAAACGCCCCACGCCAAACGCCCCACGCTCCCTGCCCCGCAAGCCCGCCCTGCACCTACCGCCAGCCCGGTGCCGACCCCGGGTGCACGCGCCGCCTGAGGTTCGCCAAGATCCGCGCAACTTCGGTGATGTTGCTGCCTCAGACGCCGGCGAGGCAGCAACATCCCTGAAACTGCGCGGAGCGCCCGCGTCCCGCGTCCCGCGTCAAGGCGCGATCTTGGCGCATTGCAGGCGACTTGGCGGTCGCGGTGGCCCGGGGCCAACGGCGTGTGCCGGTGCGGCTCGCGAGGTCAGAGGGTCTGGACGGTGGCGATGCGTTCCTCGAGCTGCTCGATGGTGGCCTGGGCACTCGGTGGGCCACCGCAGAGTCGGCGCAGCTCGGCATGGATCTTGCCGTGCGGCTGGCCGGTGCGGTGGTGTCGGGCAGCCACCAGAGCGTTCAGTTGGCGCCTGAGCGCCACGCGACGCTGGGCGGCGCTCATGGGTGCCGGTGGTGCCGCGGTGGGCGCAGCGGCCGGCTGAGCGGCCGCGTCGGCGGTACGGCGGCGTTGGGCGGCAAGTTGGGAGGCCTGCCGCTTGGTCAGCAGCAGGGAAACCTGGTCGGCGGTGAGTAGGCCGGGCAGGCCGAGGTATTCCTCTTCTTCGGGGGTGCCGGCCTGGGCCGCGGTGCCGAACGACGCGCCGTCGAAGATCACCTGGTCCAGCTCGGCGGTGGCCGACAGCGCGGCGAACCGCTTCTCCAGCTCGCCGCTGGCCTGGTCGTCGCGCTGCGCCCGTTCCAGCAGGTCGTCGTCGAAGCCGTCGGATTCCTTGGGTTTGCCGAGCACGTGGTCCCGCTCGGTCTCCATCTCGCTGGCCAGGCCGAGCAGGTGCGGCACGCTGGGCAGGAACACCGAGGCGGTCTCCCCGGGCCGGCGGGCCCGGACGAATCGCCCGATCGCCTGGGCGAAGTAGAGCGGCGTGCTGGCGCTGGTGGCGTAGACCCCGACCGCGAGCCGGGGGATGTCCACCCCCTCGGACACCATCCGCACCGCCACCAGCCAGCGCTGGTCAGACGCCCCGAACGTCGCGATCCGGGCGGACGCGCCCTGGTCGTCGGAGAGCACCACGGCGGCCTTCTCGCCGGTCACCTGCTCGATCAACTTGGCGTACGAGCGGGCGGTCTGCTGGTCGGTGGCGATGATCAGACCACCGGCGTCGGCCATCCCCGCCTTGCGGAGCACGGTGAGTCGGGCGTCGGCGGCCCGCAGCACCTGCGGCATCCAGTCCCCGGCCGGGTCCAGGGCGGTACGCCAGGCCTGCGCCACCAGATCCTGCGTCATGGGCTCGCCGAGGCGGGCGGCCAACTCCTCCCCCGCGTTGGTCCGCCACCGGGTCTCTCCCGAGTACGCCAGGAAGAGCACCGGCCGGACCACGCCGTCGCGCAGCGCGTCGGAGTAGCCGTACACGGAGTCGGCGCGGGAGCGCAGCAGCCCGTCCCCGCCCCGCTCGTAGCTGACGAAGGGGATCGGGTTGTCGTCGGAGCGGAACGGTGTCCCGGTGAGCATCAGCCGGCGTACGGCGGGTTCGAAGGCGTTCTTCACGCCGTCGCCCCAGGACCGGGAGTCGCCCGCGTGGTGGATCTCGTCGAGGATGACCAGGGTGCGCCGGGTCATCGTGCGTCGGCGGTGCACCTGCGGGGCCATGCCGACCTGGGCGTAGGTGACCACCGCGCCGTGGAAGTCGGCCGCGGAGTGCAGGTCGGCGTTGCGGAAGGCGGCGTCGAGTTGGATGCCCACCCGGGCCGCGGCGTCGGACCACTGGTTCTTCAGGTGCTCGGTCGGGGCGACCACGGTGACCGCCTCGATGGTGCCGTCGGCGAGCAACTCGGCCGCGATCCGCAGGGCGAAGGTGGTCTTGCCGGCGCCTGGCGTGGCGACCGCAGTGAAGTCGTCGGTACGCCGACGCAGGTATTCCACAAGGGCCTTACGCTGCCAGGCGCGTAGTGCCGGGAACGTCTCGAGCACCGGCGTCCGGGCTGCCACGCGAAGCTCCTCTCCGACCGCACGATGGCGGACCCCGGGCGAGGGCCACGAGTCCCGCCGCCCATGAAAACGCCTCCGCGCAGTAGCTGCCGCGAAGGCCGACTCAGCATAACCAGCGCGGGCCCCACGGCCCAGGCGACGCCACGCCTGTCACATCCGCCGACCCGTTCACCACTGCCGGTCGGTACGCGGATCCGCCCCACCGGTGCGCGGCGGGCGCAGCGTCGCCACCGGGGCGGACCAGCGTCGACGCAGGGCGATCAGGCGCAGCCCGAAGACCAGGACGGCGGCGGCGGTGAGCGGCGCGGGTCCGGTCTGCCCGGTGACGTACAGCAGCGCCACGGTGACCGAGCCGGCCAGCGCGGCCAGCGCGTAGATCTCCCGGCGCAGTACGACGGGAATCTCGGCGGTGAGCAGGTCGCGGGCGAGCCCGCCGCCGATCGCGGTGAGCATGCCGATGAGGCAGGCGCCGACGGCCGGCACCCGGGCGTCGAGCGCCTTGAGCGTGCCGGTGACGGTGAACAGCGCGAGGCCCGCCGCGTCCAGCACCAGCACTGTGGTGCGCAGTCGGGCCAGTTGTGGGTGCAGCCAGAAGACGGCGAGCGCGGTGATCGCGGCGGTGGCCACGTACCGCCAGTCGGCGAAGGCCAGCGGCGGCACCTCGTCGATGACCAGGTCCCGGAAGATCCCACCGCCGAGGGCGGCCACGAACCCGACGAACGCGACGCCGAACAGGTCCAGCCGTTTGGCCACCGCCGCCGAAGCCCCGGAGGCGGCGAACACCGCGACGCCGGTCAGGTCGGCGAGGAGCAGGGCGGTGGAGGTGGTCACCGCCGCAGGCTACGTCGCCGGCCGGGACGCCAGCCGAGGTTCACTCGCGGTACGAGTCGTAGATCTCCTTGCACTTGGGGCAGACCGGCGAACCCGGCTTGGCCGCCTTGGTGACCGGGAACGTCTCGCCGCAGAGCGCGACGACGAAGGTGCCCATGACGGCACTCTCGGCGATCTTCTCCTTGCGGACGTAGTGGAACATCTCGGGACCGGTGTCGGCGTCCTTCAGTTCTGGACGCTCGAGAACCTCTGTGCTCACGTCTGCACCTCCAACCGTCAAGTTTGGCAGGTCATCACGGCCGGGTCCACCTGAGGCCGACCGCAGCCCGACCCCGTACGGTGCCCGGGTGACTGACTTTCACCTCAGCTACGGCACCGAGGTCACCGAAGCCCTGCGCGACGGCCGGCCCGTCGTCGCACTGGAGAGCACCATCGTCTCGCACGGGCTCCCCCGGCCGGAGAACCTGCGGGTGGCCAGGGAAATCGAGCGGGCGGTCCGGGACGCCGGGGCCGTTCCCGCGACGATCGGCATGATCGGCGGCAAGCTGGTGGTCGGCCTGGACGACGCGCAGCTGACCCGGCTGGCCACGGTCGACGGAGTGACAAAACTCTCCGTCCGCGATCTCGCGGTGGCGGCGGCGACCGGCGTCGACGGCGCCACCACGGTTGCCGCGACCAGCGCCGTGGCCGCCGCGGCCGGAATCGGGGTGTTCGCCACCGGCGGGTTGGGCGGGGTGCACCGGGAGGCCACGCACACCTTCGACGAGTCGGCCGATCTGGTCACCCTGGCCCAGACCCCGATCGTGGTGGTCTGCGCCGGCGTCAAGTCGATCCTCGACGTGGGCGCGACGTTGGAGCGCCTGGAGACCCTCGGGGTCGCCGTGCTCGGTTACCGCACCCGCCGGTTCCCCGGTTTCTATCGCACCGACGCCGGCTTCGACCTGGACTGGTCGGTGGACTCGCCGGAGCAGGTCGCCGACGTACTCGCCGCCCGGGACGCGCACGCGCTGCACACCGCCGGCCTGCTCGTCGCCAACCCGCTGCCGGTCGACGAGCAGCTCGACCCGGAGCTGCACGACCGGACGCTCGCCGACGGTCTGGCCCTGCTGGAGCGGAACGGGATCACCGGAAAGGCCGTCACCCCGTACCTGCTGGCGCACTTCCACTCGGCCACCGACGGCGCGAGCCTCACCGTCAACGTCCGGATCATTCTGCGCAACGCGGACCTGGCCGCGCGGATCGCGGTGGCCGTGGCGGCCCGCGACACCGCCGCCGCGGTATGACCCGACCGGCCCGGGTGGTCGTCGTCGGGGACGTGATCACCGATGTGGTCGCCGTGCTGTCCGGGCCGCTCGCGGCCGGCTCGGACACCGGAGCCGCGATCAGTGTCGGCGGCGGCGGTCAGGCGGCCAACACCGCCGCGTGGGTCGCCGCGCAGCGGGTCGACGTCACGCTCGTCTGTGCCGTCGGTGACGACGACGCCGGGCGGGACCGGGTGGCCGAGTTGGAGCGGGCGGGTGTCGACTGCGCGATCGAGCGGGTCGAGGACGTGCCGACCGGCACGGTGATCGTGTTGGCCACCGACGACGAGCGCACCATGGTCAGCCAGCGGGGCGCGAACGTGCGGCTGAGCGTCGCGCACGTCGAGCGGGCCCTCGCGGCGGTGCCCGACGCCGGGCATCTGCACCTGTCCGCGTACACCCTGCTGGACGCCGGGTCGCGCGACGCCGGGCTGCGGGCGTTGGCCGCCGCCCGCGAGCGTGGGCTCACCACAAGCGTCGACGCGGCCTCCGCGGCGCCGCTGCGGCGGGTGGGCGCGGCGGCGTTCCTGAGTTGGGTACGCGATGTCGACCTGCTGCTTGTCAACGCGGACGAGGCCACGGTGCTGGCCGGCGGACTGGACCCGGCGGCGCAGGGGCGGGCGCTGTCGGCGACGGCCTGGCGGGTGGTGGTGAAGCGCGGCGCGGCCGGCGCGGTCTGGGTCGACCGCAGCGCGGCGGTCTGGGTGGCTCCGGCCCGGCGGGTGGCGGTGCGGGACGTCACGGGGGCGGGCGACGCCTTCGCGGCCGGCCTGCTCACCGCCTGGCTCGCCGGCGCCACCCCGACCGTGGCGCTGAACCGCGCCACCGACCTGGGGGCGCTGGCCGTCTCCACCGTCGGCGCACGGCCACAGCCGTGACCGGTCGGACCCCGGCCTGCCCGCGGGTCAGGGTTCGGCGTCGATGACCTTGTGCGGGCGCTCCTCGGCGGTGAGGCTCATCGGCGGGGTGTCGTCCTGGTGCCGAGGGTGGAACCGGTTGGCCAGCCGGTGCTCCTCCTTGGGCGGCCGGTCGTTGGCCAGCAGCACGGCCAGCCAGGGGATGAGCACCATGCCGAGGGCGCACAGCGGCAGCCACAGCCAGAGCAGTGGGGCGTTCGCACCGACCAGGATCGCGCCGACGATGATGCACAACACCCGGATGCCCATCATCAGGACATAACGGCGCTGGCGACTGGTGAGCTGATCGTCCTGGCTGCGCGAGGCGTCGGTGATCAGAAGCGGCTGGTAGGCCTGACGCTTCACCATGGACCTCCTCGAGGGGATTACGCCTCATCCTGTCACCGCAGGGCCGTGATCAGCGAAATTCGACTCATCCCATTACGTGTTACGCCCGTGGTACGCTCCGCGACGTGGGCAGCAGGTTCAGCTTCACCGACGAGGCGTTGGCCAACCTGAGGGTCTACGACGTCACGCCCGGGGAAGTCTGGGAGGCGCTGCACAGCGCCCGACGGGTCATCCGCCACCTGGGCGACGACGTCATGGTGGTCTACGCCGCCGCCCGTCGGGGCCGCCGGCTGGCGGTGCTGCTCGCCGAGGCCGATGGCACCGACAACGACTGGGACATCCTCTCCGCGCGCGAGTTGAGCGACGTCGAGTCCAAGCGCTACGACGAGGCCGTGCGGAGATCTCGGGAGATGAGGAGGCCGTGACGATGCACCGTGACGACGCGACCAAGCAGTTCCACAACGGCGGCGACCGGCTCGCCGAGCTGATCGACGAGAGCCCGGCGGTGGATCTCCCCACCCCCGACACCGACGTGCCGATGGTGAGCCGATCGGTCCGGCTGCCGCTGGAGACCTATGAGCGGGTGCGGGCCGCCGCCGACGCCCGGGGCATCGGGGTTACCACGCTGATGCGCCAGTGGATCGAGGCCGGTCTGGCCGACCTGGACGATTCGGCGACCGTCTCGCTGGCCGACGTCCGGCGCGCGCTGGCCTCGCTGGCGCACCCCACCGCCGCCTGACCGAACGGGTCAGCTGCCGGTGGCCTTCGCCTTGGCGGCCGCCTTCACCTGCTGCTTGAACTCCCGCACCCGACGCAGCGAGTCGGCGTCGGTGACGTCGGCCACCGACCGGTACGCGCCCGGGTCGCCGTAGTCTCCGGCCGCCTTCCGCCAGTCCTGCGGGGTGACCCCGAAGCGCTTGCCGAGCAGGGCCACGAAGATCTGCGCCTTCTGCCTGCCGAAGCCGGGCAGCGCGGAGACCCGGCGCAGCAGCTCCGGCCCGTCGGCGACCCCCGACCAGAGCAGCGCCGCGTCACCGTCGTAGCGCTCCACCAACACCTGGCAGACCTCCTGCACCCGGGCCGCCATCGCCTTTGGGAACCGGTGCAGCGCGGGCGGCTGGGCGAAGAGCGCGACCAGTGCCTCCGGGTCGTACCCGGCCAGCTCCGCCGCGTCCAGCTCATGGCCGAGCCGCTGCGCCAGCACGTACGGCGAGGAGAACGCCTTCTCCATCGGAATTTGTTGATCAAGGACCATGCCGAGGAGCAGCGCCAGCGGGCTGCGCTCCAGCAGCCGGTTGGCCTCCGGGTCGATGGGCAGCACAAGCGTCATGCGGACCATCCTGCCTGGCGCGCTGATCCGGGCGGACACCGACGCTCCGACACCAACCGGCGGGTGACGCTGACCCGGGACGCAACGGGGGGCAGGATGTCGGGGTGGACGAACACGACATGCTGCTCTCCCCCGCCGGCGTCGACGCGCTGCGCACCGCGCTGACCCGGACCGGTTTCACCAGCCAGGGCATCGCCCAGCGGCTGGGCGCCCAGGCGACCACCGCGGTCGCCCGCAACGACTACCGGGCGGCGCTGCGCGCCACCGGGGACGGCGACCCGCTCGGCACCCTGATCCGGGTGTTCATCTGCGACCAGACCGAGTCGGAGGCCGCGGTGGCCGCCGCGCTGGCACCGCTGAGCCTGGCGGAGGCGCTGGCCGGCGGGCTGGTCGAGCGCTACGGCGACGGCCTGCGTGCCGGCGTCGACCTGGAGCCGTACGGCGAGGACTGGTGGGTGCTCGCCGACGTGTCGGCGAGTGCCCGCCCGGGTCGCCCGCTGCACGCCGAGCACGTCCTCGGCATCGGCGGGGCCACCCAGACCCTGATCGGCGCGACCATGCGCCGTCCGGTCGAGACCGCACTGGACCTGGGCACCGGCTCCGGCGTCCAGGCCCTGCACCTGGCCACCCACGCCAGCTCGGTGACCGCCACCGACCTCTCCGAGCGGGCGCTGCGGTTCGCCGCGACCACCGCCGCCCTCAACGGTCAGGACTGGGAGCTGCTCCGCGGCGACCTGGTCGCCCCCGTGGCCGGTCGACGGTTCGACCTGGTGGTGAGCAACCCGCCGTTCGTTGTCGGCCCGGGCACCACCACGCACGTCTACCGCGACTCGGGTCGGGTCGGTGACGCGATCGGCGCCGAGCTGGCCGCCGCCGCCCCGGGCCTGCTCACCGAGGGCGGCACCATGCAGTACCTGGCGAACTGGGTGCACGTCGCCGGCGAGGAGTGGGACGAGCGGGTGGCCGGCTGGTTCGCCGGGTCCGGCCTGGACGCCTGGGTGATCCAGCGCGAGGTGGCCGACCCGATGGCGTACGTCGACCTGTGGCTCACCGACGTCGGCGAGACCCCCGACCCGCAGCGGATGGCCGTCTGGCTGGACTGGTTCGACGCGCACAAGGTGGAGGGGATCGGCTTCGGCATCGTGTCACTGCGCCGAAGCGGGCACGCCGACCCGGTGGTCCGGGTGGAGGACCTGCGCCAGCGGGTGCAGCCACCGCTGGGCGACCACATCGCCGCCTGGTTCGACCGCCAGGACTTTCTCCGGGTACGCGACACCGAGGCGTTGCTCGCCGAGCGCTACCGGGCCGCCGAGGGCCTCCAGCTGCGGCAGGAGGCAACAATGGGTGACGAGGGCTGGGCGGTGGACCGGCAGGTCCTGGCGATGCCGCACGGCCTGCGCTGGACCGAGGAGATCGACCCGCTGGTGCTGGCGCTGGTCGGTGGCGCCGACGGCCGGCTGCCGCTGCGTGACCAGCTCGCCCTGCTCGCCGCCGCGCACGACGTCGAGCCCGACGAGATGGCCGAGGCCGCCGGCCCGATCGTGGCGCACCTGGTGGAGCGCGGCTTCGTCGAGCCGGTGACCGCCTGATGCGGGCGGTGGTGCAGACCGTCGGGCGGGCCAGCGTGACAGTGGACGGCGAGGTGGTCGGCGCGATCGAGAACGGACTGCTGGTGCTGCTCGGAGTGACCCACAGCGACACCGCGGAGACCGCCCTGACGATGGCCCGCAAGGTGCATGAGTTGCGCATCCTGGACGACGAGCGGTCCGCCGCCGACACCGGCGCGCCGATCCTGGTGGTCAGCCAGTTCACCCTTTATGGCGACGCGCGCAAGGGCCGTCGTCCAAGCTGGACGGCAGCCGCCCCCGCCGAGGTGGCCGAACCACTGGTGACCGCCGTCGTCGACGCGCTGCGCCAGCGCAACGCCCCGGTGGAAACCGGCCGCTTCCGCGCCCACATGCTTGTGGAAAGCACAAACATCGGCCCCCGAACCCTCCTCCTGGACCTCTAACCCCCACCCATCCCAGTGGTGATCAAGAGGTTGGCGTCAAAATTCGGCCTCTCCATGACGCCAACCTCTTGATCACCGGGGAGGGTGGGAGGGGGTGGGGTGGGGTTAGGAGAAGAGGCCTCGGCGGGACAGGGACTGGCGGAGCCAGTTGTCGAGTTCGGCGGTCCAGTCGGTGCGGTCGGCGGTGGCGTGGTCGACGGTGAACCGGCCGAAGGCGTCCCGCCCCTCGCTGAAGACACCGCCGCGCTTGTCGACCTCCAGCACCACCTGCATCTGCTGCGCGTCGGCGATGAAGGTGACCTCCAACTGGTTGATCGAGCGGGCGTACTGCGGCGCGGGGCTGAACTCGATCTCCTGGTAGAACGGCAACGTCTGTCGTACGCCGTAGATGTGCCCACGCTCCACATCGGCACGGGCGAACCGGAAACCCAGTCGCAGCAACGCGTCCAGTAGTCGTTCCTGGGCGGGCAGCGGGTGCACCGACACCGCGTCCAGGTCGCCCTTGTCCACCGCGCGGGCAACCTCCAGCTCGGTACGCAGCCCCATCGTCATGCCGTGCAGGTGCTGCCCGTACAGCTCGGTGACCGGTGTCTCCCACGGCACGTCGAAGCGGAACGGGATGTCGTGGCGCTGCCCCGGCTCCAGCCGGAACGCGCCGGTGACCTGCTGGCGGTGGAACTCCTGGGTGGTGTCGTAGTCGTTGTCGCCGCTCTCGACCTCGACCCGGGTGACCAGGCCCAGGGCAACGTGGTCGATGTCGACCTGGTGGTCACCGCCGACCACCTGGATGCGGCCCTCCAACTGCCCGCCCGGGCGGCAGTTCGGGTTGGCAAGCACCGTCTCCACCGACGGGCCACCGACCCCCATCGCCTTCATGAGCCGCTTGAAGACCACGCCGTCCTCCAACTGTGTCAGTGCCGGCCGAGGTGGCCGACCGTCCGCAACGTAGCTGTGGCGGGCAAGCACAGACCGGGACGACACTCCGCACAAACGATCCGACCAATTCCTGTCGGGTGCCCGATCGCCTCACTCCCGTTTTACGCCCTGCCCGCCAAGCTGTGTCTCACACCGGCACCACTGGGCCGGAGACACGGCACAGACGTGGAAACGGGGAGAGACAGAGATGGTCCTGCAGATGACGGAACACCGGATGCGCCCGGCCACCACGACCGACACCGACGGGACCTCCGAGGTCCTCGCCGACCTGGACGCCACCGACGAGCGTGGCATCTCCACCGACCTGGTCCGGGCGTACCTCAACGGGATCGGCCGGACGAAGCTGTTGACCGCCGCGCAGGAGGTCGATCTGGCCCGGCGGATCGAGGCCGGCCTGTTCGCGGACGAGAAGCTGGCCACCTGCACCCCGGTCTCCGAGGAGTTGCGGGCCGACCTGGAAGTCGTCGTCGCGGAGGGCCGGGCGGCCAAGGACCATCTGCTGGAGGCGAACCTGCGGCTGGTGGTCAGCATCGCCAAGCGCTACACCGGACGCGGCATGGCGTTTCTCGACCTGATCCAGGAGGGCAACCTCGGCCTGATCCGGGCGGTGGAGAAGTTCGACTACGCCAAGGGCTACAAGTTCTCCACGTACGCCACCTGGTGGATCCGGCAGGCGATCACCCGCGCGATGGCCGACCAGGCCCGCACCATCCGCATCCCGGTGCACATGGTCGAGCAGGTCAACCGGATGGTCCGGGCCCGCCGCGAGCTGGCGGTGACGCTGGGCCGCGAACCGACAGTCGCCGAGGTCGCCCGCGCCCTGGAAATCCCCGAGATCCAGGTCATCGAGCTGATCTCCTACGACCGGGAGCCGGTCAGCCTGGACCAGGCCGTCGGCGACGACGGGGAGAGCGCGCTCGGCGACTTCGTGGCCTCGGTGGATCCGCGCACCGAGCCGGCCGACGCCGCCGCCCAGGGCGAGCTGCGCAACGAGGTCAGCATCGTGCTGGCCACCCTGTCCCAGCGGGAGCAGGCGGTCATCCGGTTGCGGTTCGGTCTGGACGATGGCCGGCAGCGCACGCTCGACGAGGTCGGCCGGGAGTTCGGCCTGTCCCGGGAGCGGATCCGGCAGATCGAGAAGGTGACGCTGCTGAAGTTGCGCGCCCCGGAGCGGGCGCAGCGCCTGGAGGCGTACGCCTGCTGACGCACCCGGTTCCCACGGAAGGCCCTGGCGGTTCGCCGGGGCCTTCCGTGCTGTAGTGGTGCTGCGTGCTGTGATCGGTGACGACAACGAGGAGAGCGACAATGAACTGGACGTTGGAAGTGGTGATCGTGCCGGTCTCCGACCTGGACCGGGCGAAGGCGTTCTACGCCGGCCAGCTCGGCTTCAATGTCGATCACGACACGGTGATCAACGACGAGGCGCGGATCATCCAGCTGACCCCGCCCGGCTCCGGCTGTTCGATAGTGATCGGCAAGGGCGTGGTCCCGGACATGCCACCGGGCTCACTCAAGGGCCTGCAACTGGTGGTGCCCGACCTGGAGCGGGCTCGCGAGGAGCTGATCGAGCGGGGTGTGGACGTCAGCGAGATTCAGGTGGTGGGTCAGAACCCCCGGCCGGTGCCGGACCCGCTGGACAACGTCGGCTTCGTCTTCTTCACCGACCCGGACGGCAACTCGTGGGGCGTCCAACAGATTTCCAGCCGGCCCTGACCGGGCACCCTCAGAGGCGGCGGGGGCCGGTGTCCGGGCGGGCAGCCACGCCGCCCACCTGGACCTGGGCGTGCAGGACCGCGATGCCGTCCGGACGGGCGAGCACCGGGTTGAGGGTCAGCGACCGTACGCGAGGCTGTTCGTCGGCGAGCTGGCCCACCCGCAGCAACAGGTCGGCCAGGGCCGTCCGGTCGACCGGGGCGGCACCCCGGTGCCCGCGCAGCAGCGGCGCCGCCCGGGGCTCGTCGACCAGCTCGGCCGCGTCGGTGTCGGTCAGCGGCACCGCCCGCCAGGCCCGGTCGCCCAGCAGTTCGGTGGCGACCCCACCGAGACCGAAGCCGACCACCGGCCCGAACGCCGGATCCTCCACCAGCTCCACCACGCAGGCCACCCCGGGCGGGACCATCGGCTGGACCAGCGCGTCCGCGCCGAAGGCCGTGGCCAGCTCGGCGTACGCCCGGCGGAGCGCCGGCTCGTCGGGCACGGCGAGCCGGACCGCGCCGAGGTCGAGCCGGTGCCGCAGCCCGGGGGCAGCCGCCTTGAGCGCCACCGGGTAGCCCAGCAGTGCCGCCGCGCCGACCGCCGCGCCGACCGAGTCGACGGGCACCGACGCCACCACGTCGATCCCGTACGCGGCCAGCAGCGCACCGGAGTCGGTGGTGTCGGCACGGAACGCGGCCTGCGCGGCGACCCGATCGATGCCGGGCAACTCGGGCACCACCCCGGGCGGGCGGCGTAGCCACTCGGCGTACCGGTGCACCCGGGCGAGAGCCCGCACCGCCTCCTCCACTCCCCCGTACGCAGGCACGCCCGGCGGCAGCCGCCCGACCAGAAACGTCGCCACTGTCGGCTTGCCCAGCGCGAGGGCCGCCGGCAGGGCGGCGGTCACGTCGGCGTCCACATCGGTCCGCTGGCCGGGCAGCGGCGGGGCGAAGACCACCACCAGGGCGTCCACCTGGTCGTCGCGGGCCGTGTCGGCGAGAGCGGCGGCGAACTCGGCGGCACCGGCGCTCGGCCCGACGTCGCGGGGATAACCGTCGGCAACCGTCAGGCCCTGCCCGACGCACGCGGTGGCGGCCAGGCCGGTCAGGGCCGAGGAGTTGCCCACCACACCGACCCGGCCGCCGACCGGCAACGGCTGGTTGGCCAGCAGTACACCCACGTCGAGCAGCTCCGGCACGGTGTCCACCCGGATCACCCCGGACTGGGCGAAGAGCGCGGCCACCGCCACCTCGTCCGGCCCGGCGGTGTCACCGACCCCCACCGGGCGGGCCGGCGAGGCGAGCGCGACGACCGGTTTGGCCCGGCCGATCCGCCGGGCCAGTCGGGCGAACTTGCGCGGGTTCCCGAAGGTCTCCAGGTACAACATGATCACGTCGGTGCCGGGATCGTCCTGCCAGAACTGCAGAAGGTCGTTGCCGGAGACGTCGGCCCGGTTGCCGGCCGAGACGAAGCTGGACAGCCCGAGGCCACGCCGGTCCGCCTCGGCGAGCAGCGCCACCCCGAACGCTCCGGACTGGCTGAAGATGCCCACCCGGCCCGCCGGCGGCAGTGCCGGGGCGAGGGTGGCGTTGAGGCGTACCGTCGGGTCGGTGTTGGCCACGCCGAGACAGTTCGGGCCGACCACCCGCATGCCCGCGGCGTGCGCCGCGCGGACCAGCGCCCGCTGCGTGGCAGCGCCCTCGGCCCCGGCCTCGGCGAAGCCCGCCGAGATGACCACCAGACCGTGCACCCCCGCGGCGGCGGCGTCGGCGACCACCGCGGTCGCCGCCTCCGGCGGGACCGCCACCACCGCCAGGTCCACCGGCGTGCCGGCGTCGACCGCCGACGGGTACGCGGGCAGGCCCGCCACTGTCGACGCGCTCGGATGCACAGGCACCACCGCGCCGGTGAAACCGCCGTCCCGCAGATGCCCGAGCACCGCCGCGCCGACGCCCTGGCCGGTGGCGCTGGCACCGTAGACGGCGATGCCACGTGGGGCGAGCAGCCGGGCGATCGAACGGGCCTCGGTGCGGTGCTCCCGGCCACGCTGCACCTCCAGCGTGGCCTCGGTGGGCGCGATCGGGAAGCTCAGGTGCACCACACCGTCGGCGTACTCGCGCTGGACCTGGTAACCGAAGTCGGCGAACACCCGCAACATCGTCCCGTTGGTCGGCAGCACCTCGGCGACGAAGCTCATGATGTCGTTGCGGCGGGCGGTGTCGGCCAGGTGCTCCATCAGCACCGAACCGATGCCCCGGCCCTGGTAGGCGTCCTCCACCACGAAGGCCACCTCCGCGTCCGGCGCCTGCGGGCCGAGCCGCTCGTACCGGCCGACCGCGACGATCCGGTCGGCGGCCAGCACCACGAACGCCTCCCGGTCGTGGTGGTCGACGCTGACGAACCGGATCAGGTCCCGTTCCGGGATACGCGGGTACGGCGAAAAATACCGGAGGTAACGGGTGCGCTCGGAGAACCGGCTGTGCATCGCCACGATGCCCGGCGCGTCAGCCGGCTCGATCGGACGCAACTGGACGGTGCTGCCGTCGCTGAGCAGCACGTCCACCGGCTGGCCCACTGTCGTCACCGGCGCAGTCCTCCCCCGCCCGGCTCAGTCCCGCGGATCGTGCGGATCGAGCCCGAGCAGCGGAAAGACCGCCTTGCGGGTGGCCACGATCGCCCGGTCCACCGCGTTCGGCTCGCCGGTCGGCTGCCACGGCTCGTACGACGGGTCCGCGTCGTCGGTCATCCGCAGCGGCACCTCCCGGCCCAGACGGCGGGAGGCGACCAGCTCCCGCCAGGCCGGCGGGGTGAGCGTGGCCGGGTCGATGGGGTCACCGGTGGCCACGGCCAGCAGGTGACTCCAGGCCCGGGGCACCACCTCGACCAGCGCGTACCCGCCGCCGCCGGTGGCCACCCAACGGCCGTCGCACAGCTCGTCGGCGAGTGCCCGCATCGCCAGGTAGGTGGCCCGCTGCCCGTCCACTGTGAGGTTGAGGTCGGCGAGCGGATCCAGTCGGTGCCCGTCGGCGCCGCACTGGGTGACAAGCACCTGCGGTCGGAACGCACGCAGCACCGACGGCACGATCGCGTGGAACGCCCGCTGCCAGCCGGTGTCGTCGACACCCGGCGGCAACGGCATGTTGACAGCGGTGCCCTGCGCGCCCGGCCCACCCGTCTCGTCCGGGAAACCCGTGCCCGGGAAGAGCGCCAGCGGGGTCTCGTGCACGCTGACAGTGAGCACCCGGGGGTCGTTCCAGAAGATCTGCTGCACACCGTCGCCGTGGTGCACGTCGACGTCCACGTACGCGATCCGCTCCGCGCCCAGGTCGAGCAGGCGGGCGATGGCCACCGCGGGGTCGTTGTAGACACAGAAGCCGGACGCGCGGGCGGGCATCGCGTGGTGCAGGCCGCCTGCGACGTTCACCGCTCGCCGGGCGTCGCCGCGCCAGACCGCCTCGGCTGCGGCCACCGTCGCACCGGCGATCAACGCGCTGGACTCGTGCATCCCCTCGAAGATCGGGTTGTCGGACGTGCCCAGCCCGTACCCGGCGAAGAGCGGATCGCGGGGCGCGGCCCGCACCGCGGCCAGGTAGGCCGGGTCGTGCACCCGGGTGAGCAGGGCGTCGGCGGCGGGCTCCGGCTTGACCATGCGCACCCCGGGCCGATCCAGGATGCCCAGCTCGCGGGCCAGTGCGACGGTCAGCTCCACCCGAACCGGGTCGAGCGGATGGTCACCCATGTCGTAGGCGAGCAGCGACTCGTCCCACACCACCACCGTGTCGTCGGACATGAGCCCATCGTCGCACGAGGATCGTCGCCGACCCACCGCACGCGCTGGTCAGTGCCCAGATGTCGGCCCGGGGGCGACCGGGCGCGTCGGGTCGGCCACCCAGTTGCTCCACGATCCAACGTAGAGAGCCGCGTCCGTGCGACCGGCCAGGTGCAGCGCGAGCACCGCCTGCGCGGCGGTCACCCCGGAGCCGCAGTACGCCCCGACGGCCCGCGCGCCGGTCACCCCGGCGGCGGCGAACCGTTCACTCAGCGCGTCGGCGGCCAGGAAGCGTCCGTCCGGGCCGACATACTCTCCGGCGGGCAGGTTCGCCGCTCCCGGCACGTGCCCGGCGACCGGGTCGATCGGCTCGACCTCGCCCCGGTAGCGAGGCGCCGCCCGCACGTCGAGCAGCACCGCGTCGTCCGCGGCGGCCAGTTCGGCGGCCTGTCCCGCGTCGAGCACCGGAAGATCGCCGGGGCGGACCACGACATCGCCGGGCGTCGGGGCGGGCGCGTCGGTGCAGACGGGCCGGCCGGCGGCGACCCAGGCCGGGTAGCCACCGTGCAGCAGGCGCACCGGTCGGTGCCCCGCCCAGCGCAGCGTCCACCAGGCCCGTGCGGCGGCCAGGCCGTCGCCGCCGTCGTACACCACCACTGGGTGATTGGCGCGGACGCCGGCGGCCCGCAGCGCGGCCTGCAACGCGGCCGGGTCGGGCAGCGGGTGCCGGCCGCCGGCGCCGGGCGGCCCGCAGAGCGCGGTGTCCAGGTCGACGAAGACCGCGCCGGGCAGGTGGCCGGCGCGGTAGTCGTCACGGCCGGGTGGGCCGACGAGCCGCCAGCGAACGTCGAGCAGGGTGGGCGGATCGGCCTGGTCAAGCTCGGCGGCGAGCCGATCGGCCTCGACCAGCGGCTCCTGGGTACCGGACATGGCGACCATCCAACACCATTCGCGTCGACGGCACGCGGTTCGGCGTCGGCCGCCGGCCACCGCCCGAGGTACCATCGTGCACCGGAGGGCCGCTGACGTTATGAAGTCTCACGACCTGGTCGACACCACTGATCGCGAAGCTACCTTCGCTGCCTTCGGAAAAAGGGGGCGAAAGTGAAAAGCCATGATTTGGTGGACACGACCGAAATGTACCTGCGCACCATCCTCGAACTGGAAGAGGAAGGTGTGCCGCCGCTGCGCGCCCGGATCGCCGAACGGCTGCAACAGAGCGGCCCCACCGTGAGCCAGACCGTCGCCCGGATGGAGCGCGACGGCCTCCTCACCGTCGAGGGCGACCGACACCTGACACTCACCGTGCAGGGCCGAGGCAGTGCCGTGTCGGTGATGCGCAAGCACCGCCTCGCCGAGCTGCTGCTTGTCAACGTCATCGGGATGCCCTACGAGGAGGCCCACGAGGAGGCCTGCCGCTGGGAGCACGTGATGAGCGACGCGGTCGAGAAGCGGGTGTACGACCTGCTCAACCGGCCGACCCGCTCCCCGTACGGCAACCCGATCCCGGGGCTACAGGAGCTGGGCTCGCCGGCGGCGGAGGCCACCGAGGCCGTCGAGGGCGAGCGCAACCTGGCCTTCCCCGGCCTCTCCGGGCCGGTCGTGGTGCGCCGGATCTGCGAGAGCGTGCAGAAGGACGCCGACGTGCTGCGTCAACTGCACGCCGCCGGTGTCGACCCGGGCGCCACGGTGACCGTGGCGCAGGAGCGCGACGGGGTGTCGATCGACCGGTCGGGCGACCGGGTGCGACTGCCCCGCGAGGTCGCCTCCCGGGTCTTCGTCGCCGCCAACTGACCAACCGGCCACCCGGGCGTCACAGCGCCCGGGTGTCCACCTTCTTGGCCAGTGCGGCCAGGTCCCCGGTCACCTTCTCCGCCGCCGTGCGTTCGCTGCCGCGCGCACCGGTCCAGCTCAACGTGGCCAGCCGCCCGTCGGTGGCCAGCCAGCCCACCTCGGCGACCGGCCCGTGCCCGCTCGCCGCGGCGGTGGTTCGCCGGTACGCCTGCTGGCCCAACCCGGTGATCTTCGCCGCCTTGTCCGGCACCACGTCCGCGCCGAAGGTGGTCTTGTCGATCGTGGTCACGGACACACTCAGCGTCAGCTCCGGCAACGCCGCGCCTCCGGTGCGCACCACACAGGTGTGCGTGTCGCCCTGCTCGCTGGCCGCCGCCACGTCGAAGCGCACCTGCACCAACTCTTCGATCACCGCGAAGTCCAACAGCCGGCAGGCGCCGCCCGAGGAGGCCGCCGCCACGTCCACCGCGATCGGCACCGGCGGCGGCACCGCCACCGGCTCGGCCTCGGCGGCGCAGCCGCTCACCAGCAGCCCCGCCAGCCCTCCGACCACGATCCGCCCGCGCACGCTCCACCCTCTCGCCGACCGACGGCGGAAGGCGCCCGCCGGATGTCCGTCGGAAACCGTACGGGGTGTCGGTGTCGGGCGAAAGCCCTCGCTGACGCCTATCCGGACGGTGGATCGTCCACGTACGGGCAGTGTCGACAACCGCGCCCGCAGCAGGTGCCGCGCCGGGCCAGGAAACCGGCGCTGAGCACGAAGAGGCCCGTCGCCGGGTCGAGGTAGCCGGCTTCGCCGGCGGTCAGCGCTTCGGCGTGCCTGGCGAGGATCCGGGCCCGGTCGGGGTGCGCGGGCGACAGCCGGGACGGGTGCGGCTCGGTGAGCGGCCGATCGGCAAGGGGTCGTCGCTCTCCGGTCACCCGCAGCAGTCTAGGGACGACCTGCGGCTGCGGCTCAACCATGCCGGACCAACGCCGGTCTGCTCCCCGCTGCGGCGAATGCGGGACACGCCGCCGGTTTCGTCGTAGGGTCCGACGATGCTCGGGATCGATCGCTGTGACGAGCACTGAGGAGACGCGATGCGGAAGATCGTTGTGCAGATGAGTGTGTCGCTTGACGGGTTCTTCGAGGGCCCGGGTGGCGACATCGGCTGGCACCAGGTCGACGAGGAGCTGCACAGGCACTTCAACGACGTGATCGCCCCGATGGGCGGGTTCCTCAGCGGCCGCGTCAGCCACGAGCTGATGGCCGCGTACTGGCCGACCGCCGACCAGGACCCGACCGCCAGCGACCCGGAGCGCGAGTTCGCCAGCATCTGGCGGGACATGCCGAAGATCGTCTACTCCCGCACCCTCGAGCACGCCGACTGGAACGCCACTGTGATCCGCGAGGTGGATCCGGAGGAGGTACGGCGACTCAAGGCCGAGCCCGGCGGTGACCTGGCGCTCGGCGGGGCCGACCTGGCCGCCACCTTCGCCCGGCACGACCTCGTCGACGAGTACCGGATCTACGTCAACCCGGTGCTGCTCGGTCGGGGCCGCCGGCTCTTTCCCGACAGCGACGTCCCGACCGGCCTGCGGCTGGTGGAGAGCCGTGTCTTCGGCAACGGCGTGGTCCTGCTCCGCCACGAGCGGGCTCGCTGACGTCTGTCGCTTGAGTCTCCACCGGGGGGAGACAGCAGGGTGGGGGCATGAGCGGTGAAGCGCACCACACGATCGGCGACCTGGCCCGCCGTACCGGCCTGAGCGTCAAGACCATCAGGTACTACGCCGACACCGGAATCGTGCCGCCGACCGACCGGAGCCCGACCGGCTACCGCCTCTTCGACGCCGAGGCGGTGGCCCGGCTGGACCTGGTCCGGACGCTGCGCGACCTGGGCCTGGACCTGGCCACCATCCGCCGGGTGGTGGACCGCGAGGTGCCCCTGCCCGAGGTGGCCGCCGCGCACGCCGAGGCGCTGGCGGTGCAGATCCGGGTGCTGCGGCTGCGTCAGGCGGTGCTCACCGTGGCGGCGCGCCGCGGATCGGGCCCGGCCGAGGTGGACGACCTGCGCCGGCTGGCCCAGCTCACCGCGCGTGAGCGGGGGCACCTGGTGGGCGCCTTCCTGGCGACTGTCTTCGAGGACCCGGACGACAAGCACCCGTACCGGGGCGTCCTCGTCTCGATGACCCCGGAGCTGCCCGACGACCCGAGCACCGAGCAGGTGCAGGCGTGGCTGGAGCTGGCCGGGTTGTGCCGGGAGCCCACCTTCCAGGCGTCCATGCGGCGGATGGTCCGACAGCACGCCGCCGATCACGACGTGCCCGGGTTGCCCCGCCCGGATGCCGTCGCGGTGGTCCGGGACGGGGTGGCCGACGCCCTGGCCGCCGGTCTCGATCCGGCCGGCCCCGAGGCCGAGCCGGTGGTTGCGGCGGTCACCGCCCGGTACGCGCGCCTGCACGACCTCCCCGACGACGCCGACCTGCGCCGCCGCCTCCTGGACCGGCTGACAGTGGCGAACGATCCCCGCCGGGACCGCTACCTCGACCTGCTGTCGGTGATCAACGGTTGGTCGGGCGGCGGCGCGGTCGCGCCGGCGGTGGACTGGTTCAGCCGAGCGCTGAGTGCCCGACTGCCGGAGGCGGCTCGCTGAGCTGTCGGTGCCGGCTGCCGAAGTCGCTCGGCGGTCAGGCGAACCAGCTCATCGCCTGACCGTGCCCCCGGGTCCAGGCCAGCGGCTCACCGTCCAGCGCGAGGACGTTGTGCAGCGCCTCGCTAAGCGGGTCGGGCAACCCGTCGTACGGCAGCACCTCCGGTGCCTCGTTCGCGATCCAGTGCCCCGGCAGCTCACGGACCAGCCGGACGAACGCCTCCCGGCGCGGCGGCGGCACCTGGTAGAGCACTGACGTGTGGAAGACCACAAGCGTCGCGCCGGCCGGCGCGCGGGCGGCCAGCGCCGGCAGGTCGTCCACCAGATCGCCGCGGACCAGCAGCGGAGGGTCGGCGGCGGCGACCCTCGCCGCGGCCCGCAGCCGGGTCCGCCGGTGCGCGTGCTCCGGCCAGATCAGGGCGTCCAACCAGGACACGTCGCCGGGATCGGTCACGTCGAGCGGGTTGAGGTCCAGGCCGGCCCGCCACACCACCCGGGGTACGCGGGCCGGCGGCACCAACCCGTCGGCGGCGCACTCGAGGACCGGCTCGCCGGAGCCGACCTCGTGCTCGCCGTAGCGGTACGCGTACCGGTCGGGGTAGAGGCACAGCCCGGCGGACGCGCCGACCTCCAGCAGGGCGAGGGGCTGCGGCAACGCGGCGAGCACCGGCAGCAGGACCGCGCACCGGCCGCTCTCGTTGGTCTGGGTGGCCCGGGTGCGCAGCTCCGCCTCGATGGCCGGCCAGTGCGTCACCACGTAGTCGTGGAACGCGACCGGGTCGTCGACCGGGCCGCCGAACCAGCGCACGACACCGAACAGCAGATTCGGTTGTCGTTTGCCGGGCGGGAGCGCGTCGAGCAGGGCCAGCAGGGCGTCGTCCTGGGCGATGGCCGTCGACAGACGCTCGTAGGTGGGCGACACCCCACGCGCCTCGCGGCTGCCGAACTCCGCGTACGCCTCAGCGGTCGTCATGCCCTCATCGTCGCAGCCCATTCCCCGGTAATTCAGCCCCCGTACCCGTGCGCTGACTCACCCGCCTTCTAGAGTGCTGCGGCGGCCGACCGTTGAGCAGCAGCTCAACCGGCCTGGGCGACGGGGAGGAACGTGTCGTGCGGGGTAACGATGTCCGGGTACTGATCGTCGGTGGCGGTGTCGCCGGGTTGGCGACGGTGGCTGCCCTGCGCGACTGGGGCGCGACGGTCGACGTGGTGGAGCGGGCCTCCGGGCCGACCGACTCCGGCGCCGGCATCTACCTCACCGGCAACGCGACCCGCATGCTCGACGTGCTCGGCCTGCGGGAACCGATCGCCGACGTGGCCGTGGAGATCACTCGACAGCGCAGCGCCAACCAGCGCGGTCGTCGCCTCTTCGACATCAACGTGGCCGCGCTGTGGCGGGGCGTCGGGCCGTGCGTGTCGTTGCCCCGGGCTCAGCTGCACCGGGCGCTGCTCGCCGGCGTCGGCGACGCCCCGATCCGCTGGGGTCGCCAGCCGGTCGCGCTGGCCGAGGAGGGCGACCAGGTCGCCGTCGAGTTCGACGACGACAGCACCGAACGGTACGACCTGGTGATCGGCGCGGACGGCGTGAACTCGACGGTCCGCCGGCTCGCCTTCGACGGTCAGGTGGTCCGTAGCCTCGGCCAGTACGCGTACCGCTGGGTGGCTCCCCGCATCGACGATGAGCCGGTCTGGTCGGTGCAGTTGGGGCGCGGGAGGCAGTTCCTGACGATCCCGATCAGCGCCGAGCAGACGTACTGCTACTACAACGACGGCCCGGTGGCCGACCGGCCGGGCTGGCGCGAGGAGCTACGGGCGACGTCCACCGAACCGGCCGCCACCATGCTCAAGGCCCTCGACTACGACGACAGCACCCTGCACGCCGGGCCGAACCAGGAGGTCGTGCTCGACTCCTGGTCCCGGGGGCCGGTGCTGCTGATCGGCGACGCCGCCCACGCCACCTCGCCGAACATGGCCCAGGGCGCGGCGATGGCCCTGGAGGACGCGTTCGTGCTCGCGTCGTCGTTGGCCACCGCCGACTCCCTTACCGAAGCCCTGCGCGGGTACGAGGCGCGGCGCCGCCCGCGTACCGACTGGGTCCTCGGCCAGACGCATCGCCGGGACAGGGCCACCGGGCTCCCGCCCGCGCTGCGCGACCTGGTGATGCGCCACCTCGGCGAGCAGATGTTCCGCTCGAACTACGGGCCCCTGTTCGCCCAGCCCTGACCGGTCCGACGTGACCGGTCAGGGCTGGGGGTGCCACCATCACTCAGGGCAGCTGGCCCGGACGGTCGACGATGGCGAGCCGGACCAGCGCGACAGCCGAGTACAGGGACTCCTTGCCGTTGCGCACCACCGACCCTCGGCGGCCGAGGAAGACGTGGGTGTCCCGGTCGAAGAGGAAGTCCTCGTTGCCGCCGATCACGCCGGGCATCCGAATCGCCACCCCATGTCGGCCGGCGGCGTCCACCACATCGCCCGATATGACGACCGCCCCGGGCTCCCGTGCCAGCAGTTCGAACAACGCCGCCAGCGCTCGGGGCGGTACATAACCGTCGAGCATGGATCGCGCGGTGGTGTACGTCATGCTCTCGTCCCCGTAGACGGCCTGCTCATCGGCGCCTTCGGACAGGTGCAGGTCGATCGGGTGGTCCCGAAGGTAGCGCAGCAGCTCGTCCGGATCGGAGGGCAGGTCGCCGTGGTACGCGGGCCACGGAAACACATCGAGTTCCTTCTCGGGGTCGTCGGGATCATCGATGCGGAGCACCCTCAGCTCGCCCCACCCATTCGGATCGGTCTCCGGTCGGTAACGAGCCTGCGTGTGTGCGACTCCCCCGGCCGATTGCCACAACTGCACCCTGGTCGTGGTGTACGGGCCACTGTCCGGTTGATCCCGCAACGTCGCCAGGAGTTCCGTGAAGACGTACTGATCGGGTCCGGCGGTGAGCTCGGGCTGCTGCCGGGCGGCGTCGGCCGCCATCCGAAGGATCTCCGACGCGGTTGCCGTGGACGGCGGCCGGTCGCCCACCCTCATCGTCTGGACCGCCAACGCACCGGCGGTCAGGACGACTGCCAGCCCGAACGCTCCGGCGAGACGCCAACCGCGCAGGAACCGGGTACGGAGTCCGGCGGGACGGGCCGCCGACGCCAGCTCGGCCCGGCGGGCGACGTGGGCGGTCAGATCCCTGAGCAGCTGCTCCTCGAAACCCTGCGGCGACTCTTCGATCCTGTTCATGGGTCAGCTCCGTCTCATCAGGCGAGGGTGGTGGCCGGGCGGGCGAGCACGGCGCGGACGACGCGACGGGCACGATGCAGGCGGACCCGAGCGGCGACCGGTGACATCCCGAGCACTGTCGCCGCCTCCGCGACGGTGAGGCCGTCCACGGCGACGAGTTCGACAAGCGTTCGGGAGCCCTCGGGTAGCTCGCTCAACGCCCGACAGGTGCGGCGGGCCGCCGACTCGGCGTCGATCCGCTCCTCGATGCGGGCGATGTCGTCGGGGCCCAGGTCCCGCCGTCCGGCCAGTCGGCCGGTCACCCGCAGCCGTTGGGCCGCCCGACGCCGCTCGTCACCGATGACGTTGCGGGCCACCCCGTACAGCCAGCCGACCTGGCTACCCCGGTCCGGCCGGTAGCCGGCCGCCGACTCGATCACCGCCAGGAACACGTCGGCGGTCAGGTCGGCGGCGAGGTGTGGGTCGTCGACCCGCCGCGCCACGAACCGGCCCACCGCCTCCAGGTGCCGCCGGTAGAAGACCTCGAAGGCCACCGGATCGGCCCCGATGCCGGAGATGTCACCCTCCGCTCCGCTGGGCTCATTCACAGGCTGTCCTCTCTCGTAGCCTCCACACCCCTTCTTCGTCAGGCGGAGCACCGGTGTTACCGAACCATCCGACATGACCACCGGCCCGTATGGTGACGCCGTGATCACCTGCGTCGTGCACTACACCATCGACCCCGCCCAGATCGATGTGTTCGAAGACTTCGCTCGAACATGGATGCGGCTGGTGGCCAAGCACGGCGGCGTGCACCACGGCTACTTCCTGCCCGCCGAGGGCGCCAGCGACAAGGCCGAGGCGCTGTTCAGCTTCGAGAGCCTGGCAGCTTACGAGCGGTACCGCGCACTGTTCGGCAACGACCCGGAGTTCCTCGCGGCTGATCGCATCCGCGACACCTCGGGTTGCGTCGTGCGGTACGAGCGAACGTTCATGCGCCCGCTCCTGCCGACTGATTGAGCCCCGGTGCCTGCGCGGTCGGCGGGCACCAGTGCCGACGAGCGGCAGCACGCCCCCGGCGCTGAGGGCGGCGCTGCTGGTCCGGTTGGGCAGCTGCCCTGGTAGTGCGGCATTATCGAAGCACCGGCGACTGGCGGCACGGGGATGGTGGAACCATCGGGAAGCCTCTCGCGGGCGTCGACCGCCTGGGCGCCTGCGTCGAGGGACCGTCATGACCAGCGAATCCGCAGAGCACCACACCGCGTCGGGCCCGGCCCGGCTCCTGCCGGGCGCACCCGTCGCCGAAGCCGTCCTGGCCGAGACCGCCGCCGCTGCCGCCCGCCTGCGCAGCCGCGGGATCACACCGAGCCTCGCCACCATTCTCGTCGGCGACGACGACGCCAGCGCCGGTTACATCGCCATCAAGCAGCGGCAGGCGGCCGAACTCGGGTTCGCCTCCCCGCACGTGCACCTGCCCGCCACCGTCGACCAGGCGGATCTGCACCGGGCCATCGCCCGCTTCAACACCGATCCGGCCGTGCACGGCATCCTCGTGCAGTACCCCGTTCCGGGGCATCTGGACTACGACGCGGCGCTGCAGACAATCGACCCGGACAAGGACGTCGACGGCATGCACCCGCTGAACATGGGGCGTCTCGCCGTCGGTCTGCCCGGCCCGCTGCCGTGCACCCCCGCCGGCATCGAAGCCCTCCTGGCGTACTACGAGATCCCCGTCGCCGGCCGGGAGGTCGTCATCCTCGGCCGGGGCGCCACCCTTGGCCGCCCCCTGGCGATGCTGCTCGCCCAGAAGCGCCCGACCGCCAACGCCGCCGTCACCGTCGTCCACACCGGCGTGCCCGACTGGGCCCGCTACACCCGCCGCGCCGACATCCTCGTCGCCGCCGCCGGCGTACCCGGGATCGTGCGGCCTGAGCACGTCAAGCCAGGCGCCGTCGTCATCGGCGCCGGTGTCCGCTACGACGGGCGGCGCCTCCTACCGGACGTGGACGAAGCGTGCGCCGAGGTCGCCGGCGCCATCACGCCCCGGGTCGGCGGGGTCGGTCCGACCACCGTCGCAATGCTGTTCCGCAACGCCGTACGCGCCGCCGAACGCGCGAGCCGGTAGCCCGGTTCACCGCCATCGACAAGATCACTTGATGCTGAGTAGTCAGAGCGGATTGTCCACACCTACTCAGCATCAAGTGATCGAGCCGGCTTCCTGCGCGTCCCGCCGGATGAGCTTCACCGGACCCAGCCCAGAAAACGCCGGTGCAGCAGTCTGGCGGGCACCCAGGTACGGGCCTGGCGAGTTGGCCGCCCTGTTCAACGTGTCGCGGCAGCGGGTACTGCAGATCACCCGCCGTCCAGGCTTCCCTGAGCCGATGGCCCGCTTGATCGGGACGACCATCTGGGACGCGGACGAGGTAGACGAGTGGGCCAAGCACAACCGCCCGCCACGCCCAACCGAGGGCGACGAAGACCACTGATCCGGTGCACTATCTACGGCCCGACGAGCTTTTCATGATCAAGTGATGAAAAGTAGGTCCCAGGGTCAGCTTTGACCTACTTCTCATCACTTGATCATGTCCAACCGCGGGCTGACCGGCCAGTCAGCGCAACTCGGCATCAGTCCGGTCGTCGGCAAGCCACTGTTGGGTACGCGGCCCCGGAGCGTCGCTCCAAACGCCGGAACGGCCACTCGGTCCAGTGGGCTACGTCATGACGAGCATCTGGAAACGGCGCTGCCCCGACCTCCACGAAGGAGGCCGGGGCAGCGCCGCGTTACACGTTGGTCAGCTGCAGCCGCTGGTGGAGCCGCAGCCCTCACAGACGTAGCAGCTACCGGCGGGGCGCATCTTCGTACCGCAGGTGAAGCAGAGCGGCGCGTCGGCGGCCTTGCCGATCACGGCCTCCAGCAGTTCGGTGCTGGAACCCACGCTCGGCGCCGGCTTGGCGGCGGCCACGTCAGCCATCTCCTGGGCCGGCTGGGCGACGGCCTCCGGCTTTGCCGGGGCCTCCACCGGTGCCGAGGAGGCCATGGCGGTGAGCTCCGCGCCCATCGCCGCGGCGCTCTCCGCGTCGGCCTCGGCCCGCAACTGGGCGGCCCGCTCCGAGGCGGTGAAGATGCCCAGCTCGGCGCGGCGCTCGTGCGGCAGGAAGTCCAGCGCCAGGCGACGGAAGATGTAGTCCATCACCGAGGCCGCCATCCGCACGTCCGGGTCGTCCGTCATGCCGGCCGGCTCGAAGCGCATGTTTGTGAACTTGCTGACGAACGTCTCCAGCGGCACGCCGTACTGCAGGCCGATGCTGATGGCAACCGAGAAGGCGTCCATCACGCCGGCCAGGGTCGAGCCCTGCTTGGACATCTTCAGGAAGACCTCGCCGAGGCCGTCGTCCGGGTAGGACGACGCGGTGAGGTAGCCCTCGGCGCCACCGACGGAGAAGCTGACCGTCTCGGACGGGCGCTTCTTCGGCAGGCGCTTACGCACCGGCCGGTACTCGATGATTTTCTCCACGGCAGCCGGCGCGGCCTCGACGGCGGCCGGCGCGGTGGTCTTGTTGGACTTGGCCACCGAGAGCGGCTGGCCGACCTTGCAGTTGTCCCGGTAGATCGCCAGCGCCTTGAGGCCGAGCTTCCAGCCCTCGAAGTAGATCTTCTCGACGTCCTCGACGGTGGCCGCCTCCGGCATGTTGACCGTCTTGGAGATGGCGCCGGAGACGAACGGCTGGATGGCCGCCATCATCCGCACGTGACCCATCGGGGCGATCGTCCGCTCCCCCATGGCGCAGTCGAAGACCGGGTAGTGCTCCGGCTTGAGGCCGGGGGCGTCCACCACGTGGCCGTGGTCGGCGATGTGCTCGACGATCGCCTCGACCTGCTCCTCGGGGTAGCCGAGGCTGCGCAGGGCGCGCGGCACCGTCTGGTTGACGATCTGCATCGAGCCGCCGCCGACCAGCTTCTTGAACTTGACAAGCGCCAGGTCCGGCTCCACACCGGTCGTGTCGCAGTCCATCATGAAGCCGATCGTGCCGGTCGGGGCGAGGACGCTGGCCTGGGCGTTGCGCCAGCCGAACTTGTCGCCGATCTTGTTGCCCTGGGTCCACTGCTTGGTCGCCTCGCGGACGATCGCGGTGGCCACCGGGCTGGTCGGCTTGATCTCGTCGTTGGCGGCGGCGTGCTTGCGCATGACCCGCTTGTGCGGCTCGGCGTTGCGGGCGTAGCCGTCGTACGGGCCGACGACACCGGCCAGCTCGGCCGAGCGGCGGTAGGCGGTGGCGGTCATCAGCGACGTGATCGACGCGGCGACCGAGCGGCCCTGCTCCGAGTCGTACGGCAGGCCGGTGGCCATCAGCAGGGCGCCCAGGTTGGCGTAGCCGATGCCGAGCTGCCGGTAGGCGCGGGAGGTCTCACCGATCTTCTCGGTCGGGAAGTCCGCGAAGCAGATCGAGATGTCCATCGCGGTGATGACGAACTCGACGGACTTGACGAACTTTTCCACCTCGAAGCCACCGTCGGCGCGGAGGAACTTCATCAGGTTGAGCGAGGCCAGGTTGCACGAGGAGTTGTCCAGGTGCAGGTACTCCGAGCACGGGTTCGACGCGGTGATCCGGCCGGTCTCCGGGCAGGTGTGCCAGTCGTTGATCGTGTCGTCGTACTGCAGGCCCGGGTCCGCGCACTCCCAGGCGGCCTGCGAGATGGTGCGGAACAGCTTCTTGGCGTCGACGGTGTCGATCACCGAACCGTCCAGCCGGCCACGCAGGTCGAAACCGCCGCCGTTCTCCACCGCCGACATGAACTCGTCGGAGACCCGGACCGAGTTGTTGGCGTTCTGGTACTGCACGCTGACGATGTCGGAGCCGCCGAGGTCCATGTCGAACCCGGCGTCGCGCAGCGCGCGGATCTTGTGCTCCTCGCGCGCCTTCGTGACCACGAACTCCTCGATGTCCGGGTGGTCCACGTCGATGATGACCATCTTGGCCGCGCGGCGGGTCGCGCCGCCGGACTTGATGGTGCCGGCCGAGGCGTCCGCGCCGCGCATGAAGCTGACCGGGCCCGAGGCGGTGCCGCCGGAGGAGAGCAGCTCACGGGACGAGCGGATCCGCGACAGGTTGACCCCGGAGCCGGAGCCGCCCTTGAAGATCAGCCCCTCCTCCTTGTACCAGTCGAGGATCGAGTCCATCGAGTCGTCGACGGCCAGGATGAAGCAGGCGCTGACCTGCTGCGGCGACGGCGTGCCGACGTTGAACCAGACCGGCGAGTTGAAGCTGAACACCTGGTGCAGCAGCATCCAGGTCAGCTCGTGGGCGAAGATCTCGGCGTCCGCCGGGCTGGCGAAGTAGCCGTACTCCTCGCCCGCGGTGCGGTAGGTGGCGACCACCCGGTCGATCAGCTGCTTGAGCGACCACTCCCGCTCCGGGGTCCCCACCGCGCCCCGGAAGTACTTCGTGGTGACGATGTTGGCCGCGTTGACGCTCCACGACTGCGGGAACTCGACCCCACGCTGCTCGAAGTTGATCGAGCCGTCCCGCCAGTTCGTCATCACGACGTCGCGGCGCTCCCACGCGACGTCGTCGTACGGGTGGACCCCCTCGGTCGTCCACACCCGCTCGATCTTCAGCCCCGCGCCTGCCTTGCTCCGTGAACGGCTAGTTGTCACGCCGTCGCCCCCCTCGTCTGCGCGGTCACCCACCGCGCGTCCCAATCTCTCGAAAAACTGTGCAGATTCAGCTGGTACGGCCCGCGGCCTCAACCGCGTCGGCCCGGCCCTGCTCCCGGTCTCGCGCAGCAGCCCGCAACGTCTCGATCTCGCGCTCGAAGTCGGCGAGCGAGTCGAAGGAGCGGTAGACGCTGGCGAACCGCAGGTAGGCGATCTCGTCCAGGTCACGCAACGGGCCCAGGATCGCCAGGCCCACGTCGTGACTGGGAATCTCGGCGGCCCCCTTGGCCCGGACGGTCTCCTCCACCCGCTGCGCGAGCAGCGCGAGGGAGTCGTCGTCCACCGGCCGACCCTGGCACGCCTTGCGAACCCCGCCGATGATCTTCGTCCGGCTGAACGGCTCGGTCACCCCGCTGCGCTTGACGACCGCGAGGACCGCCTCCTCGACGGTGGTGAACCGCTTACCGCACTCCGGGCAGGACCGCCGCCGTCGAATGAGCTGGCCGTCGTCGGCCTCCCGCGAGTCGACCACCCGAGAGTCAGCGTGTCGGCAGTACGGACACCGCATCGCCCACCTCCTTCAAAATGATCAACTGCGCCCCGCACCGAGCACCCCGGGCACGACCCACCGCGACGGTGCCATCCTCGGATGACGCCCGCCGTGATCGACGTTACGGGAGTGCGGTCGGTAGTCAGACCCAACCTGTGGGCAACTTACGCCCGTGTCACTACTACATCTAGGGGTCGACCGTATGTCGCCGGGGAAGCCGGGTCAAGTTGATCGGCGTGTCCGGCGCGTCACGGACCATCCGGTCACCAACGCCCACCAGCAGGTCCGAAAACCCCAACGCCGAGACGTCGCCCGGGTTACCGACCGGCCGGCCGGAGTAGCCCGGAAAACGGTCGAGGATCGAACACCAGTGCTATCCGACGTACCATTTATCAGAACATCCGTACGACGGGAGCGGTTTTTCACCCCGACACGCCGGTGAGAGGTCGTACAGATGTTTGAAAATGACCGATCTCACCTATACGGTCATGAACAACGTGGCACCACCGCACGCACCACGAGCCGACGAGGCACCCAGCGCCGACCAGGGAGGACGGACGTGACCGAGGACCGGGCCAGCCGGCCGAAGAGCCCGCAGCAGATCACCGAGGCGGGCCCCCCGGCCACCCGACGCCGCAGCGCCGCACGCAGCCGGACGGGTCAGCCCGCCGTACGCCCGGTCACCCCGGTCGTCAGCGCCTTCCCCGACCCGGCGACGGTCGACCTGACCGCCCGTCAGCGTCGCATCCTGGAGTTCATCCGCAACTGGGTGGAGCGGCACGGCTACCCGCCCAGCGTCCGGGAGATCGGCGAGGCGGTTGGCCTGGTGTCGCCGTCCAGCGTCGCCTACCAGCTCAAGGAGCTGGAAAAGAAGGGCTTCCTGCGCCGCGACCCCAACCGGCCGCGCGCGGTGGACGTCCGCGCCCCCAGCGAGGCCATCGACGACGAACTGTCCCGGGCACAACGACCGACCCCGGCGTACGTGCCGATGCTCGGTCGGATCGCCGCCGGTGGGCCGATCCTCGCCGAGCAGGCCGTGGAGGACATCTTCCCTCTCCCCCGCGAGTTGGTGGGCGAGGGCGAGGTCTTCATGCTCCAGGTCAAGGGTGACTCGATGCTCGACGCGGCGATCTGCGACGGCGACTGGGTGGTCGTCCGGCAGCAGCCGACCGCCGACTCGGGCGAGATCGTGGCCGCCATGCTCGACGGCGAGGCGACGGTCAAGACCTACCGGCGGCGCGACGGGCACGTCTGGCTGATGCCACAGAACCCGGCCTTCGACCCGATCCCCGGTGACGACGCCACAATCATGGGGCGGGTCGTGGCGGTGTTGCGCCGCATCTGACCGATCGGCGGGTGGGTGCCCACGGGCGCTCACCCGCGTCGGTTGTCACCGGGGCGAACGAAAGCCCGTCAGTAACGGTCGCCCCGGTGGCCGCGACCGCCCCCGGGATACTGCCCGTACGGGTCGACGGGCGCGTCGTCGTCACGGCGACGGCCGGGTCGCTGGCCCCGCGGGTCGGGCTCCTGCCCACCGCGTCGGGGCGGTTCCGCACGACCGGTGCCGGGTTGGCCGCCGTCACCGCCGTACACGCCGCTGCCCGGACGACCGCCCCCGCCCGGTGGAACACCACCGGCACCCTGCGGACGGCCACCGCCCCCGCCAGCACCCTGGGGACGACCGCCACCACCCACCGGAGGGCGACCGCCGCCTTGGGGGCGACCACCACCGGCCGGAGGACGGGGGCCGCCACCGGCCGGAGGACGACCGCCGCCGTACACACCGGCAGCGCCGCCGTCCGGTCGTGCCGCTCCGTAGCCACCGTCGGGCGCGGAGGGTCGGCCACCGCCATACACGGCACCACCCGCCGGAGTCGGGCCACCGCGACCCGCGCCACCGCCGTAGGCGCCCGCCGGCGCGCCGCCACCGTAGACACCGCCCTTACGGTCACCCACCGCTGGGGAACCATCGACGGCACGACCGGTGCGCGGGTTGAACGACTCGCCGTCCCGGTCCGACGTCTCCGACGCGTCGGCGGCCGGCAACCGCCGGCGGGCCCGGACGATGCCGACGATGCCGGCACCGACCAACAGCAGGCCGATCAACCCGACCGCGCCGACCAGATAGGTGATGTCGTCGAAGTCCAGCCCGGCCGCCCAGGATTTCGACGCCGCCTGCTTGCCGCCCCCCGCCCCCGCCGCGAGTGGCACCGCGGTGGAGGTGGACGGCGTGTAGCTGAGGATGTCGAGGGGCTCGTCGTCGGCGAACCGGAACGCGTCGGAGACGGTCAGGAACGACTTGCCGTCCGTGGTGTAGCTGATGGCCTCACCGAACGGGTCCGCCAACGCCGTCACCCGGGGCTTGCCGGTGGTGAGCGCGCCGACGATGTCACCGCCGCTCACGTCGTACTCGAAGGCGTCCGCGTAGGTGCGCAGGACCACCCGGGAGCCGTCCGGCGACCGCGCCGCGCTGGTGATGGCGATCCGGCCGAACGTGTTGAGCGGGTTCTCCGTCTGCGTCTTCGGCAGCGTGATCTCGCCGGCCTTGCGCATCGGCACCGCCTCGTCACCGTTGCGCAGCGCTGCCGTCGGCGCGTAGATCTCGGCCTTGCCGCTTGTGACCTTCGTGATGATCAGCGGTTTTCCGTCGTCGCCGATGAGCAACGCCTCGGCGTCGTGCGGCTTACCCTCCGGGTAGGAGATCCGGTGCAAGGTTGGCTGCCTCGCACCGGTGACCGGCATCGACCAGAGCGCGACGCGCGTGCGGCGCTCCTTCGCGTCGGCGTTGTCACCGGTGTCGGCGATCCACAGGGTGTCGCCGTCCTTGGAGAGGGCGAGATCCTCGGTGTCGACCGGGCCCTGCCCCGCGTACCGGACCGGCTCCTTCGAGACCTTGCACTTGGTGTCGAGGAAGAAGATCCGCTCGCGTGCCGCGATGTCGGTGCTGTCGTTGATGACGATGTAGCCACTCTTGGTCGCTACCAGACCGGACAGCTCCCGCAGCCGCTCGTCGGCGATCGTGCACCGCTTCTGACCGGCGGTGGCGGCGGGCGGCTCGGACGACCCGGGGGCGGGAGCCGCTGCGGCGACTCCGGCGAGCGCCACGGTTGCCCCGAGCAGGCCGAGGACAACCGTGACCGAGGAAACAACGCGGCGCATTCGGCCAGTGTCGCATGCCACGCGTTTCCGGCGGATAACACCGTGGCCGCTCAGGAGCGGCTGACGGCCGCCTGACCCTGTCGCTCGACGTCGAACGGTGCCAGCTCCGCGGCGAGGTCCGCAGCGACGCGGACATGCAGCAGGGTGCCCTCCGGCAGGTGCGCCGTGCTGAGCACCTCGCCCGTGCGATGGACCCGGGCAACCAGGTCACCGCGGTCGTACGGCAGCACGGCCCGGACCTCCACGGCCGGTCGCGGCAGCCGCTCCTCGATCGCCGCGCGCAGCCCGTCGATGCCCCGCCCGGAGTGCGCGGAGACGAAGATCGCGTCCGGCCAGAGCCGCTTGAGCCGCAGCAGAGTGTCCTCGTCGGCCGCGTCGGTCTTGTTGACCACCAGCAACTCGGGAAGCCGCTCCGCGCTCACCTCGGCGAGCACCGCGTGGACCGCCCGGACCTGCTCCTCCGGATCCGGGTGGGTGCCGTCCACGACGTGCACCACCAGATCCGCCCCCGCGACCTCCTCCAGCGTCGAACGGAACGCCTCGACGATCTGGTGCGGCAGGTGCCGGACGAAACCGACGGTGTCGGAGAGCGTGTAGAGCCGGCCGTCCGAGGCGGTCGCCTTACGGGTCGTCGGGTCCAGTGTCGCGAACAGCGCGTTCTCCACCAGCACGCCCGCGCCGGTCAGCTGGTTGAGCAGGCTGGACTTGCCGGCGTTGGTGTAGCCGGCGATGGCCACGGCGGGGATGGAGTTACGGCTGCGTCGGGCGCGCTTGGTGAGGCGTACCGTGCGCATGCTCTTGATCTCGCGGCGCAGCCGGGAGATGCGGTGACGAATCCGCCGCCGGTCGGTCTCCAGCTTGGTCTCACCGGGACCACGCACACCCACACCGCCGCCGGCGCCGCCGCCACGGCCGGAACCACCGGTCTGCCGGGAGAGCGTTTGACCCCAACCGCGCAGCCGGGGCAGCAGGTATTCGAGCTGGGCCAGCTCGACCTGGGCCTTACCTTCCTTGCTCTTGGCGTGCTGGGCGAAGATGTCGAGGATCAGCGCGGTCCGGTCGACGACCTTGACCTTGGTGCGCTGCTCCAGGTTGCGCAGCTGCGACGGGGACAGCTCACCGTCGCAGATGACCGTGTCGGCGCCGCTGGACAGCACCACCGCGCCAAGGTCGTCGACCTTGCCGCGGCCGATGTACGTGGCCGGGTCGGGTCGGCTGCGGCGCTGGATGAGCCCTTCGAGCACCTGCGAACCGGCGGTCTCGGCCAGCGCGGCGAGCTCGGCCAGCGAATTTTCCGCGTCGGCCGCCGTGCCCTCGGTCCAGACGCCCACCAGGACGACCCGCTCCAGCCGCAGCTGGCGGTATTCCACCTCGGTGACGTCGGTGAGCTCGGTTGACAGGCCCGGGACGCGTCGGAGGGACTGTCGCTCCGACAGATCCATCTCGCCGGTGGTGACGTCGTCGAGCTCGTCCTCGACGGGGACAAAGCTCTCCTGGTCTCGCAAGCGGTTCTCCTGTCCGTTTTGATGAGTGGAACGTAATCCTGACATGACACAACGCCGAACGCACCTGCTATATGCCCATGCTCAGGGTCGCCAAAAGTGGGGGCGAATGCTGGTCGGCTGCGACAACCCGGTAGAAATGCGGGCGGCGGCCGACTGGCCGCACAGCCGTGACGGAGGGATCCCGTGGCCATCACCCGACTGCCGAGCGCCGGATTTTCGATCACCATCCGGATCGCCGTGACCGCGGACGCGTCCTCGATCGGCCGGCTCACCACCTCCGTCGGCGAGGCCGGCGCGATCGTCACGGCGTTGGACGTGGTGGACTCCGACCCGACCAACGTGATCGTCGACCTGACCTGCGACACCGCCGACGCCGGCCACGCCGACCAGGTGGTCGACGCGCTGACCGCGCTGGACGGCGTGGACGTGCGGAAGGTGTCGGACCGGACGTTCCTCCTGCACCTGGGCGGCAAGATCGAGGTGACGTCGAAGGTCGCGCTACGCAACCGCGACGAGTTGTCCCGGGCGTACACCCCGGGGGTGGCCCGGGTCTGCATGGCGATCGCCGAGAACCCGGCGGACGCCCGGCGACTGACCATCAAGCGCAACACCGTCGCGGTGGTCAGCGACGGCTCGGCGGTGCTCGGCCTGGGCAACCTGGGTCCGGCCGCCTCGCTGCCGGTGATGGAAGGCAAGGCCGCGCTGTTCAAGCGCTTCGGCGGGGTGGACGCCTGGCCGGTGGTGCTGGACACCCAGGACACCGACGAGATCGTGCAGATCGTGAAGGCGATCGCGCCGGCGTACGGCGGGATCAACCTGGAGGACATCGCCGCGCCGCGCTGCTTCGAGATCGAGGCCCGGCTGCGCGAGGCGCTGGACATTCCGGTGTTCCACGACGACCAGCACGGCACCGCGATCTGCGTGCTGGCCGCGCTGACCAACGCGCTGCGGGTGGTGGGCAAGCAGTTGGAGGACGTCCGGGTGGTCGTCTCCGGCGCCGGCGCGGCCGGGACCGCGATCATGAAGCTGCTGCTGCGCCAGGGCGTCGGCGACATCATCGCGTGCGACCGGGAGGGCGCCCTGCACCGTGGGCTGACCGGGCTCAACTCGGCGTGGCAGTGGCTGGCGGACAACACCAACAAGGAGAACTACTCGGGCGACCTTCCGGGTGCGATCCGGGGTGCCGACGTGTTCATCGGGGTGAGCGCGCCGAATCTGCTCACCGGCGACGACATCGCCCAGATGGCAAAGAACTCGATCGTCTTCGCGCTCGCCAACCCGGACCCGGAGGTCGACCCGCGGGAGGCGCGTAAGCACGCCGCCGTGGTCGCCACCGGCCGCTCGGACCAGCCGAACCAGATCAACAACGTGCTCGCCTTCCCCGGGGTGTTCCGCGGGATGCTGGACGCGCACGCCGAGGAGTTCACCGAGGAGATGGCGATCGCGGCCGCCCGGGCCATCGCCGACGTGGTCGGCGAAGAGAAGATCAACCCGACGGTGATCGTGCCGAGCGTCTTCGACTCCCGGGTCGCCCCGGCGGTCGCCGCCGCCGTCCGCGCCGCCGCGAACAACCCCAGCCCGCTGCCGGCCGCCGACCCCGGCCCGGCCGACCTCCCCGAGATCGCGGCGAACGCCAGCGCCACCCCGTAACACCCGACCCGGGTTGATCAAGAGGTTAGCGTCAGGATCCGAGCAGTTTCTGACGCAAACCTCTTGATCAACCCGGGTGCCGGGTCAGGGCCGGGTGCTGGGTCAGGGCCGGGTGCTGGGTTAGGGCCGGGTGCTGGGTTAGGGCCGGGTGCGGGTTAGGGCGGAGAGGTTGACCTCGCCTGTGGCCACCAGGACGGCGGGGCCGGACAGCCAGCAGGCGTCCGCCGTTACCGTCACCGTGAGGCGGCCACCGGGCACGTCCACGGCGACCACGCCGGTGTCCCGGCCGGCGTCGCGCAGGGCCACCGCACCCACCGCGCAGGCACCCGTGCCGCAGGACAGGGTCTCTGCGCTACCACGCTCGTACACCCGCATCAGGGAGTGCTCGTCGGTGCCGTCGACCGGATCGCCCGCCACGATGAACTCCAGGTTCACCCCGCTCGGGAAGACCGTCGGGTCGAACCCGGGCGCGACTGTCAGGTCCAGCGCCGACAACTCCACGCCGGCCGGCAGGACACAGACCAGGTGCGGATTGCCAAAATCCACAGCGGTGCCCGGCAGGGTCAGCCCACCCAGGGTGGCGGTCGACGTGTCGTACACCCGGGGTCGGCGCATCTCGACGGACACGGCGTCGCCCTCGACCAGCGCACGCACCACGCCGGCCCGGGTGGCCACCGGCAGCGCCGCGCCGGCGGGCGTCGCCAACCCGGTGTCGAGCAGGTAGCGCACGAAGACCCGGGCGCCGTTGCCGCACATCTCGGCGAAGGAACCGTCAGCGTTCCAGTAGTCCATGAACCACTCGGCCTCGCCGGCCAGCCCGGCGCCGTCCGGATGCTTGGCCGCCCGGACCACCCGCAGCACGCCGTCCGCGCCGATGCCCCGCCGCCGGTCGCAGAGCGCCGCGACCAGCTCCGGGGTCAGGTCGAGCTGACCGTCCGGGTCGGGAAGGAGGACGAAGTCGTTGCCGGTGCCGTGGCCCTTGGTGAACTCCACGCAGCCATTATCGCGTCTCGGCCGGCACCAGACGCAGCGCGGCCCCGATCAGGTCCGGAGCGGCCGAGTCCAGCCAGTGGGTCCGCGGGTCGCGCCGGAACCAGGACCGCTGCCGGCGGACGAAGCGCCGGGTGGCCCGGACCGTGTCGTCGTGCGCCTGCGGGTCGGTCAGCTCACCGGCCAGCAGGCGCAGCACCTGCTGGTAGCCCAGCGCCCGACTCGCCGTCCGCCCCTCGGGCAGCCCCCGCCCGACCAGCTCACGGGTCTCCGGCACCAGGCCGTCAGCCCACATCCGGTCGACCCGCAGCGCGATCCGCTCGTCCAGCAGCGCGGTGTCCAGGTCGACGCCGAGCTGCACGGACGGGTAGTACGGCGTCGGCTGCGGCAGCGACGCGGCGAACGGCGCGCCGGTGAGCTCGATCACCTCCAGGGCCCGGACGATCCGCCGACCGTTGCCGGGCAGGATGCCCTCCGCGGCCACCGGGTCGGCGGCGCGCAGCCGCGCGTACAGCGGCGCCGGACCGACCTCGGCCAACTCCCGTTCCAGCCGCTCGCGCAGCGCCGCGTCGGTACCGGGGAACTCGAAACGCTCCAGCACCGCCCGCACGTACAGCCCGGACCCACCGACAAGCAGCGGCACCCGCCCCCGGGACAGGATGTCGTCGACGGCCGCGCGGGCCAGCCGCTGGTATTCCGCGACGCTCGCCGGCTCGGTGACCTCCCAGATGTCCAACAGGTGGTGCGGCACCCCGTCCCGCTCGGCGGGGGTCAGCTTGGCGGTGCCGATGTCCATGCCGCGATAGAGCTGCATCGAGTCGGCGTTGACCACCTCACCGTCCAGCGCGTGCGCCAACGCGATGCTCAGCGCCGACTTGCCCGCCGCGGTCGGGCCGACCACGGCGACGACAGTGCCCCCCGCGCCGCTTGTCACACCCGCTCCCAGGAGGCCACGAAGTAGGCGACACCGTAGGGGGCCGCGTCGTGCAGCAGCTCGCCGCGCCAGCCGCCGCCGGCCGAGCCGGCCGCCCTGGCGAGCACCTGCCAGGGCGCGCGGCCGGCGGCCTTCAGCTCCGCCGACAACACCGGGTCGAGGTCGAGCAGAACGTCCAGGTCCGCCTCGGCCAGCGCAGTGGCGACCCGCTGGTCGTACGGGCGGGCGCGCGGGTCGTCGTAACCGGGGGCCTTCTCGCCCCGGCAGGCCGACCCGTCCCCGAGTACCAGCAACGCCACCCGGTCACCCGCGGCCCCGACCTCGTCCGCGAGCGCGGCCAGCTCGGCCGGGCCGGCGTCGGCCGCCACCTGGACGGCGGTCACCGACTCTCGCGCGTCGTGCCGGGCCAGCAGCCACGCGCCGATGGTCAGACTCAACGGCAGCACCGCACCCCGGTCGGGCTGGCCGGGGACCAGCGGCACGTCCAGGTCGACACCCCACGGCTGGAGGGAACCGGTGGCCGGGGGGTGGATCAGGCCGGTCACCGGGCCGGTGCCGAGCAGCACCACGGTGTCCGGGTCGACGGCCAGCAACCGGCGTACGGCCGTGTCGCAGGCCGCCCGCAGGTCGTCCAACTCCGGGGCCGCGGAGCCGGCCACCTCGGGCACGAGCAGGGGCGGATGGGGGCAGACGGCAGCGGCGACCAGTGGCACCCATTCACCGTAGCGGGAATCGTCGGTGCGTCTCCGCGCCGATCCGGTCATTCGGCCCCTAGGACACCGTATGGTCACGGTCGGCGATAGGCGCTCGACGCGGACCGGGTCGGACCTGTGACAATGCCGGAAGCAACTTGGCTGCGCCGTGGCGGCGACGGGGGATCGATCCCTCGACGCCGGGAGAACGAGGATGGGCACATGAGCGACTGGACTGCCTTCGGACGGGTGGACGCGGACGGCACCGTGTACGTCAAGACCACCGAGGGCGAGCGGGTTGTCGGATCCTGGCAGGCGGGAGCACCGGAGGAGGGCCTGGCACACTTCGCGCGCCGCTTCGCCGATCTGGTGACCGAGGTGGACCTGACCGAAGCGCGTCTCAAGTCGGGTGCGGCCGACGCCGGGCACTCGCTGAGCACGATCCGGCGGATCCGTGCCACGCTGCCCGAGGCCAACGTGGTTGGCGACATCGACGCACTGGCCGCTCGCCTGGACAAGCTGGCCACCCTCGCCGAGGAGAAGGCCGGCGAAGCGCGCGCCGCCCGGGACGCCGCTCGCGGCGAAGCCCTGGCCCGCAAGACCGCGCTGGTCGAGGAGGCCGAGAAGCTCGCCGCCGAGTCCACCGGTTGGAAGACCGCCGGCGACCGGCTCAAGGAGATCCTCGACGAGTGGAAGACCATCCGTGGGGTCGACAAGAAGGCCGACGGAGAGCTGTGGAAGCGCTTCGCCGCCGCCCGGGACGGTTTCACCCGACGCCGGGGCGCCCACTTCGCCTCCCTGGACTCCCAGCGCAAGCAGGCGCAGACGGTCAAGGAGGAGCTGGTCGCCGAGGCGGAGAAGCTCCAGGAATCCACCGACTGGGCCGCGACCGCCAACCAGCTCAAGGATCTGATGACCCAGTGGAAGGCCGCGCCGCGCGCTTCCAAGGAGGCCGAGCAGAAGCTCTGGGAACGGTTCCGGGGCGCGCAGGACTCGTTCTTCAGCCGGCGCAGTGAGGTCTTCTCCGCTCGGGACAACGAGCAGCGCGGCAACCTGGAGCGCAAGCAGGCCCTGCTCGCCGAGGCCGAGGCGCTGGACATCGACGCCGACCCGAAGGGCGCCCAGGCCAAGCTGCGGGAGATCCAGGCACAGTGGCACGAGGCCGGCCGGGTGCCCCGCGAGGCAGCCGCCGGGCTGGAGCGCCGGCTGCGCGTCATCGACGACAAGGTCCGCGACGTGATGGACTCGGCGTGGCGCCGCACCACCAAGGAGGACAACCCGCTGCTCGTCCAGATGCGGGCGCAGGTGGTGGAGGCCGAGGAACGGCTGGCCCGGGCCCAGAGCGCCGGGGACGCGCGCCGGATCAAGGACGCCGAGCAGGCACTCGCAGCGAAGCGGCAGTTCCTCCAGCTCGCCGAGCAGGCCGGCTGAGCTGACGTCTTCCGGGAGCCCCCGGTCCCTCGACGGGACCGGGGGCTCTCGCGCGTCCGGCGCCCCGCGCCCCGCGCCCCGCGC
>NZ_JBEXHQ010000060.1:0-40822 GCF_040607915.1 Micromonospora sp. NPDC005215 | reverse complement strand
ATCTCTTCACGTTCTGCCGCTGACAACCGTCCAGCCACCACAACCACCTCCATCACCATCAACGAAGGTGTTGCAACCAGCGGTTGACCCCAAGGCGCGAACGGATATTGTCCAAGATCTGGAGTTGTCGGCCGTTCCAGGCGAGCCCGCCCCAGATCTGGGGCAGCTCGACAGGGGGCGTTCGGAGGTTGGGGTTCGGAGCGCGGTCATCCGTGACTGTGTCAGCCAGCGGCGGCGGGCGGCGGGCGGGAAACGGGTCGCGTGTGCGCGGGGTTCTGGGTGATGATCTCGCGGTGCGGATGCATGCCGACCAGGTGGACGTGAGCGCGGACGTGGTTGCCGCGCTGGTGGCCGAACAGTTTCCGCGCTGGCGAGGGCTGCCGGTGCGCCCCCTCCCTTCGGCCGGCACCGTGAACGCCCTGTTCCGGCTCGGCACGGAATTCGTGCTGCGGTTTCCGCTGCGACCCTCCGCCGATCCCGCGCTGCGCGACACGCTGCGGCGGGAGCAGGAACACGCCGTGCTGCTCGCGGCACACCTGCCGGTCGCGGTGCCCGAACCGCTCGCCCTCGGTGCGCCGGGCGACGGGTACCCCGGGTCGTGGACGGCGTACCGGTTCATCCCCGGGGAGACGGCCCAGCCCGACCGGATCGACGACCCGGACGTCTTCGCCCGTGACCTGGCCGCTGTCGTGGTCGCCCTGCACGGCATCGACACCGGCGGACGGTCGTGGCCGGGGTTCGGCCGGGGCGGGCCGCTGGCGGACCAGGATGCCGACGTACGGGCCGCCCTCGCCGTCAGCGGCGAACTCACCGACACCGCCGCGCTCGCCGAGGTGTGGGACCGGTGCCGCAACGCGCGCCGGGACGACCCGGCCGACGTGTGGATCCACGCCGACCTGATGCCGGGCAACCTGCTGGTCCGCGACGGGCGGCTGGCCGCGGTCATCGACCTGGAGTCGGTCAAGGTGGGCGACCCCGCGGTGGATCTGATGCCGGCGTGGAACCTGTTGGACCCCGGGTCGCGGGAAACGTACCGGCGGGCGTTGGGCGTGGACGACGCCACCTGGGAGCGGGGGCGCGGCTGGGCCCTGGAGCAGGCGATCAACGCGCTGCCGTACTACGTCGACACCAACCCGGTGATGGCCGGCATCGCCCGGCACACCCTGCTGGCCGTACTCGACTGAGTCGGTTCGCGTACCGTCGGCTCGTGGGTGAGGGCGACGACAGCGAGTGGCGGGAGCGGCAGCGGCAGGCGGTGCGGGCACACGCCGACGCGGACGCGCGGCGACGGGCCGCCGAGCAGGCGGAGGCGGCGGAGTTGGTGGCCTGGTTCGTGGCCGAGGCGACCCTTCGAGGGCTGCCCACCACCCGGCTGGTGGCCCGGGGCTACGACGGGCGCGGACGGTACCGGACCAGGCTGACCGGCTGGTACGTCGACCGGGCCGGCACCCGGGCGGTGGACGTGGCCGGCCGGTTCCATCTGTTGACGGTGCCCGGCGGCGTGCGGGCCTGGCTGTTCGGTGTCGACCCGCAGCCCAGCCCGGCGCCGTTGGTCGTCGGAGCGGGAGGCCGCGACGGCGAGTCGATCTCGTTGCGGACGCTGCTCACCCGGCTGCTGGACGGCGGGACCGGCGGGCCAGCTGCCACCACCAGGCCTGCTGCACCACGAGGGTGAGCAGCCCGGCCAGGACGATCGCGCACAGGTTGATCACCAGTTGGAGTGCCGAGCCGCCCGCCTCGTCCCACGCCCCGTAGGCGGCGGCCACCGCCACGTTCGCCGCGGCCGGCACGGTGGTCACCGAGATCAGCACCCCGACCAGGCTGCCGGATTTCTTCGACGTCAACGACAGCATGCCGGCCACACCGGCGAGCAGGCCGACCACCCAGGACAACGCGTCCGGCCGCCAGATGAAGTCGGTGAGCGGACGCTCGGCGAGCAGCATCTCCCGGCTGACCAGGCCAGCGGCGTTCAGCGCCCACGTGCTGAGCACTGTCGCCACCATGGCTGCCAGGAAGCCGACCGAGAGCGCCTGCACCGAGCGGCCGATCACCCCGAGCCGGCGGCGCAGCAGTGCCACGCAGAGCGCGGCGAGGGGGCCGAACTCCGGACCGACCACCATCGCCCCGACGATGAGGATCGGCTGGTCCAGCAGCACACCGATGCCAGCGATCATGGTCGCCACCACGATCAGGACGAGGTAGGTGCCGGACAGTTCGGTCTGCTCGCCGGTCTTCGCGGCGACCTCGTCCCAGACCACCGCGTCCGCGCCGCTGCCGGGGGCCTGGCGGGCTGCCCGCTCGGCCGCGCGCGAGAGGGTCAGCTCCACGTCGTCGGCCGCGATGCCGCCGCTGGTGTCCACACCGATGCGCTGCAGACCCTGCAACACCTGGTCGGCGCTCTCCCGTACGACGTCGCAGAGGATGAGATCGCCTTTCGGCTGCCGGGCGGCACCGGGCAGCACGGCCAGGTGCGTCACCCCCACCGCCGCGGTGAGCAGGTCGACGACCTCGGCCGACCGGTCGGCCGGGGCAATCACCCTCAGGTGCAGCACTCGTTCTCCCTGGTGTGGACGTATGGCCAACGGCCGGCAGCACTTTACCGGCCCGGCGGACGGCCCAACGTGAAGCCCGAACGGGTTGATTCATCGCATTGTTGGCGAAACCACGCCGTCGGGCCGATACCGGCCGTTACAACAGTTGTGGTCTTCCCTACCGTCCGATCGGAGGCGCCATCCGTGGATCTGATCCACCACCGTCCGCCCGTGGCGCGCAGCGGCGGCCCAGGCGTGACCGACCCGGTCTTCCTCTCCCCACCCGACGTCGGCGAGTTGGAGGAGTCCTACCTCCTGCGAGCCATCCGGGCCGGGCGCTTCGACCCGGACGGACCGGAGCTGGACGCGTTCGAGCGGGAAATCGCGGCACGGGTCGGCGTCGGCCACGCGCTGGGGCTCTCCTCCGGCACCGCCGCCCTGCACCTGGCGCTGCTCGCCGTCGGCGCGGGGCCGGAGACGGTGGTGGTGGTGCCCACGCTCACGTTCGCCGCCACCGCCAACGCGGTCACCTACACCGGCGCCGAACCGGTCTTCGTGGACTGCGACGCGTCCACCGGCAATCTCGACGTCGACCTCCTCGCCGACCTGCTCGGCCGTCTCGTCGACGCGGGCCGACGGGTCGCCGCCGTGCTGAGCGTGGACCTCAACGGCCGGTGCGCCGACTACGACCGCTTGCTGCCGCTCTGCGCGGCCACCGGCGTCCCGGTGGTGGAGGACGCGGCGCAGGCGCTCGGCTCGACCTATCGGGGGCGGTGTGCCGGCACGTTCGGCCGGGTGGGGGTCTACTCGTTCAGCCACAACAAGGTGCTGACCACCACGGGCGGCGGGATGCTGGTCTCCGACGACCTCGCGCTGGTCACCCGAGCCCGTCACCTGGCCACCCAGGCCCGCGAGCCGGTGTCGCACTACGAGCACCGCGACGTGGGCTACAACTACCGGCTCAGCACGTTGCTGGCCGCGCTCGGCCGCGCCCAGCTCACCCGCCTGGACAGCATGATCGCCCGGCGGCGGGCTCTGCATGACCGGTACGCCCGGCTCTTCACCGGCGTGCCCGGCACCCGGATCCTCGGCGCCGGCGACCCCGGCTCGAACTGCTGGCTGACCTCCGTGGTGGTCGAACCCGAGCGGACCGGCTGGCAGCCCGGCCAACTCGCCACGCACCTGGCCCGCCACGGCGTGGAGTGCCGCTCGATGTGGAAACCGATGCACCGCCAACCGGTGTACGCCGACCGGCAGGTCGCCCACACCGGTGCCGCCGACCGTCTCTTCGCCACCAGCCTGGCCCTGCCCAGCGGCTCCGCGCTCACCGACGACCAGGTGGAGCGCGTCATCGCCGCGATCACCGAGTTCCTGGACGGAAACCGATGAAGCGGCCCTACGACACCGTCAAACGGATGCTGGACGTGGTCCTGGCCGCCACCGGCCTGCTGCTCGCGACGCCGGTGCTCGCCGCCGTGGCGCTGGCCGTGCTTGTCACAATGGGTCGGCCCGTGCTGTTCCGGCAGGCCCGCCCGGGTCGGCACGGCCGACTGTTCCACCTGGTCAAGTTCCGTTCGATGACCGTCGGCGGTGCGGACGAGGCGCTGGCCAACGACGCCGTCCGACTCACCTCGTTCGGCCGCTGGCTGCGTACGACAAGCCTCGACGAGCTGCCCCAACTGTGGAACGTGCTGCGCGGCGAGATGAGCCTGGTCGGGCCGCGCCCCCTGCTGCCGGTGTACCTGACCCGCTACAGCCCGGAGCAGCTCCGCCGACACGAGGTTCGCCCCGGCATCACCGGTCTCCAGCAGGTGTACGGGCGCAACACGCTGAGCTGGGACGAGCGTTTCGCCCTCGACGTGCACTACGTGCGGCACCGCTCGCTCGTCCTGGACCTGCGGATCCTGCTGCGCACGGTACGCACCGTCGTGCGCCGGGAGGGGATCACCGCCTCCGGCGCGGCCACCGCCCACGAGTTCCTCGGCCCGGCCGAGCTGGCCACGGCCGGCGGTCACGGGCCGGCAGAGGGCCGCCGGTGAGCCTGGACATCGTCATCGTCGGGTGCGGCGGGCACGGCCGGGAGGTGCTCGGCATCGTCCGGGCCGTCAACGCCGCCGCCCTCGGCGGCCCGGTGTGGCGGGTACGGGGCTTCGTCGACGACCAGCCCAGCGAGGTCAACCTGAAGCGGGTGCAGCGGCTGGAGGTGCCCTACCTCGGCGGCACCCCCCGCCTGGGCGAGCAGCCCGCCGGCACACACCTGGCGCTGGGCATCGGGGATCCGGCTGCCCGGCGGTCGGTGGACCAGCGGCTGAGCGCGTACCGGCTGCCGGCGGCGGTGCTCGTGCACCCGGACGCCACCGTCGGCCCGGACACCGTCTACGGCGAAGGCCTTATCGTGTTTCCCGGCGCCCGGGTCACCACGAACGTCACTGTCGGTCGGCACGTGCACCTCAACCAGAACAGCGCGGTGGCGCACGACTGCACGGTCGGTGACCACGTGTCGGTCAACCCGTTGGGGGCGGTTTCCGGCGACTGTCACCTGGGCGACGGGGTGCTGATCGGGGCCGGTGCCGTGGTGTTGCAGAGGCTGCGGGTCGGCGCGGGCGCCACCGTCGGCGCCGGGGCCTGCGTGGTCCGCGACGTACCCGCCGGCGCGGTGGTCAAGGGAGTTCCGGCCCGGTGAGCGTGGGTCCCCGCGCGAGCCGGCCGCTCGGCGTCCGCCAGCTTCGGATCGCGGTGCTGGTCAGGAGCAATGCCGGCGGGATGTGGCTGCTGCCGCAGGTCGAGGAGTTGCGGCACCGGGGGCATGAGGTGACAGTCGTGCTGCCGCGGGGCGCCGGCCGGCTCACCGACGAGTTGGAGCGCCGCGGCGTCGACGTGCTCAGCTCCCCCTACGACTTCACGATGGGCCGGTACGCGCCCATCGGGCTGCTGTTGCTGCGCGCGCTGCTCCGCCGGCTGCGCCCGGACGTGGTGCAGTACCACCTGATCGCCTCGGCGTACGCGGTGCGACTGGCCACGCTGGGCCTGCCGGTACGCCGGGTGCACATGGTGGCCAACCCGGCGTACCTGGAATCCCGGTTGGTCCGCTCGGTGGAGCGGTTGCTGTGGCGGCTGGACGACGTGCTGGTCTGCGGCTGCCGGTACGCCTCGGCCCGGTACGGCGAGTTGGGGTGTCCGCCGCAGCGTCGCCCGGTCGCGGTGTACGGGGTGGACACCGACGCGTTCAGCCCGGACGCCGCCGGCCCGGACCAGCGGGCCAAGATCCGCGCCGAGTTGGGCATCGACCAGGGCGTGTTCCTGGCGGTGATGGTCGCGCACGTCCAGGCACCGAAGTGGTTCATCCACTCGGGTCGGGGGGTCAAGGGGCACGAGGTGCTGCTGGCCGCCTGGCGGACGTTTCGCCGCCGGCACCCGGACGCGCACCTGCTGCTTGTCGGTGGCGGCCGGACGGCTGCCGGTGCGGACTACCGGCGGCAGCTCGGTGCGCGCTTCGGCGTCGCCGACGACCCCGGGATCACCTGGGTGGAGTCGGTCCCGGACGTGCGGCCCTGTTACGCCGCCGCGGATGTCAGCGTCTCCCCGTCCCTCGGCGACGGCCCCGGCGCGGCGGTACAGGCTGGCGCGATGGGTGTGCCGAGCATCGTCAGCGCGGCCGGTGGTCTGCCCGAGGCGGTGACCGAGCGCTCCGGCTGGGTCGTCCCGCCGGGTGATCCGATGGCTCTGGTGGAGGCGCTCGACTCGGCGTACCAGGGTTGGGTCGCGGGCCGGCTCAGCCTGTGCGGCCGGTTGGCCCGCCGGCACATCCTGACGTCCTTCGACGACCTGCGGGCGGCGGCCGAGGTGGCGGACATCGTCGAGGACGTGGCGGGCCGGCGGCGGTGAGCGCGCCGCCGGGCGGCCGGTGGCCGGTCCCGCCGGACCACCGACCGCCCACTGTGGCGGCTCAGTGCCGGATGCCGGCCCAGTCGTGGTGCCGGCGCACCGTGGAGAGGATGAAGTCGACCACCCGCCGGGAGGTGTCCGGCACCTGGTAGTCGGCCGGGCAGGGCACACCCTCGGCGGCGACCTGCGCCACCGTCACCTCGACCGCCTCGACCACCCCCTGCGGGTCGAGACCGGTCATGATGATCCCGCCCGCGTCGAGCGCCTCGGGGCGTTCGATGGACTCGCGCAGGGTCACCGCGGGGAAGCCGAGGATGGCGGCCTCCTCACTTATCGTCCCGCTGTCGGACAGGGTGCAGAACGCCTTCGTCTGCAGGTGCACGTAGTCGAGCAGACCGAACGGGTCGTGGAAGGCGATGCCGTCCAGCGCGGTGGCGTCCGGGGCGAGTGCCTCCAGGCGCTTGCGGGTACGCGGGTGGGTGGAGACCAGCACCGGGTGGCCCCAGCGGTCGCGGACCGCGACCAGGCAGTCAAGCAGCCGCCGCAGCCGGTCGGGCCGGTCCACGTTCTCCTCCCGGTGCGCGCTGACCAGGAAGTACCGGCCTTCGTCCAGCTCCAGTTGCCGAAGGATGGTCGAGCTGGCGATCGGGGTCCGGTAGTGCTCCAGCACCTCCCGCATCGGCGAGCCGGTGTGCAGGATCCGGCGCGGGTGCAGGCCCTCGGCGAGCAGGTTACGCCGGGCGTGTTCGGTGTAGACCAGGTTGAAGTCGGCGACGTGGTCGACAAGTCGCCGGTTCGTCTCCTCCGGCACGTTGAGGTCGAAGCAGCGGTTGCCGGCCTCCATGTGGTAGACCGGCACCCGCATCCGCCGGGCCATCAGAGCCGCGATGCAGCTGTTGGTGTCGCCGAGCACGAGCAGCGCGTCGGGCCGCAGCTCGGCGATCGCCGCCTCCATGCCGACCAGGACACCGCCGAGCACCCGGCCCAACGAGGTGGTGTCCACGCGCAGGAACCGGTCCGGCTCGCGGAGTCGCAGCTCGCTGAAGAACACGTCGGAGAGGGCGCTGTCCCAGTTCTGCCCGGTGTGCACAAGGACGTGGTCGACGGTCTCGTCCAACCGGCTGAGCACCCGGGACAGTCGGATGATCTCGGGACGGGTGCCGACGACCGTCATCACCCGGGTCATGTGGTCTCCCTCCGCAGGTCACTCACCGGGCGCCCACCGGCACCCGGTGTTCGTCGCCGACCGGCTCCGGCCACGTGTCGGGCCGTTCCGGGTCGAACAGCTCGTTGGTCCAGAAGAGGGTGAGCAGCTCGTCCGGGCCGGTGTTTGTGATGTTGTGCGCCCACATGGTCGGCATGTCGACGACCACGGGTTGGTCGCCGCTGACCGGAAACCGGACGACGTCGGTGTCGCCGACGCGGCGCAGGCTGATCTCGGCGGTGCCGCGCAGCACCACGAACCGCTCCACCTTGGCCAGGTGGAAGTGCTCACCCCTGGTGATCCCGGGCCGGGTGGTGGAGCAGAAGGTCTGCCCCGCTCCCCCGTGCGCCTTGACCGTCTCGACCAGCGCCCCCCGGGCGTCGGCCCGACTGGGCAGGGCCAACGGGTAGTGCGCCGGGAAGCAGTGCGACCGGTAGGTGTTGAACAGCCGTACGTCGTGCCGGTCGCGCAGCGGCGGGATCTCGCCGGTGCGGTAGATGCCGGCGTACGAGGCGAGCTGGTCGGCGAGGTCGCGGACCCCGATCCGCAGTGCCGGCAGCGCCGGGTCCCAGGAGCCGCCCGCGGCCACGCCGGCCAGCCGGGCGGCGGCGTCGGTGACGTGCACCAGGTCCAGCTGTCGGTCGGCGTGCACCTCCGGCTGGCCGCCCTCGGCGAGGACCCGGCAGAAGGTGGCGACAGCCGAGTTGTACCAGGGTCGGCCGTGCTCGCCGTACAGGTTGGGCAGCAACACGTCGTCCAGTGGCACACCGGTCTCGGCGAGGATGCCGGCTGCGGTGGCCTTGGCGTCGCCGTAGGGGGTGCCGTTACCGGCCTGCACCGAGTTGGCGAAGACCACCTGAGCGGGCGGGTCCGGGCAGGCCCGCAGGCCGTTGGCGAGCTGGGCGGCGAGCTGGACGTTGCCGGCGGCCACGTCGGCGGGCTCACCCCGGTTGACCCCGGCCAGGTGCAGCACCCGGTCCACCCCGGCGATCTTGCGGGCGACCACCGCCGGGTCGGCCAGGTCGGTACGGGTCAGCACGGCCGGCTCGGGCCAGCCGAGCGCGCGCAGCAGAACCCGCACGTGCCAGCCGAGGAAACCGCCGGCGCCGGTGACGGCGAGGCTCAGCACGCCAGCACCGGGTCCCGCAGCGCCAGCTCCGCCCGGATCTCCGGCAGCGACCTGAGCAGCCGCACCACATCGGGTACGCCGAGTCGGGTGGCGTTCGCCGAGTTGAAGTCCTCGCCGGGCCGTTCGCCCAGCTCGCCCTCGGAGATGTAGAGCGCGTAGTTGAGGTCCCGCCCGTCCAACGGCACCCGGTAGAAGTCACCGAAGTCCTCGGCCTGGGCCAACTCCTCCCGGCTCGCGAGGGTCTCGTGCGACTTCTCGCTGTGCCGTACGCCGATGATGTCCAGCTTGAACGGCACGTCGAACAGCTGGCAGACGGCTTCGGCGAGGTCGCCGATCGTGCAGGCGGCGGCCTTTCGGATGAACACGTCGCCGGGGCGGGCGTGGTGGAAGGCGTGCTCGACCAGGTCGACCGAGTCGGCAAGCGACATCAGGAAGCGGGTCATGGCCGGGTCGGTGACGGTGGGCGCGCGGCCGGCCTTGATCTGCTCGATGAAGAGCGGGATCACCGAGCCGCGCGAGTACATCACGTTGCCGTATCGGACGCAGGACACGGTGGTGGCGCTGTTCGGGTTGTTCCGGGCGTACGCCTGGGCGACCTTCTCCATCAGCGCCTTGCTCATGCCCATCGCGTTGACCGGGTGGACGGCCTTGTCGGTGCTGAGCACGACGACCGAGCTGACGCCGTTGTGCGCGGCGGCCTCGACCACGTTGCCGCTGCCGAGGATGTTGGTGCGCACGGCTTCCAGGGGAAAGAACTCGCAGGACGGCACCTGCTTGAGCGCCGCCGCGTGGAAGACGAAGTCGACGCCCCGCGTGGCCCGCAGCACCGTGTCGACGTCGCGCACGTCGCCGACGTGGTAGCGCATCCGCTCGTCACCGATGGAACGCCGCATGGCGTCCTGCTTGGCCTCGTCCCGGCTGAGGATCCGCACCTCGGCGACGTCCCGGTCGAGCAGTCGTCGCGCCATGGTCTGTCCAAAGGATCCGGTCCCACCGGTGATCAGCACCCGGCGGCCCGCGGTCATCACGCTCATTGGTTCTCCCGTTCGTCACCCGGCGGGCGGGTCTCACCCGTCGACCCGGCGCGGCACATTGCTGCGCGCTGCGGCGCGGGCGCCGGTCTCCGGCGGTCAGGCGAAAGCCCCGCCGGATGCGGCACCCGGGTCAACGAGAGGCCCTAGCAGCAGATACGCGTTTGGGCCGCAAACGGACCAAACGAGGCGGCCATCCAGGACACCGTGCGCTCCAGGCCGGTGCGCAGTGGCACCGGCCGCACCGCGGGGAACAGCTCCCGCAGGCGGGTGCAGTCGGCCTGCGAGTCCCGCACGTCACCCGGGCGCGGCGCCTCGTGCGCCACGGGCAGCGGACGGCCCAGGATGTCCTCCAGCTCGGCGATCATGTCGAGCAGGGAGATCCGCGCGCCGAAGGCCAGGTTCACCACGTCGGTGGTGGACACCCGACGGACCACGGCGTCGACGATCACCGAGGTGACGCTGCCGACGAAGGTGAAGTCGCGGGTCTGCCGGCCGTCGCCGTGCACGCGCAGCGGCTCGCCGGTGAGCGCGGCGGTGACGAAGCGGGGCAGCACCGCGGCGTACGCGTGGTGCGTCGCCTGCCGCGGGCCGTAGACGTTGAAGAGGCGGAACGGGAGCACGCCCAGGCCGTAGCAGGTGGCGTAGGCGAGGGCGTACGCCTCGGCGGCCAGCTTGGAGACCGCGTACGGGGAGACCGGGATGGGACGCAGCCCCTCCTCGCGGGGCAGCACCGGGTTCACGCCGTAGACCGACGACGAGGACGAGAGGATCACCTGCTGGACGTGGTGCCGGCGGGCGGCCTCCAGCACCATCAACGTCCCGGTGGCGTTGACGTGGTGGCTGGGCAGCGGCCGGTCGATGGAGCGCGGCACCGAGCCGAGAGCGCCCAGGTGCACGACGCTGGCCGCGCCGTCGAACGTCTCGTCCAGCAGGTCCGGGTCGAGCACGGTGCCCAGGCGCAGCCGGACGGGCTGGTCGTGCAGGTTGTCCAACCGGCCGGTGGAGAGGTCGTCGACGACCACGACGTCGGTCACCTGGGGTGCCTCGTCGAGCGCCCGTACCAGGTTGGCGCCGATGAACCCGGCGCCACCGGTCACGACTACCTTCAACGCGTCTCCCGTCGGACTCGGCCCCAGGCGGCCACCAGTGTGACAACGAGTGCCCTTCGCGCACGTCACGCGAAGCGGACACCGCACGCGTGTCCTTCGATCCCTTCCGTCAGTTGTCTGCCCCAGGTGGGCGAATTGCCGTCGACGGGAGTGCCGGGCGCATGCGAATCGGACTGATCAGCCAGTGGTACCCGCCGGAGAGCGCCTTCGTGCCGGGTCAACTGGCCACGGAGTTGGCCCGCCGCGGCCACGAGGTGCGGGTGCTGACCACCTTTCCGAGCCTGCCCCTCGGGCGGACCTACCCGGGTTGGCGGCAGCGCTGGCACCACCGGGCCACCGATCGCGGGGTGACCGTCCGCCGGGTGCCCGCGTATCCGAGTCACGACCGTTCCGGCCTGCGCCGGGCGGCGAGCTATCTCTCCTTCGCCACCACCAGCACCCTGGCCGCCCCACGCCACCTGCGCGGCGTCGACGCCCTCTACGTCTACCATCCGCCGCCCACCGCGTACGCCGCCGCCGGTCTGCTGCGGTTGCTGCGCGGCGTCCCGGCGGTGCTGCACGTGCAGGACCTGTGGCCGGAGTCGGTGGCGGCGTCCGGGATGGCCCCACCGGGGCTGGCCGGGCGGGCGATGGACCGGGTGCTGACCGGCACGATGCGCCGGATCTACCGGGCCTGCGCCGGCATCGCGGTGATCGCGCCCGCCATGGCGGAACAGCTGATCGAACGGGGTGTCGACCCGGGTCTGGTGCGTACCGTGTTCAACTGGACCGACGAGGCGATGTTCCGGCCGGTGGACGGCACCGACGCGGCCCGAGCGACGATCGGTCACCGGGGTCGGACGACTGTGATGTTCGCCGGCAACCTGGGTTTGTTGCAGGGCGTCGACGTTGCCATCCGAGCCGCCGCCGCGGTGCCGGACGCGGTGGACCTGGTCTTCGTCGGCACCGGGTTGGGAGCGGAACAGGCCCGGCGTCTCGCCGACGAGCTGGGTGCGGACAACGTGCGGTTCGTCGGTCGCCGTTCGGCCGTCGAGATGGCCGAGCTGTACGCCGCCGCCGACTACCAGCTGGTCATGCTCCGCGACCTGCCCTGGCTACGCGGGACGGTTCCGTCGAAGTTGCAGGCCGCGCTGGCCTGCGGCGCCCCGGTGCTGATGTCTGCCGACGGCGACGCCGCCCGGTTGGTGAGCACCGGCGGGGCGGGTCTGGTCTGCCCGCCGGACGACTGGCGGGCGTTGGCCGACCAGTTCGCCGCCGCCGCCCGGGTGCCGGCCGAGCAGCGGATCGCGATGGGCCGTCGGGGTCGTCAGCTCTACCTGGACCGGATGTCGTTGCGGGTCGGCGTCGACCAGATCGAGGACCTGCTCAGCAAGGCCGCGACGGGCGGCCGGGGCTGAGCGCCGCGCCGCTCGGGCAGCCCGGCGAGGAAGTCGCTCATGCGGCGACCCTGGGCGGCCGGGTTGCGCGTCTCCCGCACGAAGCGGGCCCCGCCCGTCCCCAGCGCTCGGGCCTCCTCCGCCGGCAGCTCCAACACCCGGCCGACGGCTGTCTGCAGCCCGGCGGCGGTGTCCGGCTCGGCAAAGGACAGCCACGGCGCATATTCCTCGGGGATGCCGGGCAGCCGGGTGCTCACCACCGGCACCCCGGCGGCGAGATACTCGATGATCTTCGAGGGGAAGGACCAGCGGACGAAGTCCTGGTCCACCGGGCGCGGATTCACAAGCACTGTCGCCCGGGCCAGCCGGGGCAGCAACTCCGGCCGGGGCAGCAGCGCGGGGGGCACGATGCGCCGATCCGCGGCGGCCTGGTCCCGCAGCCAACCCGCCAGCTCGCCCCGGCCGTACACGCACAGCCGCAGGTCGTCCCCGGGAAGACCGCGGAACGCCTCGACCAGCCGGTCGACGCCGTAGGCGCGGCTCAGGCCCCCCGCGTACACGATGTCCCTGGTCATCCCGGGCGGCACCGGCGGGCCCGCCGGATCGGCGGAACAGATTCCCTCCAGCACCAGCCGGGGCCGGCCGGGCGCGAAGTCCTCGGCGAGCGCGGCGGTCAGCGCGATCACCCCGGAGCAGCGGGCGAGGGCGGCCCGGACCAGCGCGACGTCGAGCCCGCGCAGCAGCCGGACCAGCCGACCGTCGGTGGGCAACGCGACACCCGGCGGGTCGGTGAGCACCGGCACCACGCGGACGCCGCGGCTGCGGGCCCGCAGCACACCGAACCAGAGGAACGGCGAGTGCACGCCGTGCACCAGCAGCACGTCGGCGTCCCGCTCACGCAGTGCCCGGCCTCCGGTACGCCAGGCGGCGACGAACCGGGTGAGGTGTTTGAGGCCGAGCAGGTTCACGAACGCCAGCAGGTGACCGTCCACGTCGTCCTGGCGGAACCGACCCGCCCGGAACCGGATCTGCCCGTTGCCCGGCCAGGTGGACACCGGCGCCGCGGAGAGCAGGTACAGCGGACAGTCGGCGGCCCGCAGGCTCCGCACCAGGCCCCAGGCGAAGGTGTGCGTCTGGGTGGGCAGGCCGGTGTCCCGGGCGATGATCTCGGCGAGCAGGTCGTCCGGCACCGTGAAGCCCAGCAGGGTGACCCGTGGGCCGCGTCGCCGCGCCACCGTCACTCCCCGAGGATCTGCTGGTAGACCCGGTCGAGGCGACCGAGCATGACGTCGAGGTGGTAGTCCTCGGCCACCACCGTGCGACCCAACTCCCCCAGCCGGCGCCGCTCGGCGGGGTCGTCCAGCAGCGGCGTCAGCGCCGCGGCCAGGGCATCCGGGTCGCCGGCCGGCACCAGCCGGCCGCCGCCGGAGCGCAGCACCTCGACGTTGCCGCCCACCGCCGACGCGACCACCGGCAGCCCGTACGCCATCGCCTCGAGCAGCGCGTTGGAGAGGTTCTCGTGCAGGGTCGGGAAGACGAAGAGGTCCGCCGCGGCGAGCAGGTCCGGTACGTCGAGACGGTTGCCGAGCAGGCGTACCTCGACCCGGCCGGCTTCGGCAAGCGCGGCCCCGATCCCGTCCCGGTCGGGCCCGTCGCCGGCGACCAGCAACACCCGGCGGGTGGCGGACGGCGGCAACCGGCGTACCGCGTCGGCGAGGACGCCGTACCCCTTCTCCCAGGTCAGCCGGGACACCACGATCATCGTCACGTCGTCGGGGCGCAGGCCCAGCTCGGCGCGGACCCGGTCCCGGGCCGCGCGTGGCCGTGCCGGCAGTGGTACGCCGTTGGGGATCACCCCGACGAACTTCCCGCCCAGGTCGCGCAGGAAGTCCCGGCCGGCGGCGTGCGCACAGACGGTGCCGACATGGGTGGCCAGCCGCAGCGTCACGGGCTCGGCCCCGTGCACGAGCAGTCGACGCCGCCAGGCGCGACCCGGTTGACACAGGTCACGGACGGTGCCGTGCACGGTGACCAGGATCCGCGGGCAGCCGGCGAGGCGGGCGGCGAGCACGCCGTGGAAGCCCTCGTTCTGCAGACCCCGCACGTGCACCAGATCCGGGCGGACCCGTCGGAGCAGCCGCACCCACTCGCGTAGCAGCGGCACGTTCAGGCTGCCGTTGCCGGCGTGCTGGTGCATCCGGACGAACTCGTAGCGGTCGGCCAGGGGCGAGGCGAGCACCCTCTGCACGGCGGTCAGCGGGCCGTTGGCGCCGGGGGTGCCGGCCGAGTGCTGCACCAGCACCGGTCGGCCCGGCACGGGGCTCGGACCAACGCCGGGGCGACGCGAGGTGTCGCGCACGGCACGCTGCATGTCTCCCCATCCCGACGGCCGCTCGGCCACGAGCTGATCCCGGCCGCACCATCACGGCAACTGCGGCACCGGTCGCGAGGTGACGGCACACCCGGGGGCGTCGCCGGTCACCGGTGAGCGGGAGCCGGCCGTTCCACCTGCCCGCCGGGGTCCCCTCGCCCGACCGGTCAGTTTTCCCCTCGCCCGACCAGTCGTCGCGACGCTCACGAGCGGTCGGGTGACCTGCCGCCCGCAGAAGGCTGCCGAGCTGGCCGTGTCCCTCTGCGAGTTTCGGGGTTGATCGGGGGAATGCTGGCCGACTGTCGCCTATTGGCGCGGTCATCCGGTTTCTACCGGGTCAGGACGCATACCGAGCGTCACCCCGACGCCGTTGGAGGTGGGATCGTGCCGATGCCTGGTGGTCTCGTGACCGGCGGTGCCCGATGAGCGGCACCGTGTACCTGTCGCCACCCGACATCGGGCCACTCGAGGAGTCGTACCTGATCGCCGCCCTGCGCTCGGGCTGGGTCGCACCGGTCGGCCCGGACCTCCAGGCGTTCGAGCAGGAAGTCGCGGCCCGGGTTGGCACCGGCGGCGCGGTGGCCGTCAACTCCGGGACGGCGGCGCTGCACCTCGCCCTGCTCGGTGTCGGTGTCGGCCCCGGCGACGTGGTCATCGTGCCCACGCTCACCTTCGTCGCCACCGCGAACGCGGCCCGCTACATCGGGGCGCGGCCGGTCTTCGTCGACTGCGACCCCCGGACCGGCAACGTGGACGTCGCTCTCGTCGACGAGGCGCTGCGACGGCTGCGGTCGCGCGGTGAGCGGATCGGCGCTGTCGTTCCCGTCGACATGTTCGGCAGCTGCGCCGACTACCGGGCTCTGATCCCGGTCTGCGCCGACGCCGACGTCCCGGTGGTGGAGGACGCCGCGGAGGCCCTCGGCGCCCGTCACGGGGGTCGGGCCGCCGGCTCGTTCGGGCGCGTCGGCGTGCTCTCCTTCAACGGCAACAAGATCATGACCACCTCCGGCGGCGGGATGCTGGTGTCCGACGACGCCGCGCTCCTCAGCCGGGCCCGTCACCTCGCCACCCAGGCCCGCGAGCCCGCCCGGCACTACGAGCACCGCGAGACGGGGTACAACTACCGGCTCAGCAACCTGCTCGCGGCGCTCGGTCGAGCCCAGTTGCTCCGGCTGGACGCGATGATCGCCCGCCGCCGACACCTGCGCGATCACTACGCCAAGCTCTTCGCCCCGGTGCCGGGCGTCCGGCTGCTCGGCGCGGAGGACAGCGAGTCCAACTGCTGGCTCACCGTCATCACCGTCGAGCCGCAGCGGTGCGGCTGGCGGGCCGACGACCTGGCGGCCCACCTGGCCGAGCGGGACATCGAAACCCGGCCGGTGTGGAAACCCATGCACCTGCAGCCCATGCACGACGGCGCGGAGGCGCTGCTCACCGGCGCCGCGGAGCGACTGTTCACCGATGGGCTCACGCTGCCCAGCGGAAGCGCTCTCACCGAGCCGCAGATCGCCCGGGTGTCGGCCGCGATCGAGGAGTTCCTGAGCCGCCGGACGGGAGCCGGCGCGGTGTGACGACCGGAGGGTGCGGGAGATGGCCGGTGTGCTGTTCGCCGGAAATCGCCCAAAAACACGAAACTGCCTGTAACAAGGACAAAGGGCTTTTAGTCCCTTCTGTCGTACGCGGCGGAAGCGGTCGGAGACGGGTCAGGGAGCCAGCACATGTCGCAGGAGACTGAGCACACCGAGCACGCGGACCGCTCGACACGGCGAGCCCGGGCCCGCCGCCGCACCGCGGGCTTCCTCGCCACCGACACCACCGCCTGGGTCAGCGGCTTCGCCGCGGCGGTGTGGACCCGGTTCGAGTTCGATCTCCCGGCGGGCCAACTGGGCCGGGCCGCGGCGATCGGCCTGCTCGCGGCAGTCGTGCACGTGGCCGTGGCGGCGGTACGCCGGCTCTACTCCGGGCGACACCCGCTGGGCAGCCTGCAGGAGGTCCAGGGCGTCGCCGGCACCGCCATCCTGACGGCGGCCATCGTGCTGCTCGGCCTGCTGTCGTCCGGTGAGCGGCCGGTACCGGCGAGCACCCCGCTGGTCGGCGGCGCCCTCGCCCTGCTCCTGATGCTCGGCGCCCGGTTCGCGTACCGGCACCGCCGCGACCTCTCCATGCGTCCCGACGTCCGGTCGTCGACAGCGGTGCTGCTGTTCGGGATGGGCAACGCCGGGCAGGAGCTGCTGCGGGCGATGCTCGGCGACCCGCGCGGCCGATACCTGCCGGTGGGGGCCCTCGACGACGATCCGGACAAGCGCGACCTACGCATCCGGCGGGTGCGGGTGCTCGGCGGGCGGCACGACATCGATGCCGCGGTCCGCCGTACCGGCGCGAAGGCGGTGATCTTCTCGGTGGCCAACGCCGACGCGGCGCTGATCCGCCAGATCCGCGAGGCCACGCTCGGCGCGGGGGCGGTGTTCAAGGTGTTGCCCCCCGTGCGGGACCTGGTCGACCACCGGATCACCGTCACCGACGTCCGGGACGTGCAGATCGGCGATCTGCTCGGCCGCCGGCAGGTGATCGGTGACCTTCCGCTGAACACGAACAGCCTGACCGGGCGGCGGGTCCTGGTCACCGGCGCCGGTGGGTCGATCGGCTCGGAGCTGTGCCGTCAGGTGATGAAGGCCAACCCGGGTGAGCTGATGATGCTGGACCGGGACGAGTCGGCACTGCACGGCCTGCAGATGTCGCTCGCCGGCCGAGCCCTGCTGGACAGTCCTGAGCTGATCCTCGCCGACCTGCGCGACGACGAGGGCCTTCGCCGGATCATTCGGGAGCGCCGCCCTGAGGTCATCCTGCACGCGGCGGCGCTCAAGCACCTGACCCTGTTGCAGCGGCACCCCGGCGAGGCGGTCAAGACGAACATCTGGGGCACCCTGTCGGTGCTGGACGCCTGCCAGGACGTCGCCAGGTTCGTCAACATCTCCACCGACAAGGCGGCCGACCCGATCAGCGTGCTCGGGTACTCCAAGCGGATCACCGAGCGACTGACCGCGCACGCCGCGTCCCGGTTCCCGGGGACGTTCCTCAGCGTCCGGTTCGGCAACGTGCTCAGCAGCCGCGGCTCGGTGGTGACGGCCTTCCAGCGACAGATCGAGGACGCCAAGCCGCTGACCGTCACCCACCCGGACGTCACCCGCTACCTGATGACCGTCCAGGAGGCGGTCCACCTGGTGCTCCAGGCCGCCGAGATCGGCCGGGACGGGGAGGCGTTGGTGCTGGACATGGGCGAGCCGGTCCGCATCGCCGACCTGGCCCGGCAGATGGCCGAGCAGGCGTCCAGCAGGGTGCCGATCGTCTACACCGGCCTTCGTCCCGGAGAGAAGCTGCACGAGGACCTGTTCGGCACCGGCGAGGTCGACACCCGGCCGTTCCACCCGCTGGTGTCCCACGTGGCCGTGCCGGCGCTCGACCCGATGGAGGTGAGCGGGCTCGACCCGTACGACGACGCGGCGAAGGTCGCCGAGCACCTGGCGCTGCTCTGCGCCCAGCCGATCGACCCGACGGTGGACGGTCCGGTGGGCGTACCCCTGCAGTCCCGGTGACCGGCGCGGCGGACGGTGCCGAGAGCCGCACCCAAATCCCCTCACCGGCAGTTATGACCGTGAGGAACCCCAACGCGAGGCCGCGTCGCGGCAGCCGCGTCCCTCCGGCGTTCGCCGCAGATCGATAGGACCGAGAGATGCGGGCCCCATCCGGCAGCTTTGAGCGGCCCGAGCCGCCGGACGTCGCAGCACCCGCCGCGGGGCGGGGCGTCCAGACCGTCGCGCCACCCGCGCCGGCGGCCCCCACTCCCCCGGCCCCGAGTCGCGCTCGTCGGCTGCTGTCCTGGATCGCCACCGCTGCGTTGAGTCGGGCGGTCAGCGCTCTCGTACCACTCGTCCTCCTCCCCGTGACCCTGTCCTACCTGGGCACCGACCTGTACGGGCTGTGGGCCGCGGTGCTCGCCGTCACCGGGATGGTCGCCTTCGCGGACCTGGGCGTCGGCCTCGGGCTCATGACGAGGCTCGCGCCGTGTCGGGTGGACGGCGACTCGGACACGGCCCGGCGGTACGTCTCCAGCGCCTACGCGGCGGTCTGCGGGGTGGCGCTCCCGACGTGTGGCCTGCTCTGGTTGTTCGGTGGGTTCATCCCGTGGCCGCTGCTCTTCAACGCGACCGGGACGGCGGCACGGGACGCCCACCTCGTCGCCCTGGTGTGCCTGACCGCGTTCCTGCTCAACATTCCGCTGTCGCTTGTCGCCCGCGTCCAGTACGCGTATCAGCAGGTGGCGGCCAGCAATGTCTGGCAGGCGACGGCGAGCGCGCTCTCGCTACCACTCGCGCTCGGCGCGGTGTACGCGAAGCTGCCCCCGATAGCGGTGATCGCCAGCATCGCCATCGGCCCGTTACTTGTCAACATCGCCAACACGGTCTGGACGTTCGGTTGGCGGCTGCCGCACCTGGCGCCCCGGCCGAGATTCGTCGACAGTCGGGGGGTCCGGGAGCTGTTCGGCCTGGGCGGCCTCTTCTTCATGGTCACGCTGACAATGGTCCTGGCGGACAATGCCGACCCATTGATCATCGCGCACGCGTTGGGCCTCGCCAGCGTCACCGCGTACGCGGTGCCGGCCAGATTGTTCAACCAGCTCGGCGCACTCGTGACACTTGTCAACCAACCACTGTGGCCGATGCACGGTGAGGCCCTGGCGCGTGGCGACCTGGACTGGATACGCCGCACCGTGCGCCGGATGACGATCGTGTCGACGCTTATCGCCGTCCTGCCATCGACCGTCCTGGTGTTGTTCGGCGAGCAACTCCTCGCCGCCTGGCTTCCGATTTCCATCGGAAACCGGTCACTGCTGCTGGGCCTCGCCTGCTGGTGGATCGTGCTGGCCGCGATCTCGCCACGGTTCATGGTGCAGAACGCGGCCGGAGTCGTCCGCCCCCAACTGTGGGGCTATCTGTTGTACCTACCGCTGTCCATTGTCGGAAAAATGCTCGGAGTGCACTGGTGGGGGGTGGCCGCGGCTCCGTACGTCGCCGTTGTCATCTACACCGGGACGGTTGTCCCGGCGGCCATCTTCGGCTACCGGCGGGCGCTGAGAATACGGACCACTTGAGAGAGGTGGATGCACCGATGGTGTTGGACGAGGAATTCCCGCGGGTGCTGGTGGTGAGCCACACGCCCTTCAGCCGCGTCAGTGGCACCGCAATGACCCTGTCGAATCTCTTCTCCGGCTGGCCCAAGGACCGTCTCGCCCAGGTGCACACCGGAAACATCACGCCGACCACGGAAGTGTGCGAGAACTTCTTCCACTTCCCGCCGCGGGACCACTACCTGCCCATCCAGTACTACGCCATGCGGATGTCGGGCTGGAACGGTCGCACGCCGCTGCAACAGAGCCGGCCGATCGCTGCCGTACACGCCGCGGCGGAGAACCGTCCCACCATGGCCAAGATCTACGCGCAACTGCGCGCGACAGCCGATCTCAGCCCGATCCGCGTCCCCCCGGCGCTGATCGAGTGGATGCGCGACTTCCGGCCCGACGTCGTCTACTCGATGCTCGGCAGCGTGCGGCTGACGAGGATCACGGCGCTCGCGGCGCGTACCTGCGGCGTCCCGGTCGTGCCGCACTTCACCGACGACTGGCCGGCAACCCTGTACGACAACGGTGAACTCTTCGGTCGGGCCGACCGATCCGTCCAGGAGACGATCGCGAGACTCATCCGCCTGGCTCCGCTCGGCATGGTCATCAGTCAGCCGATGGCCCAGGAGTACGCCCGGCGATACCGCATTCCGTTCAGCGCGTTCGCGAACTGCGTCGACGAGACCTTCTTCGCCCCGCCCCGCCCCCAGGCGGAGCAGCGGGAAACGACAGAGCTGGCCTATGTCGGCGCTCTGCACCTCAACCGCTGGCAACCGCTGCGCGACATCGGCGCCGCACTGGACGGCCTGGCCGCTGCCGGTCTGCCCGTCCGGCTGACCATCCACGCTCCGGAGCAGGACCTCACCCGGTACGCGCGACACTTCGCCCCCCTGGCCCGGGTGCGGCTGGGGCCGTCGCTGACCAGCGACGAGGTGCCCGCCGCGCTGCGCGGCGCGGACGTCCTCGTCCATATCGAGTCCTTCGACGACGAGATCCGCCGCTACACCCGCTACTCGGTCTCGACGAAGATCCCCCAGTACCTCGCCTCGGGCCGTCCGATCCTCGGCTACGGGCCGGCCGAGGTGGCGTCGATGAACCACCTCCAGGTGGCCGACGCGGGCGTCATCGTCGGCACCGACGACAGCGCGGCGCTGGTCCGCGGCCTGACCGACCTCTGCCGGGACGCGGCCCTGCGGGAGCGGCTCGCCCGCAACGGGACCGCCTTCGCCCGGCAGGAGCACGCCAAGGAGAACGTGGCCGCGCGGTTCGCCGCGACGCTGGGCGCGGCGGCGCGAACCGGATCCGCCACCGCCGGGGCCGCCGGCCGGCAACTGACCTAGAAGCAAGTCGAGGTGCTGCGATGAGACGTACTGGATGGGTCGCCTGTGTGGGTCCGTTCCTCTTCCCGTGGGGTGAGGCGGGGTCCCGGCGGGTCTACGGCCTGGTGGCGTCGTTGGCCGCCGCCGGCTACGACGTGGTGGTTGCCAGCGGTGGGCCGGAGCCGCTGACCAGCACGGCGTTGCCGGGCGTCGACGGACCGGGCTCGGTCTCCCACCTCGGTCTCGCGGAGCGGCCGTCGCCGGAGGCGGGGCCGCTCGGCAGCTCCGTTCAGACGCTGGTGCGCTGGGGTCAGCGGACGGCTCGATGGCTCGACGCCCAGCCGACCAAGCCGTCCCACGTGCTGGTGCACGGCGGTCAGGCCCAGTACATGTTCCACCTCCAGCGCTGGTGTCGTCGCCACCGGGTGCCGCTGATCGTCGACGTCGTCGACTGGTTCAACGGACGCTACGTGCGTGGCGGCTACCTCGGCCCGCTGCACGTCAGCATGAAGCTGGCCCTGCGCCACTACTACCCGCGGTGCGACGGCATCATCGCGATCAGCTCCTACCTGGAAGACCACTACCGCCGTAGCGGTAGACCCGTCCTGCGGGTGCCACCCACCCTCGACGTCAAGAGCCTGACGTTGGAGGCCCGGCAGACGGCTGGCGACTCGCCGCCGCTCACGCTCGCCTACGCGGGGAATCCACACGGAAACAAGAAGGATCTCCTGGGCACCGTCATCGAGGCGGTGGGCAACGTCCAGCGCGACGGCGCGAGTGTCGAGCTGCGCGTCTACGGCCCGACGCTGGACGAGGTGCGCAGCCTCTTCGGCGGTCGGACGCTGCCCGACGGTGTGCGGTGCCTGGGTCGGCTACCGCAGGTCGAGGTGTCGAACGCCCTGCAGGGAGCGGATTTCACAGTCCTCGTCCGCCGGCCCGAGCGGGCGGCGGACGCGGGCTTCTCGACGAAGTTCTGCGAGAGTCTCGCCAGCGGCACACCGGTGATCGCCAACCTCACCAGCGACATGGGGAGATACCTGCGCCCCAACCTTGAGGGCCTGGTCTGTCGGGACCACACGGTTGCCGAGGTCACCGGGGCGTTCCGCGCGGCGGCGGGGCTGAGTTCGGCGCAGCGCAGCGTCATGCGCCAGGCCGCGCGGAGCCAGGCCCTCGAATCGTTCGACTACCGGGCGTACGCGGAGCCTCTCGGCAGGTTCTTCCGGCAGTGGGGCTGAGACGGCACGCACGTGCCGCCCGGCGCCTACCTGCCGGCAGCCCGCGCGGCGAAGGTCGGGCCCGCGGTGGGCGGCCGGCGTTCGCGGAAGAGCGACCGCATGACGTGTAGGGCCAGTAGCGTGGCCATCCCGATGATGGATTCCGGCGCCATCCCGAGCTGGTTGTTCGCCGGCACGTAGACGATGAGAATGCAGAGCTGCGCGAAGATCAACGACGGGATCACCCGGCGGGACGACACCGCCGCGCGCCACGAGCCGGCGAGGAGCCACCCGACCAACCCCATGAACAGCGCCGCGCCGGGGAAGGTGAGGTCCGAGGCGAGCCAGGGGTAGATGGTGGCCCAGTACATGCGCGCCGGCCACCCCATCTCGTTCTCCGTCCGGTCGGGGAAGCTCGGATGTTCGGTGAGGTCCACGTCGAAGGTCTGCTCGGCGAAGATCGCCGCGGACGGCGCGCTGCCGAGACCACGGGACCACTCGAAGGGCACCTGCAGGTTGTAGGACAACCCGAGGTAGCCGTGCGTCGGATAGCCCACCATCGCGGCGATGCCCTCGGCCATCGACCTACCCACGACACGTTCCACAGCGGGGTTCACGTGCACCACGGCACCCGTGGTGCCGAACTCGGCCGCCCGCGTCGCATGATTGTGGATCATGTAGGTGGCCAGGAGCACGAACGCCCCGACGACCAGCATGAGCGCCCGACGCCGGCGGGAGTAGGCCCGCGGCCGGTGCCGGACCGACGCCCACGCGACCAACATCCCGGCCGCGAGCATGATGACGACGTCGCCGAGCCCCTTCATCGTGCCGATGAAGAGGTAGAACGCGATGTGCGTCCCCGTCGCGACCACACCGGCGAGTCGCAGCCAGCCGGGGAGACTGCGCCAGTGCAGCACCAGCAGCGGTACGAGGGCCACGCTGAGGACGCCCAGCGGGAACAGGACGTTCATCCACGGGCTCGTGTTGCTGAACCCCTGCTGATAGACGTCGAACTTGTTGACGTAGCCGGCGGCGGGCGCCTGGATGTTCGCCCACACACTGCTGGGGCCGGTGGCGCCGAACTGGGTCAGCCGGGTCAGGCTCACGACGACGTAGTAGACCGCGCTGGCCAGGACCAGTTGACGCACCAGCCGGACGCGGCTGATGGAGTGTGACGCGGCGGCTATCGCGGGTGGACGACGGGACATCTGCGCCACGTATCCGCCGGCGAACAGCGCTGTCGCCACCAGCACGAAGGCGGAGAGCTGGTAGGGGTTCGTGACATCGCGGGCCAGTCTCGTCATCCAGAACGCGCCGAACGTGCCGAGCATCCACAACAGCGCCAGCGCCAACGGCAGCCAGGTGACAGTTCGACCCGCCGGTGCCGCGCGGAGCGCCGCCACCGTCGGAGGTACGCGGTGCTCAGGTCGCGGCGCGGCCCGGAGCTGCAGGTCGCCGACCGGCGAGCGGTGCCGGCCACGACTGATTTCGTCGACGGCGGTCACCGCAGACCACTCCACTCCCGGCCGAGCGGCCAGCCCTGGACGGTCGCGAGTCGCCCCGGCCTCGATTCCGAGCTTGCCACTAGCCGACCCTCCACACTGTTGAGCATCCGACGACCCGGCACGGTCCGCCGTCGTACCAAGCCAGGTTCCGGCGGCGCGGACGGCGATCCGACACGGTGCCGGCCAATCGGTTGACTGTCAGTAGTCACTGAACGAGCCAACGATCGGGTAGTCACCGGGTGATGGCCCCAGGCCAGTCCAGAACGCTCGCACCGGTCGGGCACGCGGTGGCGCGGGCCCCGACCGAACCTGGCCGGCGGTTCGCTCGCCGTCCCGGGTCGTCCGCGGTCCGACGGTTGGCGGCCTGGACCGGCAGCATCGACAGCAGGGCGAGTGCCAGCCACGACCCCCGCTCGAACTCCCACACTCCGGTCAGCCAGAGCGGAAATCCCCCTACCAGGAAGAGCCCGGCGACCCGGAGGCCGACCGGGCACTGCGCCGCCCGCCGGGCGAGCACCACCCCGAACAGGGCGGCAAGGCCCAACAGGCCCACCAGACCCAGGTCCACGGCGACGGCGAGCACGGCGTTGTGCGGGCGGATGCCCAACGGATTCCAGAGCTCGAAGGTTCCCGCGCCGCCGCCCACCCAGAGGGCGTCCCACCAGTAGGAGGACGCGTACCGCCACAACTGGATACGGCTCAGCACGTCGCCGGTCGCCGCCGAGCCGACGACGTCGTCCGCCCACACCAACGCGCTCTGTCCCAGACCGAGCGGCACCGTCACCAGCAGCGTCGGCACCACGGCCACCGCCGCTCCCCAGGTCACCCGGGGACTGACCTCGCTGAGCAGCGCGTACACCACCACGAGCAGCAGGGCGACCAGGGCGCCCTTGGTCCGGTTCAGGAAGATCCCGGACGCCAGCACCGGCAACGCGGTGATCAGGCCGATGGTGACGAGCCGCCGTTGGCCGCGGATCTTCAACAGGCCCAGCGCCAGTACGAACGCCGTGACGCTGGAGTAGGCCGTGAAGTTGATGTTGGTGCCCTCGATGCCGAAGCGCACCGCCATGTCCATCGCGCTGGCCTGTCCGCCGGCCCCGCGCGCCTCGATGATCAGGTGCCACGCGGCGATGGCGCATCCGACGATGTACGAACCCCCGACCGCGAGCAGGTGCCTCGGCGACGTGGCGACGTGGCGGACCGCGACAAAGAGGAGAGCGGCCGAGGTGTACGCGAGGGCCACGCTCCGCGTCTGCGCGACGTCGCTGGACCAGGCGACAGTGAGCTGCGCCCAGGCCGCGACCGCGACCGCCAGCACATCGGGCAGTCGGGGGCGCGGAAGGCGGCAACTGAGCAGGATCGCCGCGGCGGAGGCCTGCGCGACGGTCAGCCAGGCGTTCGCCGACGACGCCTGGAAGGCCGCGACGCACAGCAGGGCGACGGCGAGAGTCGTCATCCTCGTGCGCCACCCGCCTGGTCCGGCGCCGGCCACGGCCGCACCTCCGGGACCGGATCCGACACCGGCCGGAGGCGGCATCGGCGAGCGGGATCCGAGCCGCGCCCGGGTTTGCACTGTCACGACCACTCCTTCTCGTCCCTGCGGCGGCACCCGCGATGTCGTCCGTGCGGCGGCACTAGCGACGTCGTCACTGAAGCGGCACCGGCGGCGTTGGACAGACGACAGACCGACGACCCGCCCCGACCGGCGCGTGCCAGCACAACCCCGCGTACCACCGAAGACCGTCCTAAATGCCCGATTTGATCCGCGCTTGCAGCTTCCTACACAGGCGGTTCCGGTCGGGACGAAACGACAGAATCGCCATTGCCCAAGGGGACGTTGAAGGTGAAACCCGATCTCCGCGCGATCGCCGTGGACATGCGCGCGCTGGGCCTGTCGGCACCGCTGCGCGCGGCGTACGAGGCATCCAAGCGCACCGGATTCCACGCCGTCCTGTTCCGCGGGGAGGCGCACCGGCACCATGCGGCCGCGGTGGTGCCGCTGACCAGCATGCTGCCAATCGGCGACGGTGCGCGGCGGCGGTGCCTGGACGACGCCGGCCACGTGCTGAACGACGGGCTCCGGGTCTTCGGGGCCCGGGTGGCGACGGGCGTGTCGGCACCGTGGGGCACCGACCCGCTGACCGGGCGGCAGTGGCCGGCGGGCGACCCGTGGTGGCGCATCGACATCCGCTCCGAGGCTCGCCTGTCGGACGTGAAGCACACCTGGGAGGCGGCACGCCACCGCGACCTGGTCGTCCTGGCCCGCGCGGCCCGCCTCGACCCGACCGGCCCGTGGCAGGGCCGCCTCGACGAGTTGCTGCGGGCCTGGTGTACGCAGTCCCCGCCGGAGCGGGGCGTCAACTGGTACTCCAGCCTCGAACTCGCCCTGCGCGCCATCGCCTGGAACCAGATCCTCGCGCTGGTCGGCGACCGACTACCCGGCGACGTCGGGACCGCCATGGAGCGGCTGCTGCTGTCCAGCGCCCGCCACCTGATGGTCGAGCTGCCCTACACGTTGAGCAGCATGCGCAACAACCACCTGCTCGGCGACGCGCTCGGGCTGATGCTGCTCGCCCGGATGTTCCCCACGGCTCGGCGCGCACGCTGGTGGGCGCGTACCGGCGAGAGGATGTTCGCGGCTCAGCAACGCCGACACTTCGGAGCCGACGGCCGGATGATCGAGGACTCGGTGTCGTACCACCGCTTCGTCCTGGAAATGCTCATCGTGCGGGTGCTGCTCGGCGGCGCGCCGTCCAGCGTCCACCGTGACCTGCACGCCGCCAGCCTGCACCTGGCCCGGCTCGGAGTGTTCGACGGGGACATCCCGCAGTACGGCGACTGGGACGAGGGGCGGGTGCTCACGTCCTCCGGCGACCCGCTCGACGTGGCCGGCTCCGCCGCGCTCGGGCTCGCGCTGTGCGGCGAACGGCTGCCGGCGCAGTGGTACGCCGACTTCGACGAACTGGCGTGGTACGCGCCCCCGCCTGACCCCGAGGCCACCTCCGCGGAGTTTCCCGCGGCGCTGCGCGCCCGGTCGACCGCGACGACCTCGGGTGGCATCGCGCTTGTCGACCGGGGGCCGTGGCGCGTGTGGTTCAAGGTGGACGGCGGTCCCTCGCACGGCCACGCCGACCTGACCTCGGTCTGGATCAAGCACGACGACCGGTGGCTTGTCGCCGACCCGGGCACTGGCACCTACAACGGCCCGCTGGAGGTACGCAACGGCTTGCGCACCTCCGCCGCCCACCCGGTACGCCGGCCGGACGGGCAGGACCAGCTCGTCCCGCACCGGGCGTTCCGCTGGCTCAACACCGGCAGTGGCTACCTGGGCGCACCGCTGGTCCTGCCGGATCGCACAGTCGTCTTCGGGTGGCACGACGCGTACGCGCGCGGCGAGCACCCGGTGCGCGTCGGCCGCGCGGTCGTGGTGGCCGAGCAGTACGTGGCGATCGTCGAGTTCGCCGACCCGCCGGCGGCCGGGCGGTCCTGGTCGCTCACCGTTCCGCTGCACCCCGACGTCGTCGTGGACAACGACGCGCTCATCGCCGGCGGGACCAAGCTCGGCCTCATCGGACTGGACGGACACCAGGCGGTACGCGGACGGTCGACGCCCTTCGCGGGCTGGCACAGCCGGACGTACGGACGCTGGGAGCCGGCGACGTGGATCACGGCCGAGAGTCGGGACGACACAGTGCTGTGGGGGCTTGGCGCGATCCCCGGGCCGCCACCCGACCCGGACGCGCTCGACGGCTTCCGGTATCAGGTGACCTGGTACGACTCGGGCGCCGCCCTCACCGTCACCGACCTCGGATCAGGGGATGTCCACCACGTGCGAGCACCACGATGACGGCACGCAGAGTCCTCGTCCTCAACCACTTCGCCGTGCCCCCGGGCCATCCGGGCGGCACCCGGCACGTCGAGCTGTTCAGCCGGCTGCCCGGCTGGACGCATGTGATCATCGCGAGCCGCCGCAACATGATCACCGGCCGACCGCAACGTGCGGAGCCGGGATTTCACCTGGTCGCCGTGACGCCGTACCGGGGCAACGGCCTGGGCCGGGTGGTCAACTGGGCCAGCTACGCGGTGACGGCCACGGTGGCCAGCCTGCGGCAGCCCCGACCCGACGTGGTCTACGCCTCGTCGCCACACCTCCTGGCCGGCCTCTCCGGCTGCGTCGTGGCGACACTCCGGCGCACGCCGTTCGTCCTGGAGGTCCGGGACCTGTGGCCACGCGTGCTCGTCGAGATGGGCACCCTGTCGGAGACGTCGGTGGCGTACCGGGCGTTGGAGCGCCTCGAACGGTTCCTGTACCAGCGCGCCGACCGAGTGGTGATCATGGCGCCCGGCGTACGGGCGGCGATCGAGGGCAAGGGCGTGGCGCCCGAGAAGATCGCCTTCATTCCCAACGCGGCGGACCCCGAGGACTTCGTACCCAGCCGGCCTCGCCCGGAGCTGCGGCGACGATACCGGTTCACCCGCCGTACCGCCGTCTACGCCGGCGCACACGGCCCGGCCAACGGGCTCGACCTGCTGCTGGCCGCCGCCGAGGCGGTACCGGAGATCGACGTTGTGCTGGTGGGCGCGGGGATGGAGAAGGCACGCCTACAGGCGAAGGCCCTCGGCATCCCCAACGTTCGCTTCCTCGACCCGGTGCCGAAGTCGGAGATCCCCGACCTCCTGCACGCCGCGGACGTCGGCGTGCACGTGCTCGCCGACGTCGAGTTGTTCCGGGCCGGGGTCAGCCCCAACAAGGTGTTCGACTACATGGCCGCCGGGCTGCCGATCGTCACAAACAGTCCGGGGACCGTCGGCGACCTCGTGTTGGGCGCGGACTCCGGATACGTGACCCCGCCGGGCCACCTCGCCCACGGTCTTGCTCAGCTCACCCAGGCGAGCCCGGACGAGCTGGCCAAGATGGGTGCCGCCGGCCGGAGTTGGATACGGGCGAACCAGTCGCGTACGGCGATGGCGCACGCCCTCGGGCGGCTGCTCGCTCCGCTGGTCGACGGCGACGCACCGCGCTGACCCGGTACCTCCGGCGCCGGGTCAGCGGGTCACGAGGTGGAGCCGGCCCGCACGCTCTCCACGTCGGCCTGGGTGGGCAGCCGCGACGGGTGTTCCTGGATGCCCGCCAGGGCGGCGATCGCGGACAGCGCGGCCCTCGTCGTGCCGAAGGACGTGTCGAGCTCCCGGTCGTCGGGCGCGTTCCCGGTGAGCACCGCTCGCGTGCGGGCGAGCAGCTCCTGGTGTCCCTTGCCGCCGGGCACGCGCTTCACCTCCCGACCGTCGATCTCCAGGCGCCGGAAGTCGTCGATCACCACGGTGTGCCCGCGTCCGAGGACCTCCAGGCGCTCCTTGGGCGTACGCCGGTGCCCGCGGGTGGAGTACGTGATCGTCGCCGTGGATCCGTCCGGGTATCCGAGCAGGACACTCACGTCCTCCTCCAGGCCCGGTTCGCCGCGGCCACTGCCGTACGCGTGCACGACCCGTGGCTGCTCGCCCACCAGCCACGACGCGAGGTCCATGAAGTGGCACACCTCGCCTCGGATGCGGCCACCCTGGCGTCGGTCGTGGTACCAGTGGGCCGCGGGCAACTGCCCGGCGTTGACCCGGTAGGCGACGGTTATCGGCCCGGAGCCGGCGGCCAGGGCCGACCTGGCGTGCCCGACCATTGGCGCGTGCCGACGGTTGAACCCGACGAACAGGTGACCGGAGTTGCGGTCGTAGGCGGCCCTCACCTCGTCGAGTTCGTCCTGGGTCAGCGCGAGCGGCTTCTCCACGAAGACGTGTTTGCCGGCGTCGAGCGCCTGCACCACCAGGCGGGCGTGCGAGTCGTGGCGGCTGAGGATGAACACCACGTCGATGTCGTCGCGGACCAGCAGATCCTCGACGGTCGGTGCCACCACGGCGATGCCGTTGCGCTCGGCCGCGTGCCGCGCTGACAGACCCTTGGCCGACGTGATGGCGACGAGGTCGTCTCCCCAGCCCGCCGCTTTGAGCGCGGGCAGGAACGTCGCCTTGGCGTAGTTGCCGGCCCCGATCAGGCCGGCCCGCGGCGACGTCGAGTTGCGGCGCGGCCGCACCGTGATCGTCTGCCGGAACGGCTGCGCGGGAGCCGAGTAGCTGAGCTGCACCGCGAGCGACCGCGGATCGGAGGCCAGCACCTCGTAGGCCGCCGTCGCGCGCTCCACCTCGAAGACATGCGTGACCAGGTCGTCGACAGCAACCCGGCCACTGGCCACCAGATCGAGGTAGGCCTCGACGTTGCGCCGTGCCGTCCAGCGCACGTGGCCGATCGGATAGTCGATGCCCCACTCCTCGTAGGCCCGATCGTGTCGGCCGGGACCGTAGCTGCGCGCGAACCGGAGATCCAGCTCACGCTCGTAGAACCGTCGACGGTCGAGGTCCAGACCAACGTCACCGACCACGACCAGTCGGGCGCGGTCGCGGGCGATCTCGGTGCTGCGCGCGACCGGCTCCGACGAGGCCGTCGCCGCCGTGATCAGGACCGCGTCGACGCCTCGGCCACGGGTCAGTTCCATGATCTGCTCGGTGGTCGCCGCACCCGCCTCGACCAGGCCGACAGCACCGCACTCGCCGGCCAACTGAGCGGTCCAGTCGCGCAGGTCGATGCCGATGACGTGCAGCCCCGAGGCGAGCGCCAGTCGTACCGTCAGTTGCCCGACCAGGCCGAGACCGACGACCGCGACCGAGCCGCCGAGACCCACCTCGGCCTGCCGCAGGCCCTGCATGGCGATCGCCGCCACCGCGCCGAAGGCGGCCGCCTGGTCGGACACCGACTCCGGTACGGGTACCGCGAGCAGACCCGGCACCGCCTGGTACTCGGCGTGCCCCACCGACGCCGTGGCCACGCGCATCCCGGGTCGGATGCCGTCGGTAGCGGCACCGGCGGTGACGACGACACCCGCGGCGCTGTAGCCCAGCGGCATGTCCTCGTCGAGCCGGCTGCGCACCGCGGCGAGCGTCGAGCGGACTCCCCCGGTGCGGGCCCGGTTGACGACCTGGCGGACCAGGTCCGGCCGGGCCCGCGCCTTGCGCAGCAGGCTCGCCGATGCCAGCTCGCGCACGGCGCGCTCGGTTCCCGCGGAGAGCAGGGACCTGCGCGTGGCGACGAGGACCTCGGTGGCACCAGGCTCCGGCTGGGGAACGTCGACGACTCGCAACTCTCCGCCGGACACCGATTGGACGATCTGCTTCACGCGGGTCTGCCTGCCTTCGGGAAGTAGGAACATCGTGCACGGCAGGTCGCCGTTTCCGGCGACGCACACCGCAACGCATCCGTCATTCGGCATTCTATGACGATTAGATGCCTTAAACTGGATAACTTGTACTATTGGCGTGCCGCCGTTGATTCGTACCGAATATTCCGAGGAGATTCATGCCGACCGACGCCGTTCTGCACGTCGCGGGTGCACGTCCCAACTTCCCCAAGGCAGCACCCGTGATCCGCGCGCTGGAGCGGCACGGCGTGGCGCAGCGCCTCGTCCACACCGGACAGCACTACGACGAGCGGATGTCCGAGGTCTTCTTCCGGCAACTGGGCCTACCCGAGCCAGATATCAACCTGGGGGTCGGCTCGGGGAGCCACGCGAGCCAGACCGCGAGCGTCATGACCGGCCTGGAAGAGCTGATGATCGCCGACCGCCCGGCCCTCACCGTCGTCTACGGCGACGTCAACTCCGCACTCGCCGCCGCCCTCGTCGCGTCGAAGCTGGGCATCCCGGTCGCGCATGTGGAGGCAGGGCTGCGCAGCTTCGACCGGTCCATGCCCGAAGAGATCAACCGGATCGTCGTCGACCACGTGTCCGACCTGTTGTTCGCCACCAGCCCCGACGCCGTGTCGCACCTCGGGACCGAAGGCGTCGCGGCAGAGAAGATCCATCTGGTCGGCAACCCGATGATCGACACTTTGCTGACCAACCTCGACCGCTTCGACGTCGCCGGCATCCGGGCGGCGCTCTCGCTCCCCGACCGCTACGTGGTGGCCACGCTGCACCGACCGGGCAATGTCGACGATGCGACAGACGCCGTCGACCTGGTCAAGGCGATGCACGCGGTCGCCGACCAACTCCCCGTCGTCCTGCCGCTGCACCCCCGCGGCCGGCGTCACCTCGAAAGCGCGGGCCTGCTCTCGCATCGCGCGCTGCGGGTCATCCCCCCACTGGGTTACCTGGAGTTCGTCAGCCTGGTACGCGGCGCGGCGGTCGTCGTCACCGACTCCGGCGGGGTGCAGGAGGAGACGACGATGCTCGGCGTGCCCTGCCTGACGCTGCGGCCCAACACCGAGCGCCCGATCACGATCACGCACGGCACCAACCGGCTCGTCACCCGCTCGACGCTCGCCGAGACCGTGGCGAGCACGGTGGCGGCGCAACGGCCCGCCAGCTGGCCCACGCCACCGATGTGGGACGGCGCGGCGGGCGAGCGCATCGCGGACATCATCGCGGCGACGCTCCGGTAGCCAGTCCACCACATGATCACAGGCGGCACCGACACCAACACGGTCAGCCACCTCGCGCCCATCGAACTATTGACATCGATCACGCCGCACCGAAGGCTCGCGCCTACAGGTCCTTCACCCAAGGAGGCGCGATGAGACCGAGACGACTGGCGATCGCCGGCGTGCTCACCCTGCTCGGCGCACTGGCACTGACCCCACCCGCCAGCGCGCGGCCGTCGTCCGATCCGGACACCAGGGACGGCCTGGAGGTGTACGTCGGCACTGTCGACGCGAAACAGCGGGACCAGCTGCGCGCGGCGGGGGTCGACCTCGGCCACGACGCGAAGACCGACTCGGCCGGACAGACCACCGTCGAGACGGTGCTCAGCCGCCGGCAGGCCAAACGGCTCACCGACCAGGGCGTCCCCCTGTCGGTGAAGAAGGTTCGCGGCAAGGACGCCTCGCAGGCGCTGCGGGAGCAGGCCGCGGCCGGCTGGACGGCGTTCCGCCCCTACGGGAAGCCGGGCGGCCTCCGGGACGAGCTGAACGCCACCGCCGCCCGTTTCCCCGCGCTGACCAAGGTGGAGACGCTCGGCCGCAGCCAGCAGGGCCAGCCGATTCTCGCCCTCAAGGTCACCAGGAACGCGCGGACCGTCCCGGACGGCCGGCGACCGGCGGTGCTCTACGCCGGTGCGCAGCACGCCCGCGAATGGATCACGCCGGAGATGACCCGCCGGCTGATGCACCACGTGCTGGACAGCTACGGCACCGACCGGGAGATCACCCGCCTGTTGGACACCACCGAGCTGTGGTTCCTGCCTGTCGCCAACCCGGACGGCTACGACCACACCTTCACCACCGGTAACCGGCTGTGGCGCAAGAACCTGCGGGACAACAACGGCGACGGGCAGATCACCTCGGGCGACGGCGTCGACCTCAACCGCAACTTCAGCTACAAGTGGGGGTACGACAACGAGGGCTCGTCGCCGGAGCCGAACAGCGAGACCTACCGGGGCCCGAGCCCCAACTCCGAGCCGGAGACCAAGGCCCTGGATCGGCTCTTCAAGCGGGTCGGGTTCGAGTTCTTCGTCAACTACCACTCGGCGGCCGAGCTGCTGCTCTACGGCGTCGGCTGGCAGGTGAGCACCCCCACCCCGGACGACGTGATCTACGAGGCGATGGCCGGTGACGACGCGCACCCGGCGGTGCCCGGCTACGACCCGGACATCTCCGCCGAGCTGTACACCACAAACGGTGACACCGACAGCCACGCCACCGTCAAGTACGGCACGTTGGGTTTCACCCCGGAGATGTCCACCTGCGAGGCCGCCTCGGCGGTCGACCCGGACGACCAGTGGCGTCCGGAGGACTGCGCGAGCGGCTTCATCTTCCCCGACGACGAGGCCCTCATCGCCGGTGAGGTGCAGAAGAACCTGCCGTTCGCGCTGGCCGTGGCCCGATCCGCGGCGGACCCGGACGACCCGGTGTCGGTGGTCGGCCGCAGCACCCCGGACTTCGTGGTGGACGCGTTCGACACCTCGTACGGGCGAACCCAGCAGGTCGCCTCGATCACCCGTCGGGCGCTGAAGAACGTCCGGATGCACTACACGGTCAACGGCGGACGACCGAAGACGGTGGCGGTCCGCGAGTGGCGCGGCGGCGAGCGGTACGGCGACACGAACGACGACTACTACGCCGAGCTGCGTGGCACTGTCACCGGTGCGAAGCCGGGTGACCGGGTCGAGGTCTGGTTCACCGGGAACAAACCGCGTGCCGGGGTGATCGCCAGTCAACACTTCACCTACCAGGTGCACCGCGACATCGGCGGCGACGTGCTGGTCCTCGCGATGGAGGACGTCACCGGTCTCAGCCCGGCGCAGACCGGCACCACCGCGAAGTACGCCGACGAGGTCGCGGCGTCGCTGAGCGCCGCCGGGCGCAGCAGCGACGTGTACGACTTCGACGCGATGGGACGTGAAGCACCTCACCCGCTGGGCGTGCTGTCGCACTACAAGGCGGTGGTCTGGGAGACCGGAGACGACGTCATCCTGCGCTCCCCCGGCCAGGTGCCCGGCACCACGGCCAAGGCGGCGCTCAACACCGAGCTGGCCGTCCGGGACTACCTCAACGAGGGCGGCAAGCTCCTGATCAGCGGCCAGTACGCGCTGTACGCCCAGGGCGCCAACGGGTCGTACGTCTATCACCCGGACGCGCCGCCCGAGTGCACCGACGCCGACTCCGCCAGCTGCCTGCCGTTGCTCAACGACTTCCAGCAGTACTGGCTGGGCGCGCACACCTACGTCAGCGACGGCGGCACCTCCCCGGAGGGGGGACCGTACCCGGTCGCCGGGATCGACGGGGCGTTCGCCGGGTTCGGCGGGCAGCTCAACGCGCCCGGGTCGGCGGAGAACCAGGAGCACAGCGCGTCGTTCCTGACCACGTCGAGCTTCCTGCCGCCGGACCAGTTCCCACAGTTCGCCAGCTCCGCGCCGGTGGGCTGGACCCGGCCGGGCAGCGCGCCGTTCGATCCGCGCACCGGTGAGTGGTACCTGCACAGCGGGCAGAGCGACGAGTCGTACAAGCGGCTCACCCGCAATGTGGACCTCACCGGGGCGAGCGCCGCCGAGTTGCGCTTCTTCACCTCCTACGACGTCGAGCAGGACTGGGACTTCCTCTTCGTCGAGGCGCACGAGGTGGGCAGCGACAACTGGACGACACTGCCGGACGCCAACGGCAAGACCAGCACTGCCACCGGGGAGAGCTGCCTCAGCGACTGGGACGAGCTGCACCCGTTCCTCGCGCACTACCAGGGTGCGGACTGCTCGCCCACCGGGAGCACCGGCAGCTGGAACGCGGCGACCGGCGCCTCCGGCGGCTGGAAGGAGTTCGTGGCGGACCTGTCCGGTTACGCCGGCAAGCAGGTCGAGGTGTCGATCACGTACGCCTCGGACTGGTCCACCCAGGGGCTCGGCGTCTTCCTGGACGACGCCCGGGTGCTTGTCGACTCCTCGACAGTGGCGGAGACCTCGTTCGAGTCGGCCGACCTGGGGGGCTGGACGGTGGCCGGGCCACCGGCCGGGTCCGGTGGCAACGCCACCGACTGGTCGCGCAGCCAGCGGGCGTTCGAGGAGGGCTCGGTGGTGGTCACCGGCGACACCGTCTATCTGGGCTTCGGGCTGGAGGGTCTGCCCCCGGCGGCCCGCGACGACCTGGTCGCCCGCTCGCTGAGGCACCTCACCGGTCGACCCCGACCCTGACGGCGGCGAGGTGCGCCGGCGGTCGGGGGACCGTCGGCGCACCTTCGGTGTACGCCGGGTGCGGCCACCACGGATGTGGTGAGCTGTACGGGTGTCGGGGCTGGGACTTGTGCTGCACCCCACCCGGGATGTCACCGAGGTGGTCGGGATCATCGAACGGTGGGCGACGCGCCACCACAAGACGCTGATGGTGCGCGAGGAGGACCAGCACCGCGTACCGTCCTGCGTCGAACCGGTGCCGGCCGAGGAGGTCGCCACCCGCTCCAACGCGTTGATCAGCATCGGCGGCGACGGCACCATGCTGGGTGCGCTGCGCTCCGCCATCCGTGACCCCAAGCCGGTGCTCGGCGTACACCTGGGTCACCTGGGGTTTCTCGTCGAGATCGAGCCGCCGGAGCTGCCCGACGCGCTGAGTCGGCTGCTGTCGAAGGACTTCACCGTCGAGTCGCACGCCTGCCTCGCCTGCAACGTGTGCGGTGACGACGTCGTGGCGTTCAACGACATCGCGTTGGTCCGCCAGCCCGGCTCCGGCTTCGTCAGCGTCACCCTCGGCATCGACGGCCAGCAGTACGGCTACTACCGCAGCGACGCCGTGGTGGTGAGCACCCCGATCGGCTCGACGGCGTACAGCTACGCGGCCGGCGGCCCACTGATCTCCCCCGCGGCGGACTCGGTGGTGATCACGCCGTCGGCGCCGATGGCAGGTATCTCCCGGTCGGTGGTGCTGTCGCCGGATGAGAAGATCCGGTTGGAGCTCCGGCCCGACTCGTCGCCGGTCGTGGTGGAGATGGACGGGCTGGTGTTCCGCGACGCGGCCACGGAGGGGACCGTGGACATCACGTACCGCCGCAACGCCGGCCTGGTGGTCCGCTTCGACCCGCTGCGCTACCAGGAACGCAACCAGTTGAAGATGACTCTGCTCGACCTGCCGTTCCTGCCGGAGCAGCTCCGCGAGCTACTCCCCGAAGAACTACGACGACACGCCCAACAGGAGATACCCCCACCCTGCTGACCCAGGAGGTCAGGAGGTCAGGACCTGGTCGACAAGGTTCTTGGCCTCCTCCTGGATCTGCGTGAGGTGGTCGGGGCCCTGGAAGGACTCGGCGTAGATCTTGTAGACGTCCTCGGTGCCGGACGGGCGCGCGGCGAACCAGCCGGACTCGGTGCTGACCTTGAGGCCGCCGATCGGTGCGCCGTTGCCGGGCGCGGTGGTCAACGTCGCGGTGATCGGCTCACCGGCAAGCTCGGTGGCGGTCACCTGCTCCGGGGAGAGCTTGGCGAGCACTGCCTTCTGCTCCCGGGTGGCCGGGGCGTCGATCCGGGCGTACGCGGGCGCGCCGAAGCGCTCGGCCAACTCCGCCCAGTGCTCACTCGGGCTGCGCCCGGTGGTGGCCAGGATCTCGGCGGCGAGCAGGCACAGCAGCAGGCCGTCCTTGTCGGTGGTCCAGGTGGAGCCGTCGCGGCGCAGGAACGACGCCCCGGCGCTCTCCTCACCGCCGAAGCCGACCGCCCCGTCGAGCAGGCCGGGCACGAACCACTTGAAGCCGACAGGCACCTCCAGCAGCGGCCGACCCAGGTCCGCGGCGACCCGGTCGATCATCGACGAGGAGACGAGCGTCTTGCCCACCGCGGCGGCCGGACCCCATTCGGTACGGGTCCGGAACAGGTGACCGATCGCCACCGCCAGGTAGTGGTTGGGGTTCATCAGGCCGGCGTCCGGGGTGACGATGCCGTGCCGGTCGGCGTCCGCGTCGTTGCCCGTGGAGATCTGGTAGTCGGCGCGGGCGGCGATCAGCGACGCCATCGCGTTGGGCGAGGAGCAGTCCATCCGGATCTTGCCGTCGCCGTCCAGGGTCATGAACCGCCAGGTCGGGTCGACCGTCGGGTTGACCACTGTCAGGTCCAGTCGGTGCCGCTCGGCGATCTCACCCCAGTACGCCACGCTCGCCCCACCCAGCGGGTCCGCGCCGATCCGGATCCCGGCGTCGCGGATGGCGTCGATGTCGATCGCCGCCGGCAGGTCGTCGACGTAGTGGGCGAGGAAGTCGTACTCCCCGGTGGTGTCGGCGGCCCGCGCCCGCGCGTAGGTGATCCGGCGGACCTCCTTGAGCCCGGCGGCGAGGATCGCGTTGGCGCGGTCCTGGATCCACCGGGTCACGTCGGTGTCGGCCGGCCCGCCGTTTGTGGGGTTGTACTTGAAGCCGCCGTCGTCCGGCGGGTTGTGCGACGGGGTGATGACGATGCCGTCGGCGAGCCCGCTGGTGCGCCCTCGGTTGTGGGTGAGGATCGCGTGCGACAGCGCCGGGGTGGGGGTGTAGCCGTCGCGGCTGTCGACAAGCACTGTGACCCCGTTGGCGGCGAGCACCTCCAGAGCGTCCACGGCGGCCGGCGCGGACAGCGCGTGGGTGTCCCGGGCGAGGAAGAGCGGCCCGTCCAGCCCCTGCTCCCGCCGGTAGTCGCAGAGCGCCTGGGTGACGGCCAGGATGTGGTCGGAGTTGAACGCGTTGCGCAGGCTGGACCCGCGGTGGCCGGAGGTGCCGAAGGAGACCTGCTGGGCCGGGTCCGCGGGGTCCGGATGCTCGGCGTAGTAGGCGGTCACCAGGCGCGGCACGTCGACCAGGTCGGCGGGCTCGGCGGGCTGGCCGGCACGGGGGTGGGTCACTGCGGGATCCTCCTCGGGGAGTGCCTGTCGCTCACGGCTCGACCTTCTGGCCCTTGCCGATCACCACGATGCCATTGTCGGAGACGGTGTAGCGCTGCCGGTCCTTCTCCAGGTCGACGCCGATCTCGGCGCCCTCCGGGACGAACACGTTCTTGTCCAGGATGGCCCGCCGGATCACCGCGTGCCGGCCGATCTCCACACCCTCCATCAGCACCGAGCCCTCGACGTGCGCCCAGGAGTGCACCCGCACCTTCGGCGAGACGATCGAGTTCTCCACCAGCGAGCCGGAGATCACCACCCCGGGCGAGACCATCGAGCCGACCGCCCGGCCGACCCGCTCACCCCACTGGTGGACGAACTTCGCCGGCGGCCACGGCGGCTGCTCGGTGTAGATCGGCCAGTCGAAGTTGTACATGTTGAACACGGGGTGCACGTTGATCAGATCCATGTGCGCGTCGTAGAACGAGTCGAGCGTCCCCACGTCCCGCCAGTACCCGCGGTCCCGGTCGGTGCTGCCCGGTACCTCGTTGTCGCGGAAGTCGTAGACGTTGGCCTCGCCGCGCTCGACGAGCATCGGGATGATGCTGCCGCCCATGTCGTGCTTGCTGGTCTTGTCTTCCGCGTCGCGCTCGACCGCCTCGCAGAGCGCCCGGGTGGTGAAGACGTAGTTGCCCATCGAGGCGTAGATCTCGTCCGGCGCGTCGGGCAGGCCGACCGCGTCGGTGGGCTTCTCGCGGAACGCCCGGATCCGCTTGCCGTCCTCGCCGACCTCGATGACGCCGAACTGGTCGGCCGACGACAGCGGTTGGCGGATGCCGGCGACGGTGACCGCGGCGCCGGAGGCGATGTGGTCCTCCACCATCTGCCGCGGGTCCATCCGGTAGATGTGGTCGGCGCCGAAGACGATCACGTAGTCGGGCTGCTCGTCGTTGATGAGGTTGAAGCTCTGGTAGATGGCGTCGGCCGAGCCGGCGAACCACCAGGGGCCACGACGCTGCTGCGCGGGCACCGGGGTGACGTAGTTGCCGAGCAGCGTGGACATCCGCCAGGTCTTGGTGATGTGGCGGTCGAGGGAATGGGACTTGTACTGGGTCAGCACGACAATCTTGAGATAGCCGGCGTTGGCCAGGTTGGAGAGGACGAAGTCGACCATGCGGTACATCCCGCCGAACGGGACGGCCGGCTTGGCCCGGTCCGTGGTGAGTGGCATCAGGCGCTTGCCCTCACCACCCGCCAGGACGATCGCGAGCACCTTGGCAGCCATGCCCCGACGCTATCCACCCGCGTCGGACTTCACCACTCGTACGGGGAGTCTTCTGCATTAGGGTGCGGGGTCATGACGGAACCCACCCCGCTGCGCGTCGATCTGCTCACCCGCGAGTACCCGCCGGAGGTCTACGGCGGCGCCGGGGTGCACGTCGAGTACCTGGCCCGGGAGTTGCGCGGGCGCGCCGACGTCCGGGTGCACTGCTTCGGTCTGCCGCGCACCGAGCCGGGCGTCACCGCGTACCCCGAACCGCCCGGCCTGACCGGCGCGAACGCCGCGCTGCGCACGATGGGCGTGGACCTGGAGATGGCCGCCGGCGCGGCCGGCGCCGACGTGGTGCACAGCCACACCTGGTACGCGAACCTGGCCGGCCACACCGCGAAGCTGCTGCACGGGGTGCCGCACGTGGTGACCGCGCACAGCCTGGAGCCGCTGCGGCCGTGGAAGGCCGAGCAGCTCGGCGGCGGCTACGCGCTCTCCTCCTGGATCGAGCGCACCGCGATGGAGGCCGCCGACGCGGTGATCGCGGTCAGCGGTGGGATGCGCAACGACGTGCTCACCGCCTACCCGCAGATCGACCCGGACCGGGTCCGGGTGGTCTACAACGGCATCGACACCATTCAGTACGCGCCGGATCAGAACACCGACGTGCTCGACCGGCTCGGCATCGACCCGTCCCGCCCCAGCGTGGCCTACGTGGGAAGGATCACCCGGCAGAAGGGACTGCCCTACCTGTTGCGGGCCGCCCGGGAGCTGCCGGCGGACACCCAGCTCGTGCTGCTCGCCGGAGCACCGGACACCGCCGAGATCGCCGCCGAGGTGGAGGAGCTGGTCGCCGAGTTGCGGGCCAACCGTTCCGGCGTGGTGTGGGTCGCCGAGATGCTGCCCAAGCCCGAGGTGATCCAGGTGCTCACCCACGCCACCGTCTTCGCCTGCCCGTCGGTGTACGAGCCGATGGGCATCGTCAACCTGGAGGCGATGGCCTGCGAGACGGCCGTGGTGGCGACCGCGACCGGCGGCATCCCCGAGGTCGTGACCGATGACGAGACGGGCCTGCTGGTGCCCATCGAGCAGGCCACCGACGGCTCCGGCCGACCGCTGGCCCCGGAGAAGTTCGTCGCCGACCTGGCGGCGGCGATCAACACGCTGCTCGCCGATCCGGCGCGTACCGAGCGGTTCGGCCTGGCCGGTCGCCGGCGCGCGGTGGAGCACTTCTCCTGGGACTCCATCGCCGGCCAGACCCTCGACGTCTACCGCTCCGTCGGCGCGGGCCGCGACGCGGGTCTCGGCACGGGCCGCGACGCGGGTCTCGGCACGGGCCG